>CAMFLX010000039.1 GCA_945957555.1 uncultured Cytophagales bacterium
AATTTGAGGTAGCATTTTGTCGCAGTAAATTTCTAATGATTATTCTGGGTTTAATGACATCATACCATTCCCCTGAATATTTTAGGGGTATTACGTAGGATTCTTATTTTTTCTTTTAAGATTTCATTGGTAAGGTTGATGGAGCGCTTAAGTTTATCTCCTACTATTTTGAGGTCGGGATGTTGTGTAGCAATATATTCAACAATATCTAGGGGTATTGGCAGCCATTTACAAATTGGCCGTTAAGGAGTAGAATGTTATCATGAGTAAGGGGATTGTCTTGCTCAATCGTTTTGAACTCCTCACAAATAAGAATGAGCTCCGTAACAATAGAGTTAAGCTCTTTCATGAAGTTGGTTTCGTTAATTTTCATATTTACATTATTTGGTGTGATGAACAGAATCTAATGGAAAAATTATTTTGAGTTAAGAAATAATTTGGGTATATCTTTGTTTCCTAAAGTATACAGTAATAATGTTTTCCGTCTTTGATTATGTGTGGAGGCATACATTATGGACCCGTACTTGGGTTTGGGTAACATTTTGGTTGTTTTTTCAATTCATTTGTTATGCTTACTATGGTACCAAAGTATTGGTGGATACACAACGCTTTGTGGATGAAGCCGCTGCATGGCGATCTGGAATGATTGAAGGATCTTATCATTTTTGGTACTCAGGCTATATCCTTTTTTTGTGCCTTTTTCCTAATCCCTTAGCTCTAGCAAATTGGGTAGTGTTTTTGCAAATGGTGCTAGCATTAGCAGCATTTATTGCGCTATTAAGTCTGGTTGATTTCAAGAACAACAATCTTGTTAAATGCTTACTGCTCCTATATCTTATGTATTTGCCCTATCACCAGTGGAACGTCTGTTTACTTACGGAATCTTTGTTTTGCTCAGCACTTATTTTCTTCTTGTATTTTTGGGTCCATCGCAAACGAAGGTTTCATCGATTGGCATTAGTAGGTAGCTTATTATCGGTTTGTCTACTTAGGCCTAATGGCTTTTTATTAATTTTGGCTCTGGCTATATATATGATTTGGCAATATAGGTATAATTTATCCAAAGGGGTATGGCTTTTTGGGGCAATAGGGATGCTGGGGCTCATAATCTTGATAAATAACTATACAGATGTTTTTTATTTATTCATTTCCAACTCATTGGCTACAGGCGATTATATTTGTGGCTATCCTTCTTCTCTTCAAATCCCTTCAAACATTATACACGACATTAATACCAAGTATAGTGGAACACTCATTAAGCTCATTGTACTTTTTGTGGAGCAACCAGGTACTATTTTGACCTTGATGTTTTTAAAAGTAGCTTATCTTTTGGCAGAGGTGCGTCCTTATTACAATGGTTATCACAATCTGTTCTCAGCGATATCAATGGTTTTGTTATATACAGCACTCTTTTGGAATCTTCGAAAACTGCAAGAGGCTCAGGTTTTGGCCATGATTTTCATCGTGCTCAACATCCTCATGGTGGCGATAACCTACTGCGATTGGGATGGACGCTTTTTTGCAGCTTTGTTTCCTTATTTGCTATATATGTCGTGTCCTCAAAAATATGAAACAGCAACGTATTCAAATGTGAAACAACCGGTTTTGTGTCATTAGGGCCGTATAGTCATGTGAAAGTAGCAATTCAGAGCCGCAAAATCATCTTTCACTCTGATTCCGGTAAAGTGTTGATGCGTTTACTTACCAAGTCTTTGAGGGAATTGAATGACGAAATAGCCAAAAGTTTAGGGGCCTAGCCCTAAACCAATTCTGTTCTTTTTGCTTTTATGCGTTCGTGTCTTCTGCAACAGCCCTAGTCAACATTCTATAGGTATATGTGCCACAAATGTTCCTTCTGATAAATCTACCTGGAACATCAGAATTTACAAGCTTTGTATATACGTTTGCGGGAACATCAAAATATTCATATTTGCTACCATCAGAAAAATCTATTTCCAATATTCTGGATTTGTATCTGAAATCCAGCATGTGTGCCGTGGTAACGGTCTTGGTGTAATCCTCAAGATTGGCAGCTATGGTTTCTGGTGCTATGGCCAATAAGAAATTATAAGCCTCGATGAGTGCTTTGCTTTTCTCTTCTGCTTCAAGTTTTAAGGTCTCATCTTGAAATTTGTCAGGGTGCCACTCTTTCATAAAGTTCCTGTAAACTGCTTTCAATTCCTTTACCTCTATCGTCTTGTCTACACCCAGCAATTTTCTGTAATCAGCAACTTTCTTCATAAAAACCTTAATATCAATCTAAAATATTTCGCAAATTACGACCTTCCCGACGCGCTCGCAAGTTTTGGCTAGAATTTAAATTGTAAAATAGCAAAAGTAAATGCTAGCCAATCCATATTGTTCGAATACTATATACGAAGCTTTCTTACAGCGTTCTGTTGTTCGTCGGTTAAAAAGCGTTCCAGAATTCCCAGTAAATCTATCTGCCACAAGTCTTCCGGTGTTTCTATTTCAAAGAGGTGCTGGAGCAACCATTCTCCATTGGTAGCGAGTAGGGTAGCCGTGCTCACATCGGGCCAGCCTGCACGAGGCTGTGTCTTACGCAGGTGTAAGACTTTGTTTTGCCATTCCTTTACTTCTTCGGTAAAGGGCAAAATGTCTTCCCCCTCTTTTTTGATGGTATCGGAGATCGCCTTCGGCCTATGCCTGTCATCTGGTTTCGGTAAAGGCAAAGATCGAAGGATGATGCTGCCTATGCGCATTTGTTTGGAGGCACTGAGCTCCCCATCATTTGAGTCCCAAGTAATTACTACCTCCTCTTTGACCAAGGGGGCTAAGTCTTTGGGGTTCAAGGGAGAGGCCATGAAGATCTTGCCAATACCCTCTCTGCCCAGAACATGGGAGATCGCCAACCAAGGTTCATGGGCCAAGTCGTCTTTGTGTGAGGCCGAGGCATATTTGCCATTAGCCATCTGAAACTGTGCGTTATTACCCGGCCTGGCAAAAGCGATACGCTCAGGATAGGCGTGTGCCAAGATCAACCCCGTGTCATAAGACTCTGGTAGCTCATTGTCAGCGTCTATTTGTAATAATCTTCTGTAAGCCGTAGCAATCTTTTCGATTTTGTCCATTTGTTTGCGCTGTCCATTTTCAGCCCTAAATCTACGCAGCGCTTCTATTCTAACATTGATGTCAATGCCTGCTTCTTTGGCCATGGGGTCTCGCTCTTCAAGGAATGCTGCAATATCTGTGGCTAAGGCTAGTTTTTTACCCGTTCCTGCCATCAATAACATGTGTGCGATCCTTGGATGGCAAGGCAGTTCATGCATTTTTTTGCCATGTTCGGTAATCCTACCATTTTCCAAGGCCTGTAACTGGTGCAAGGTTTCCGTGGCATCAGACAAAGCCTCTTTGGGTGGTGGAGTAAGCCAAGTAAGTTGGGCCACGTCTATAATGCCCCATTGGGCCATGTCTAAAACTAGATCACACAGATCTGCCTCTAAAATCTCTGGCGTACTATATTCGGGCATTCGTTCCTGCTCTGCTTGAGTCCACATTCGGTAACAGACACCTGCGCTCAATCTTCCTGCTCTTCCAGCGCGCTGATCGGCAGCATCTTTGGCGATTCTTGTGGTTTCTAGCCTAGAAAGCCCAGATTTGGGATCAAATTTAGAGCTTCGTCCATAGCCGCTGTCTACTACGATCTTAATGCCTTCAATGGTCAAACTCGTTTGGGCAATAGAGGTGGCGAGCACCACTTTGCGTTTTCCATTGCGGTCAGGCATGATCGCGCTATATTGCTTGTTGGGAGGCAATTGCCCATATAGAGGGTGAATGGCAAACTGCTTGAGGCTGTTTTGCAAGAGTAGCTCACATTTTTTGATTTCCCCTTCCCCAGGTAGGAACACCAGCACATCGCCTTCGTGTTCCTTTACGGCCTTTTGTACCACATGAGCGGCCAGTTCAGGAAGCATCATTGCGTCGTTGCCCTCTGCGTATTTGATGTCTACGGGATATTGCTTGCCCTTGCTTTCGGCTACAGGCGCTTTGAGCAATTCTTTGAGGTGAGGCATGTTTAAGGTGGCAGACATAATCATGATGCGCAGGTCTGGTCGCAAAGAAAGCTGGGCTTCCCTACACAAAGCCATGGCCACATCCGCATGAATGCTACGTTCGTGAAACTCATCAAAAATCACCAAGCCTACACCCGACAAGCCATTGTCGCTGTGGATCATGCGTGTCAATATGCCCTCTGTGACCACCTCTATTTTAGTGTGCTCACTTACGCGTGTTTCAAAACGAATCCTATAGCCGACAGTTTTTCCTACTTCTTCGCCTAAGAGTGCCGCCATGCGCTGTGCTATGGTCTTGGTTGCCAATCTTCGGGGTTCGAGCATTACAATCTTTTGCCCCTTAAGCCATGGTTCTTGATAGACGGCTAAAGGTAGCAATGTGCTCTTTCCTGCACCTGGAGGGGCATTTACTATGAGGGTATTGCTCTCTATGAGGTGTTGCCTAACGGTGTGAATGATGTCTGTGACGGGAAGATTTATCTGAAAAGGATCAAATGACATGTGATGAAATTAATGAGATGTATGTCTGCTGAGCAGAGTAATCTTCTATTTTAGACTGCAAATTTAAGAGAATAAAACCTGAATTACCTTAGATCTGTGATTTTAAGCATTGAAGTGTTTTAAAGGTTGGATTAAAGAAGAAAGATAAAAGAGTAAAGACACAAGACAGAGGAGTTTAGAGTGAAGATGGCAGAGCCTATACATGGAATGTATAAGGTTTTAGGGACTGTGACTAGTTGGGGCCTTTTTCTGGGAAAATGGCTGAGCTTGCGTTTGAAATGTAGTCAGCCAAAAAATAAATAGTGAGGCTTAGGGGCGGATTTGTGAAATGGATAAATTCAAGAAACATAAAGCTTCTAAAAATGCTAGTTGTTGTACTCATATACTCAAATCTCTTCAATTATGTGACTCATGTATCATATATCCTGTATTATATGTGTTACCGTTAAATAAATAATGAATTGATCTGTTGAAACCTTGAGTGATATGTAACTTGTTGTGATGTTGTGTTTTGTGTTTGTTTTGGAGTGGTTTTTTGTGTAAATCTAGGTTGTGGATTAAACCTAGATTTAAGTGCACAAGATCTTATATTTGGTTTGATGTTGAACTTCAGAATTTGATCAAATGCGCTTGCAAGAAAAGAGATTGATTGATTTTATTAAAACTGACAAACTTCCATTGCTTTTAGGTAAATTAAACCCAGAATACGCATTTGGGGTTTTGGCGAGACGGAATGGTACAAAAAAGTCATGAGACACGGAGTTTTTCTGAGTGAAAAGCTAGTAGTTCTAGCTTGAATGAAGAAAAACGAGTATCGAAATGAATTTGAAGTAGCATTTTGTCGCAGTAAATTTCTAATGCGTATTCTGGGTTAAACAAACGTGCGGGTTATCCGATTGGAGTGGATATCGACTGGAACTCATTTGCTAGATATGATGACGGACAACCATTGGGTAGGTTGGATGTTGTATTTGATGATTTAGACGCCTTTATGCAAAAAATATGTGCCGATAAGGTAATAAGAGAAGCCCTACGGAAAACACTAACCACAATAAAATTGATCAATACTCATGATAAAAACGCCTTAAAAATGGAGTTGAAGGTGCATACGCTGTTTTTGACCGTTCAGTTGGCTGGTAGTTCTTTTTTATCGCAAACGGATATTCAGATCGCCAGCTATGTAGAAGGCTTGTTGAAATATAGTGATTAGCTGTTTTTTTAAGGTAAAGTGTTCTTAAATTCTGAGTAAGCGTGAAGATCTTGAAGAAACAGTCAAACTAAAACGAATCCAAATTACTTAGCGTGGGGTTTGAAAATCATTATTTTTATATATTTGTACAGTATATCTATAGCTTAACACATGGGAAACGCCATTTTTCAAGTCAATCTCTCTGGAGTTTTAAAAGTTCTTTCTGATAGCCTTTACAGCAATTGGGAAGTATTCATTAGGGAGCTCTTGCAAAACGCCAACGACGCCATCTTGGCAAGAAAACTCAAGGAAGATTTTGAGGCATCTATTCATGTCGATTTTTTTGAAACAGCCCAGTCCAAAGTTCTTATCCTTAAAGACAACGGCATTGGTCTTACCTCTGAGGAAATGGTGGAGTTCCTCTCAAAGATCGGCTCTAGTTCCAAGAGGGATACCGCAGACCTATTCAATCGGGAACAACAGTCTTTCATAGGGCAATTTGGCATTGGCCTTTTGTCTTGTTTTATGGTATCGGATACCATAGAGGTGCTGAGTACTTCTATAGCCAATACTAAAACTATGAAATGGATTGGCAAGGCTGATGGGACCTATTCCATGGAAGAATCATCCCACAACGATAGGGTCGGCACTACTGTAAAGCTTGAGATCAAAAGTGATATTGCGCTTGATCCGGATAAAATGGTCGCGCTCTTGCATAAATATGGAGATT
Organism: uncultured Cytophagales bacterium; assembly: GCA_945957555.1. Classification (GTDB taxonomy): domain Bacteria; phylum Bacteroidota; class Bacteroidia; order Cytophagales; family UBA9547; genus CAMFLX01. Next base: position 6,455 of record CAMFLX010000039.1, read on the forward strand.
ATCTGCCCGTAAACCTTTCTTATTCCTATAATGCCGGGAAAGAAAGCTTTTTCAACAAAGAATTCCCATGGCTCAAAAAAGACAGCTTGGGCAATGATGCCTTGCTTTTGGGCAATAAAACTTTCAACGAACGTTTCACGCATTTTTTCTCAATTCAAGATGAGGACGGCAGTACGCGAGGTATTGCTTACATTCTCCCAAGGGCTACGCATACTGCAACGCAGAGCAAACATGTTTTATACATCAAGAAGATGTTTATCTCTAGTGACTGCGATGAGATCTTGCCTGCTTGGGCCTTTTTTGTGAAGGCGATCGTAAACTCCGACAATCTGGCCACCACGGCCTCTAGGGAATCGGTATACCACAATGACACCTTGGAGCGCGTAAAGGCCTCTTTGGGCAAAAGCATCATTCAACATTTGGTACAGTTGAGTAAAAACGATCCCGATAGCCTAAAGGAAATCATCCTGATCCATGGGCAAGCGCTCAAGGCACTGGCGCTTGAAGATGATGCCTTTTTCGAATTCATTTCAGACTGGTTTATATTTCCTACCACAGAAGGTGTATTGTCTTTTGCGGAGATCAAAGCGCTGAGTGATAAGATCCTCTTTGTTTCCGATATCGACGAATACAGGCAGATTGCTCCAGTGGCTCGAGCCAATAATCAATTGGTGATTAACGCGGGTTACATCTACGATACCCCGATCTTGCAAAAGCTCATGATCGCTGATAAGTTTGACCGACTCACACTCATAGACCCTGAATATTTTGGCAATATCCTCAACGATCTGGATGTGGAGCTATATGATGACCTGCGTGCAAGGATAGAAGCCATGCAGGTGGTGCTCATGGAGTTTGATGTGGAACTGGACGTAAAGGCCTTTGAACCCAAAAACTTGCCTGCTATGTTCTATATGTCACAAGACGACGTACAGAAACGTGATTTCGAAAACATTCAAAGCGAATCGGATGATCTCTGGGCAGGAGTTTCGGATGCTGTGCTCGATTTTGAAACAGGATTCAGGTCTAAGCTCTTTTTGAATTACAGTAATGAGATCGTTCAGAAACTCTTGAATACAGACTCTAGCAAAAAGATTGATCCCTATGTGCAGATGATTTATTTTAATGCACTTATGATGGGGCACTACCCGATCTCCAATAAGGAGCTCGCCCGAATGAACGAAAACATACTCTTCTTGATCAACAACAATTTGTAAACAATGAGTTTTGAATTTAACACCAAGGAAGATATAGAGTATAACATATATTCCTTACAATATGCCGATGAGTCTGAGGAAAACGAAAAGGTACTCCAAAAATGCATTCAAAAAGCACAATTATTCAAAGACAAAGATCTGGAGTTTGATGCCCGCTTGGGCTACTTGCGACAGGTAAACTGGCTCAACAAAAAGGAGAAAGCCATCGCGACCATGCCTTGGCTGCTCAAAAGGATAGATGAAGGACACAATCAAGATAGTGCCCATACAGTACTTTGGATGTACAAATGGATCATCATTAACCTCTCTGATTTTGCTGCAATTTCTTTATCACAAATCGACCAGCTCCTCAACGACATGGAGAAGAGGTTTTTGGATCATGGTACGGGCATGAGGATCATCCACTACTTTAGGATGATCGTGAACAGCGATTTGGGCAATATGTCTCAAGCACTGGAACACATGAAGTTGTACCTTAAGGACAATAAGTCTTGTGATCTTGACGACTGCAAGGCCTGTCAGCCCAATAACCTCTTGGATGTGTATTTGAATCTCAAGGATTTTGATAATTTTCAGAAAAAGGCAAAACCTTTATTGGCGAGGACAGTGACCTGCAAAGAAGTGCCAGATTTCACGTATTCCAAGACGGCCATGGTCAATTATATACTGGGTAAATATGATGTTGCTACAGAACAAGCGCTTTTGGCCCGGAAAAAAATCAATCTCAAGAAAGCGGTACTGAAGGAAATGGGACATTTACTCAGCTATTATGCATTGACCAAGGAGTTTGTTAAAGGTCGTACTATTTTGGAGAAACAATTGGACTTCTGCGCCCATACTCAACCAGAATTGTTTCTGTTTCGCTTTTATCTAGGCACATTAATGTTTTTCAAAGCACTACAAGGTGCTGGCAAAAAACAAATCAAGCTCAATATCGCTTCTCAAAACCTCATTCCTGTACAAGATGGGGTATGTAAAGTGCCTGAGGCGGTAACTTGGCTAGAGCAGCAAGTTCAAAGCCTCGCCGATAAACTGAATACCAGAAATGGTAATGAGTTTTATAATGAAGAGAAGGTTTATTATTTGGGACTACTCGAAGGGAGAGTTTAGAAATTGGAGTTTAGACTTTAGAGAAAAGATGAAGGTGAAAAGAGAAAAGAATTCCTTTCGGCGTTTAAATGGTTGATTGAGAGGTCTAATAGCCTGAAGTTTAAATAATAAATAAAACAGAACAACTCTATGGGCGAGACTATATTTCATTTAGACAATGAAGGTAAACTTACCGAATTAAATGAATCGAATTATATTTCAGAAGATTTATTGCAACAACTCTTAGCGGACTACCCCAATTTAATGTCAGGAGCTCAAATAAATAATTTACGTCCAAGAAGATGGTTGCTCATCTCTCGTGAATTTAGAGTTCCTGATGAAAAGGACACAGCAGGAGGATGGAGTTTAGACCATCTTTTCATTGATCAAGACGGTATCCCTACATTGGTAGAAGTTAAGCGAAGCACGGATACGCGTATAAGAAGAGAGGTTGTTGGTCAGATTCTTGACTATGCTGCCAATGCCGTTACCTATTGGGCAATGGAAGAGATAATTCATTGTTTTGAAGAACAATGCAAATTGGCAAACAAGGATAGTGAAGAGGCTTTGCAAAATTTTTTGCAAGGTGAAAATGAAGCAACTATTTTCTGGGAACTTACCAAGACCAATCTGAAAGCGGGAAAAATCAGAATGTTGATCATTGCTGACAGCATACCAAAAGAACTACAAAGAATAATTGAATTTTTAAATGGACAGATGACTCCGGCCGAAATTTTAGGAGTAGAAATAAAACAGTTTATAGGTCATAATAATGTTAAAACGCTTGTACCTAAAGTAATAGGCCAAACAGCAATAGCCGACAATACAAAAGGGATCAATAACGTCTTAAATTCAAACTGGTCAGAAGAAACTTTTTTAGCAACTTTGTCGCAACGTAGCCAAGGGGACGCTGATATTGTACATCAGTTGTTAAACTGGCTAAGGCCTCAAGTAACGAGGATTTGGTATGGTTCTGGCAAACGAGGATCTATGGTTCCTGTGTTCAAATACTTAGGTGTTGACTATTACCTTTTTGCTTTGTGGACTTATGGTGTTGTTGAAGTTTATTTTCAGTGGCACAAACTAAAACCCCCATTTGACAGTGATCAAAAACGTTTGGAACTGTTAAATAGATTAAACCAGATTAAAGGAGTTGGCATATCTGCTGATAAAATATCGGCCCGACCTACGTTTCCTCTTAGCCTGCTTTCAGAAACAGCACAATTCCAGAAATTTATAGAAACCTATAAGTGGTTTTTAGAGGAAATCAAAAACCATAATAGCAAACCTAATTCTAATAATCTAAATGCATCATAAAAGGGCTATTCAATATTTATCATTACTGGATCTTGAAAGAACCTACATTGACAGTTCCTATACAACAATCATCAAACTTCCATATCTCAAAATAAATGAAAAATAATTTTTGCTTACATTTTAAAACAAACTATAATACACAATGTCAAACAAAACAACGCTATTCCTAATTGGCACATTGCTCTTCATAGGTCTTTTCGGCTTCATCTTACCGGGTGATAGTCCCAACAAAGTAACTCAGTTCGGCTTGGGTGCCGCTCACTTAGTGGCTCTGTATATGTTAATCAATAACGGTACCTTGCGAAACACATGGTTTTGGGCTCTTATTCAGGGCTGTGTACTTCTCGTGCTTTTGGGAGCTATGTTTAAGATCATGCACTGGCCTTATGGAAACCTTATGGTGGCAGTAGGTCTCAGTATTATTGGGCTTGCCTACCTAGCTTCATTTATCCGTAAACCCTCCAAGGGTGTTTTTGATGTTCTTAAACTCATTTGGGTCTGGCTCAACTATGGCAGCATAGTATTGTTTCTATACAGAATCATTGATGCTTTCGCTTACTACTGGACTGGCATCTTCTCCACCCTGTTGTTTTGGGGACTCGTGATTTACTTCGCTATACAGGTATTTAGTGAGCGCGAAATTGCAAATGAGACGGAATAAGAAAGCTGGAATTGATATAAACAAGACTCATTCACAAAACCTCACTAATTATTACACGGCATAAGATCCTTTGCGTTCTCCATAAGTCATGACTTATGACTCAGAAGTCATAAAGTATAAGCTAGAAGTCACGACCCACGACCTAGAAGTCATGACCTGTGACCTAGAAGTCATGACCTACGACCTGGAAGTCATGACTTGTGACTCGGAAGTCATGACTTTTACCCCAGAAGTCATGACCTGTGACCCAGAAGTCACGACCTGAGATCCGAAAGTCATGACTTTTACCCCAGAACTCATGACTTCTACAGCGGAAGTCATGACTTTTGACACTGGATTTATGACTTTCGGGCTTCTTTACAGAACTTTTGGATGGATAGTCATGTCCAATGCGATGAAGCACATGAAGGGTAAAACCCACTACAAGACTCCTTTATCATGGTTTTTGACTTTTACATGGTTTTATTTGTACCTGAAGCTTCTCGATATCAAAAGCGGTGTAATTTGATCTACTGTTAAAATCTGATCCATTATTGCGTTGGATTTTTTGGAAAAATATTTTCTAAAACTTACAAATTTTCATTCGTTTGACTATAGGTTTTAAAGCTTTTACTCTTAATGAGTGATCTATAATCTTTTATTTTTCTTTCATGGCATAGGGGTATACTTCTGATGAAATGTCTTAGGTGTATAGATTAAAAAATAAAAACATGAAACACTTCATCAAATTTTTCACACTACTGTTTATAGTTTCTGGCAATATCATTTGCCAAGGTCAAGAGATCCAAACATTGTTGGACAGCAATAGGGTCAAATCGTCGGGTGGCTATGGGGCCCTCACTAATAAATTTACAAGTATTGGAGGTCAGTTTGCCAATTTGACAGGCATTTATGGCGGTTGGTATATCAATCACAAATTTATGCTGGGAGTATCTGGTGCTTCCGCTACCAACAACATACCCGTACCTAGTAAGTTTAATTCAGTGCCAGGTGTTCTCATGAGCTATGAATATGGGCAATTTGGCCTAATGTCAGAATATGTGCTCAAGTCTAACAGGCTCCTGCACCTTTCGTTCCAGTTGTTTGCTGGTATGGGTTTTAATACCCAGTACAACCGATTTGCGGACGACAATGAAAAGACTTTTAATGAATATAGAAAAAGTACAGATTGGTATCTTGTTACTGAACCTGGTGTGAATGTGGAACTGAACATTTTAAAATGGATGCGTTTTTGCCCTGGGGTTTCATACAGATTGGCAATGGAGACGGGCTCTCCTGTAAACGGCCTCAAGGCTGGTGACATCAGCGGAGCCAGTATCAATGCGGCCTTGAAGTTTGGGAAGTTTTGATAAGCCCAGATTAAGCATTAGACTTTGTAGCGAGACGAAATGATAGGAAAAAGTCATGAGGCACGGAGTTTTTCTGAATGAAAAGCTAGTAATGCTAGCTTGAATGAAGAAAAACGAGTATCGAAATGAATTTGAGGTAGCATTTTGCCGTAGTAAATTTCTAATGATTATTCTGGGATAATTTCAACTTGTTTGATAGAGCTCTCGGGGATTACCCAAGAGCTCTGTTCTAATCATCTTAACAAAGTAATGTTGTTAAGTTTTTTTTCGAGCCCGAGATATTCCGATTGATTTTGATATGTCACAGATATTGCTCACATAACGTATAGTTCGACCCCATTCAGGGTCGTTGTGAACCATGTAACTTCCATCCCCACGATGCTCGTGGGGCTATTCATATTCAACCCCTACAGGGTTGTTGCTCGCCTTGCTTAAAACCAACTTAAATAATCATTGACACTTTATACCATGGGACAACTCTGTATGGAGTTGAACATGAATAAATGTCTCGCTTTTGGAAGCTCTAGATAAAAGAGTACGACACCAGTAAACCTAGTTCGGGATTACTCAACGACATTGCACACAAGAACATATTGCACAGCTATCTTCAAAAAACACTGTAACACCCTTCGTCTTCGATTGTATTTGCACTAAAATAAAACAACAATAATGTTGGTATATAAGTACTGACACTTCTTTAAAGTTTGAATATGCAAATGAAAACAATTCGTACAAAAGTTACTTTTATCATTGTTAATTTCATGGTCTTCGGGGCCTTCTTATCCACCAAAGCAGATGATCTTCTCAAAGTGAAGAATTCTAAATCGGAAAACGCTTCTTATCCTAGCTACAATACTTCTCCGCTCAAACCCGACACTACAGGTATGAAAAGCAACGCGGTAGAACTTGCTGCTAAAATAAAAATAGGCTGGAATATAGGGAATACGCTGGAAGCTACAGGTGGAGAAACGGGTTGGGGCAATCCTCGTATCTCAAAGGCCTTAATAGATCTGGTTAAAAAAAGTGGCTTCAATGCTGTGCGAATCCCATGTGCGTGGGATCAACACTTGTCCAATAGCGCCAAAGCTCAAATACAAACGGAGTGGCTCAACAGGGTCAAAGAAGTGATACAATATTGTGTAGAAAAGGACATGTATGTGTTGCTCAACATCCACTGGGACGGTGGCTGGCTCGAAAACAACTGCACACCTGCCAAGCAAGCTGAAAACAATGCAAAACAAAAAGCCTATTGGGAGCAAATTGCTACGCATTTGCGAGATTTTGATGAACATGTCATCTTTGCGAGCGCTAATGAACCTAATGTGGAAGACAGTACACAAATGGCAGTATTGAATTCGTACCACCAAACTTTCATAGATGCTGTACGTGCTACGGGTGGTAGAAATAGCTACAGAGTTTTGGTCATTCAAGGTCCATCCACTGATATTGAGAAGACTAACAAACTCATGAAATCGCTGCCTACAGATCCAACCGCCAATCGCATGATGGTGGAGGTGCATTATTACACGCCCTGGAATTTTTGTGGGTTAACCGAAGATGCGAGTTGGGGCAAGATGTTTTACTACTGGGGTAAAGACTACCATTCTGAAAAGGACTTGACACGCAATGCTACCTGGGGCGAAGAGGCAACCGTTGACGCCAACTTCAAATTGATGAAAACCCAGTTCGTGGATAGAGGAATACCTGTGGTCATGGGGGAGTATGCCGCTACACGTCGTTCTAGTCTAACGGGCGATGCACTTGCCAAACATTTGGCATCGAGGGCGTATTATATGAAATATGTAACCCAACAGGCCAGAGTATACGGTATCATTCCGTTTTATTGGGACAATGGCGGTATTGGAGATAATGCTTGCGGCATTTTTAACAGGAACCAAAATACGGTATTCGACAAACTGGTCTTGGATGCGATCATTGACGGTGCTGGTAAATAGTACTCAAAAGATTTATTTAATTATTGGACATTGCCCTAGGGTGATGTCCAATTTTGTTTTAGGAATATTGAAAACGGCGAAACCTTAAGAAAAGGCCTGAAACAGCAGTCTGTGGTGTTCAAATTCATCAAAGACTATAGGAGTTTTGAACTTACGCCTGAAAGCTACGATGACTATATCAATATCATGTGGGTGGATAGTAGATAAAATAATACTCTAATCAACATTCACATTGCTAGGAATCTGTTTTGGACCCACTAAACTTGAGACTCATACAATATTACAAGTATGAGTTTCGTTATTGAACACAAAAGTGTCAATTGAATGAAAATGAGAAATATCATATCAGTGGGTCTCAATGTTTGCTTGCTATTGTCAGGGTACTCTCAAGATTCCAGAAAGTTTAATATTGCGGCACTCACAGGTATAGGCGTTTCAGCCTTTCCTACACATAGCAAATTATATACACCCAATGGCGAAATGCCTGTATATGGAGGCGCTTGTTATCTGATAGGCCTAAAAGGCGAGTATATTATATCAAACACTTTAGGCTTTAATTTGGTATATCAACTCACAGAACAACACCATGAACTTCAAAAGACAATCACACATCCTTTCAGCAGCCAAATTGTTGGTTTGGGTAATATCACCATAGTCTCCCATCAAGTGCCGATCCTTTTCTTCTATAAAATCTCGCCGATTAGCATGCCCTATAAACATTTTAAAATATCTACAGGCACTACCCTGAACTGGATGGCTGGAGAACGACTGCTTCCTGCAGAATTTAAATCGGTATGGAACGTGGTAATGGGCTTGAGTTATGGTATTCAGAATAAAAATGGCCGAATCATGGTCTTAGAAATACAGCACATCTTGTCACTAGGTAAATACCAACTGCAAACCAAAGGAGTTGGCGGTAATGCTAAGACCTTCGAATCCTATATGAAAATTCTGTCCTTACAATTTCAGTATTATTTGTTTAGAAATTAAAATGTCATGAAGTATGGATGGGGCAACGGAATATAGCAGTGAGAAAGTTGCTTTGAAAATCGTTTAGAATCATGATGGTTTTTCAGAGGTTTTTCGCATCTTTAGGTTGAAAGTACCTGTTTTATTAACAATCATCGCAATTACTACTAAACATGAACGGAATACATCATTATGAATTAACAGTCAAATGGACCGGCAATAAAGGTACTGGCACCAGCGACTACCGCGCTTATGAGCGTAGTCATACTATACTCGTACACCATAAAGCTGAGATCTTAGGTTCTTCTGATCCGGCTTTTAGAGGGGATCCCACGAGGCACAATCCAGAAGAATTGTTTTTGGCTTCACTTTCTACTTGTCACATGCTTTGGTTTCTACATCTTTGTGCCGAGGCAGGGGTGGTAGTGCTTGACTATACCGATGAGGCTAAAGGTGTGATGACCGAGACAGAAGATGGGGGAGGACACTTTACTGCGGTTACTTTACACCCCCTAGTAGTAGTAAGTGATGCTGCTATGGTAGATAAGGCCAATGCTTTGCATCATAAGGCAAACCAACTTTGTTTTATAGCCAACTCTTGTAACTTTCCTATTCATAATGAACCTATTTGTAAAGTGCTAAACCATGCTTGAGATTAAACCCAATTGCGAAAACTGTGGTAAGTCGCTCCCCAATGAAAGCCACGAAGCTATGATTTGCTCTTTTGAGTGTACCTTTTGTGCGGATTGCGCCAAGGATGTCTTGTACAATGTATGTCCCAACTGTGGAGGTGGTTTGGAAAAGAGACCTACTCGGCCTTCGGGCTTGCTCGCCAAATATCCAGCCAGTAGCAAAATGTATATGAGCCCTGTGGATCAAGAGCAGTTTAAGGAAATGCTTGCAAAGTATAAACATATTGACCCTCGTAAGAGATAGTGGTTAGGGGCGGAACCGTTTTGCAGTGTATAATTTTATTCTTCTATTGTGTGGTAATTGGAAATCGTAGCCTCAGGTCTGGATAGGTTTAGGTCGCTTATACTGAGATCATATTCAGCCCCCGATGCCTGATGGCTGACCTCAATATGCACCTCAAGACCTTTTGGGGTGGATTCACAATGACTGATGGATTCGCCCGTACCTTCGTCAGAGATTAGGTTGTAGTATGGAAAGTTGTCATGAAAGTTTTCTTCTATGTCGTGTCCCATGTTCATTTCAAGGAGTTTGTAGCTGTCTGTCCCTATTTTCTTGAGTAGGAGTGGGCTGAAATCATCACAACCTGTAAGTCCTTCGCTATTAGAAGCACCCACTCCAAAGTTGTGGCAAAGTACTAATTCGTAATCTGCACTGGCAATATTGGGTAAAGCTTCTTCGCTGATCTTATAGACGTAAGCGCCAAAGACCCAAACAGCTTTGTTGTTCAGTTTGATTTTTACAAATGGATATTGATCACAGATTTCGTTTTGACTTTTGTCGAGTAAACTAAAAGCCTTCTCAGTTTTGCCGATAATCTCGACGACTTGTCCATCAGCTTGGCTCAGGTCATCAATAATTTGCGTATTTGTTTCATAAACGTTTATACTGTTGCCAATGAGGATGCCTTTGGCTACTGCAAATTGTGGATCTAGGCCAAAAGAGTCTACATCTATTTCAACCTCCTCGGTATAAGTCTGTTTTGAGTTGCTCTGAGCTGTTTGCGGTGTAGTTTTGTGTGTATCAACTTGTATTTGCGTTTGAGTACTATCCTTGATTTTGGTGGGTTCTGTGGGTTTGCAAGCAAGTAGGAGTAATGAAGCCCATAGGGGTATAATTGTGGTGCGTTTCATATCAAGGTATTTTGTTCAAATATAAACGATTTGATTTAAATGCTCAAGAGTTCATGGGGCAAAATCTTTTGGAATGATTTTGTGTGCTAATCTCTACCCCAAGTTTGTGTCTCCACAAACTTGCTTTCTGTGAGATTGTCTACAGTTCTTCAATCCCTATCTTCCAGACATAAACTTTTCTGTCATCACTTACCGAAATGAGCGCTTTTTCCTTCCATAAGAGCTTATTGATGGAGGTGCCATGTCCTGCATGTCTCGATTTGTCAATGACCTTGATTAAGGAGAGTGTCTGTGCATCCCAAATTTTGATAGACTTGTCCATGCTACAACTGGCAAAATATTTAAAGTCTGGTCGGTATTGTAAATGATTAATGGCAAATAGGTGTGCGGGAATCGATTTTAAATTCAAATACCCTGTTTTAGTATCCCAATAGTTGATCGTGGCATCCCTGCCTGCCGAAAGCAGATATTCTCCTCTCGCATCATATTGCAGCGTAAATACCGAGTTCGTGTGGGTTTTGAGCTCAAATTTGAGTTGGAACTCGTCTAGATCGAAAATCCTAATGCTATGGTCGCTAAAGCCAACTGCGAATTCATTGTTCTGGATGTTAATGGCGATACAGCGCGCACTCATGTTGCTGTAATCTAGAGTTTTAATAAGCGTGAGGGATTCTAAATGGTAAAGTAAAATCTTTCCGGTGTGTGTGGCTATTATTAATAGGTTTTTGTGGTATTGGATCTCGAAGAAGGTGTATTCTGGAAGGGGGATATTGGCCGTTTCTTTTCCAGACGCAATATCTAGGAATCTAATGCCTTTGAGGTTTTCGCAAATGACCAAAAGCTGGCGCTCAGGAATGAGCTTCATAGCATATATAGAGTTCTCAAGTTTTGTGATGAGTTTGCCTTGGTCGGGAATATTCAGATCCCACTTTACCACCATTCCGTCTCCGCCTGCTGTATAAAATTCTGATTCATTTAGGGCTGGACAGAGTGCATAGATGCAGTCTAAGTGGCCAGAATAGGTGTCCGTTTTCTCGATTTGTATGCGTGGTCTCATTTTGTTCGATTTGTAAGGTTCTATGTTACTATGTGTTGCGCCTTAGTGTTTTTACGCGGAGATCTTATGTCAGATTTGTTGAGAAAATTATGAACTTCCAAATGCATATTGCGTACATTTGAATTACAAAATTACTTTGTATATTGAACTTGTAAAAATTTATTATGGGGTTTATCATCAGTGATCGTCATGATTCACATGTCAGTTGGGGCGTTTGGGGAGTGCATGAAACAGTAGAAGAGCTATTAGATGGGCTGGTGATGAGCGAGTTTGATAAACATGAGTTTGAATTGATATCTCACCCAACGAGAATTATGGAATGGGTAGCTGCCCGTAAAGCAATGCAAACTTTGGCTTTAGATTTCGGTATCAACTATAAAGGAATCGTAAAAGAGGCTAATGGAAAGTCCTTTCTAAAAGACAATAAGACTAGTATTTCTATTTCACATACCAAAGACTATGCGGCAGTGATTGTGCATTCGGAAAAATCCGTAGGTATAGATATAGAATTGCTAAAGGAAAAGATTGAGCTCATTGCCCACAAGTTTATTTCTATGGAAGAGTTTGAGTTCATTGAAAAAGATATGGATAAGCTTACCATAGCTTGGTGTGTGAAAGAGGCAGTGTACAAATGTTTAGGAGTAGATGGTATTTCATTCAAAGATCACATACGTTTGGATAATTTTGAGGTGAAGGCAAAAGGAGAGTTACATACGAAAATCATCCATCCTGATTATTTAAGTACTGTGGAGCTAAGGTATATTAAAAAGGATAATTTCTGTTTGGCCTATACGCTTTGAGATTTAGGTTAGAGAAAAGATGAAAGAGAAAAGACGCAAGACACAAAAACCTAAGCCTTAAAACTGCTGCTCTTGAGGTTATGATTTATAACTTAAAAAAACATCCCTTTAGGTCTTCTTTTTGGTTCTGAAAGAATTCTTTTTGATGATTTTATGATCTCGCTCCATGAGAATACGCACAGTATCGATACTTGCATTGAGTTCAAAACCAATCAAAATGGTTAATGAGATCAAGTAGAACCAAAGCATTAGGGCGATAAGGGTACCGATAGAGCCATATACCTTGTTGAAACTAGCGAATTTGTTGAGATATATGGAGAATCCTAAAGATACTAGTACGATCAATACCGTACCCACGATAGCACCCAAGGAAAGATGGTCGAACTTCTTATGTAGTGAAGGCGCTACAAAATAGATAAAAGAGAGGCCTAAGAAGAATGTAGCAAAAATAATAATATACCTAAGTATGAGGAAGAAATACAGCTGCAGGCTCCCCATAAAAGATAAGTGGTCAAAATAAAAGTGTAAGACGACCTCTCCTATAGTAATCACAAAAATGGCGAAAATCAATAAAAAGGAGAGTACAAAGGTAATGTAGAGTGCCGTGAGGCGCAGAGTGAGGAAATTTCTTTTTTCAACAGTTTTGTAGCATTTGTTAAAAGCTGACATCATGGCTACTGTGCCGTTCATTGCAGAGAAGAGTGCCAAAATGAAGCCAAAAGATAAAAGTCCTCCTCTTGGTTTGCTAATGATATCTGTAATTGTAGATTTTGCTTCACTATATACCTTTGTGGGCATAACATCGGACAGGAACTTTAATATTTTAAGATCCAAATGGTCAACAGGGATATAAGGAATTAAGGTAAATAAGAAGATAATACCAGGGAATACTGATAACATAAAACTAAAGGCCATCGCATTGGCTTTATTGTTGATGTCATCTTTTGAAATCTGGCTTGAAAATACTCTGAGAACCTCCCAAAGGGGGACTTTGTGGCTACTCACCCTTATATTTAACAAGGTATTCTTGAGTTTGTCGTAAAACTTAGACTCAAAGAATTTTGTTTTTATATTCTTAGCGTTATATTTCATACGATTTATTCTGTGAAATATTTGTTAAGTGTTTCTGTTACGGGATTGGAAGTTTGGGTCGGCTTCATCGTATGTGCATCAACAAAAACTAAAGTTGTTTCGGCGACAGTCAATAGTTCATTCGATTCGTTAAATACCTCATAATCAAAGACAATTCTTACGGTTGGCATTTTTTTGACACTAATTCTGATCGTTAAGATCTGATCATATTTAGCTGGTCTGATGAATTTGGTTTTTAATTCCAATACAGGCATCATCACACCTTGTTTTTCCAACTCACTATAGTTAATTCCTAGAGCTCTTAAGGCTTCCACCCTTGCTACTTCAAAATAAGTCGCATAGTTGCCATAGTATACGTAACCCATTTGGTCAGTCTCGGCATATCGTACTCTTATCTGTATATCTGTAGAAAACATCTTTTATTCAGTCTGGTGGATTTTGTTGTAAAAATCTTTTGAGGTCATCTGCCCCGATTTGATCTGCAATATAGCAAGGTATAAGTTTTTTCTTGTATGTTTTCGTAAGATTTTAAGGCCTTTAATTCCTAAAGGAATGCCCACTAGAGTGGTAATTCCGCCAAAAGCAATTCCATAGCTAGATAAACTCTTTACTTGGGTATGGTCGCTTCCAAAATAGATCGAAGCACACACTAGAGTGGTGGCTATACCAACTGGAAAAGCAATGACTTTATTGATGCCCGTAGCCCTTTTGTCAAAGTATAAGTTGATAGCTTCTGCTAATGTCGTATCTTCTTGAGCGTACTTTAACAAAAATGCTTTTCGGTTCATTTTATACTCTCTTTTGCTAACTTCTTGCGAAAAGGTGCTTAAGCCGAAAGCAAATAAAATAAAGAGAAAATAATGTTTTATTGGTTCCATGTCTTACTTTACTAAAAATTCAATATTCCGCCTAATGTTGTTTGCTGTTTCTATAATAGGCAAGTCATTGTCATCTTTGCCAAAAGGGTCTTCAATCTCTTCTCCGATCACTTCTATACCAACCAGTACAAAGAAAATAAGCATGACAACCAATATGGACCAATAACCCAAGTCGTTGATAAGCGTAAATGGAAGCATTAAACAATACAAGAGTATAATCCTTTTAAGGTGGATGGCGTAAGCAAAAGGGATTGGAGTAAATTTGATCCTTTCGCAGGCTCCTATGACATCGGTAAAAGAAGATATGCAGCCTTCTAAGGTAAGGAGTTGTTCGTTGCTAAGGGTTCCAAGTTTGTTGAGTTTGAAAAATTCTTTGGATAAGATATCTATAATACACGATGGTTTGTGCATAGCCTCGATAAACTCTTCCTTTATTTTTTCAGGCATGTGGCTAAGTGTTCTCACAAACCCATTATTTTCTTGCAAATGTTCCGCCATGGCATAAGGATAGCATATGATTACCTTTTCTAGATAGAGTTTGAGTTCTTTATCTTCTATATAAGCATCGACCTTCATTGACAAAAATCTGCTGGTATTCATAAGTTGACCTATGAGTTTTCTGCCTTCCCACCAACGGTCATAAGCCGTATTCATACGGAAGACAAGTAACATTCCAACTACTAGGCTCAGGGCTCCCAACATGGGACTGTTGGTGGGGAATTTGAAGAGGTTGTAGTTGATGTGTAACCAACAAAGTACAAATGTGATAAAGCCTATCGTGATCATAGACCATAGCATACCTCGATATAATGTGCCTCTTATTCTGAAAATAAAAGTAAACCAGTTCTTGTTGTCGTATTTAATCATTTGTAAGAAATTTTAACAAAACTTGGAAAAACCATATTTGTTATCAAGATTTTTCAAAATTAATAAATTTTAGGTTTAATTAGCTATCGATGTTTTACAAAAAGGAAAATTAGCTATACCTTTGCTTCCCGTAGGTAGATACGACTTATGGGTTCAACTAAATATGTTTTTGTTACAGGTGGTGTAACGTCTTCTCTAGGGAAGGGAATTGTTTCCGCTTCTTTAGCTAAGTTGTTGCAAGCGAGGGGTTTTTCAGTTACTATTCAAAAATTAGATCCATACATTAATGTGGATCCAGGCACATTAAATCCTTATGAGCATGGGGAATGTTACGTCACCGAGGATGGTGCTGAAACAGATCTTGACCTTGGCCATTATGAGCGATTTTTAAATGTGCCTACGTCTCAATCAAATAATGTTACGACAGGTAGGATTTACTACAGAGTCATTCAGAAAGAAAGAGAAGGTGCTTTTTTAGGAAAGACTGTGCAAGTGATTCCTCACATTACTGATGAGATCAAGCGAAGTGTGAAAACACTTGGTGAGACAGGTAAATACGATATCGTGATCACGGAGGTGGGCGGTAGTGTTGGTGATATAGAATCATTGCCTTTCATAGAGTCAGTGAGGCAACTGATCTGGGAGCTGGGGAAAGAGAATGCAATTGTCATTCACTTAACACTTGTTCCTTATCTGAAATCTGCTGGTGAGCTTAAAACTAAACCAACTCAACACTCGGTAAAAATGTTGTCTGAGTCTGGTGTTCAGCCTGATATCCTTGTTTGCAGGACAGAGTACCCTCTAACAGATGAGCTCAGAAAGAAAATGGCATTGTTCTGTAACGTGGATATCAGATCAGTAATCGAGTCTATAGATGCAGAGTCCATTTATGAAGTGCCTCTATTAATGCAAAAAGAAGGTTTGGATGAAAGGGTAATGGATCTGTTTAAGCTCCAATCCAAACAGACTTGTGATTTAGAGGAGTGGAAAGAGTTTTTGACCAGACTTAAAAATCCTACAGATGAGGTTACTATTGGCCTTGTAGGTAAATATGTAGAGCTCAAAGATGCTTACAAATCTATAGTAGAGGCTTTTATACATGCAGGTGCGAAGAATACATGCAAAGTTAATTTAAAGTGGATCCAGTCAGAGACCATTAATAACGACAATGCTTCAAATGTTCTAAGCAAACTAGATGGCGTCCTTGTTGCCCCAGGTTTTGGCGAGAGAGGTGTGGAAGGTAAAATTGCGGCCATTAAATATGTTAGAGAACATGGAATACCTTTCTTTGGGATTTGTTTAGGTATGCAATGCGCAGTCGTAGAATTTGCTAGAAACGTACTCAAGTATGAGAAGGCAGCGAGTACTGAGCTATATCCACATACACCACATCCGGTAATTGACATGATGGCCGAGCAAAAGGCCATTACTATAAAAGGAGGAACTATGCGTCTCGGTGCTTATGAGTGTAATCTCAAGCCAGGTACATTGGCGAATCAAGCCTATGGGACTACCAAGATCTCAGAGAGACATAGACATAGGTATGAATTCAATAATAAATATATGAATGAGTTCGAAGCAGCAGGCATGCAAATCTCTGGTGTTAATCCAGACGGAGGTCTCGTGGAAGTTGTTGAGCTTAAAAGTCATCCTTGGTTTGTAGGTGCCCAATTCCATCCAGAACTTAAAAGTACGGTTTTGAAGCCACACCCTCTTTTTGTGGGCTTTGTAAATGCTGCCATTGAATATTCGAAACACAAGGTAAACAACAGTATAGAAGTATAATTCGATCAAAATAATGGATAGAAATTCAACCATAGGGTTAATTCTGATAAGTGTAATTTTATTTGCCTATTTCACATTCTTCAATCAAACATCCAATCCTGCACCGGTAGTAGAAACTCCGAAAAAGGTATTGTTAAAAAGTGGAACAGATTCTGCAGCAGTTGTAAAGACCGTAAATGCTTTGTCTGATAGTAATTTTGTGAATATACCTGCTAAGGACATCGTAATAGAAAACGAAAAGCTGAAGGTAGTGTTTTCTTCAGTGGGTGGCGGGATCAAATCTGCAGAACTTAAAGAGTATAAGGATTACAAGAAAAACCAATTGGTGCTTCTTGATGAACGAAGTTTGGACGCAAAATTGATAGTGCCGACTACATTTGGAGATGTAGATTTGAATACGCTCAACTATATAAGCCCTGTTTCTAATGTATTTGTAAAAGATACTGATAGTGGATCTGTAGTGTTGGAAACATCTGTAAAGGGTCACAAGATCACGCAGACTTTCACGTTGAGGAAAGATGCCTATTTGTTGTCTAGAAAGATTGATTTGGGCGGGCTTGCTCTTAAAAGTAATCTTATTACTTTTGACCTTACCAATTACGTAAAAAGAACAGAGGCGGATCCAGCCATCAGTAAAGGTCAAACAACTGTTAATTACTATACTGATAGTTTCAATAGTCTTTCAGAAACCAGCAACGATAAGGAGGAGCAAGAGCTTTCCAATGCTAAATGGTTTACGTTTAAGTCGAAATTCTTCTTGGTAGGTCTTATTGCTGAAAGTCCAATTGCTAAACTTAAAGTAACAAGTTTGGGCAATGTAGGTGATACTACGATGATCAAAACTTTAGGGGCTAAGGGGGATTTGGCGGTGAATAATGGTAAAGTGGGTTTTACCTATTATATAGGCCCCAACCATTATCAAACTTGTAAAAAAATCACTGAGGGTTTTGGCGATAACGTTTATTTGGGTTGGCCAGTATTCAATGCGATTAATAAATATGTCATCATTCCTGTATTTAACTTTTTGGAAGGGATCTTTAGTAATTATGGTCTGATCATATTTGTATTGGTATTGATTGTTAAACTAGTATTGTTCCCACTTTCGTACAAGTCATATTTGTCTATGGCTAAGATTAAGGTATTGAAGCCAGAGCTTGATGAAATCAAGGCTCGTGTCGGAGATGATATGCAAGCGCAACAACAAGAGCAAATGAAATTGTATCAGTCTGTAGGGGTGAATCCTTTAGCGGGATGTATTCCTGTATTGTTGCAAATGCCAATTTTGCTGTCCATGTTTAACTTTTTCCCAAATGCAATAGAATTAAGGCATCAATCGTTCCTTTGGGCTGATGACTTGTCGATCTATGATACATTTGTGAAATTGCCTTTTAGCATACCTTTTGGCTATGGCAATCACGTCAGTATGTTTACTATTTTAATGACGGTAGCTACCTTAGTGAACACTTGGTATACTAGCCAAATGCAGGCTAATATGAGTGGACCAATGAAATATATGCAGTATGTGATGCCTGTGATTTTCTTGTTTGTATTAAACTCTATGTCTGCAGGGCTTACGTATTACTACTTTATTTCGACAGTGATTACTATTGCACAGCAGTTTATTATAAAGGCTGGTGTTGACGAAGGCAAAATCAGGGCTAAATTGGATACTTATCAAAAAGGTGTAAAAGACGGTACTACCAAGAAGTCTCGTTGGCAACAGCGTCTTGAAGACGCCATCAAAGCACAAGAGGAGGCTAAGAAGAGCCGCAAGAAATAAAAAGGCGCCGTAAGGCGCTTTTTTTTGTGCCTAGGCTTTAGTGGGGGAATAATGAAAAATAGGGGTTGTTGGATTCATTTGGAGTGAGATTTAAATTTGTAAAGTTCAGGATAGTATTTTTAAAATAAATGACGAAATTTGTCGGCATAATTTAGCATCCATTATTTTGTTTTTAGCACCATTATATTTAGGTATTTTACTCGTTTCGGTATTGTTCATTTTTTATATAGAACGCAAAATGCCCGCATTTATACAAGACCGATTGGGCCCAATGGAAACAGGGCCATATGGGATGTTTCAGGCCGTTGCTGATCTGCTTAAGATGGTACAAAAGGAGGATATCATTCCTTCGAATTCCGACAAAATACTTTTTAAATTGGCTCCATTTGTGATCATCGTTGCGGTTTTTGCAGGTTATGCCGTGGTTCCTCTTTCGGAAAATCTTCAACCAGCATATTTTGAGACGGGTGTTTTCTTTGTAATAGCTATTGTTTCGCTTGATGTATTAGGTATGCTCATGGCAGGTTGGGGGTCTGGTAATAAATATGCACTCATAGGAGCGATGCGTTCTATTGCTCAGATCATTTCTTATGAAATTCCAGTAGGGTTGAGCGTGCTTTGTGTAGTTATGGTTTCGGGCACTTTGGATCTTCAGGAAATGTGTTTGCAACAGCAAATAGGAGCTGATTCATTTTTGTTTGGCATTCATTTAGATGTCTTAAATATGTCTTCCAATGGGGGTTTTCTTTCTTGGAATATTTTCAAATACCCCACACTTATATTTGTCTTTTTGATTTTTTACATAGGAACTCTTGCCGAATGTAACCGTGCCCCTTTTGATCTTCCAGAGGCCGAGTCGGAATTGGTTGCTGGTTTTCACAGTGAGTATTCGGGTTTTAGGTTTGCGATTTTCTTTTTGGCAGAATATGGCATGATGCTATTGGTAAGCATGTTGGCGAGCATCTTCTTTTTGGGTGGATGGAATAGCCCATTGCCAGACTTAGGTGGATTAAAGTTGAATCATTGGAGTGGCGGCGCAGGAGTATTTATACTTTCTGATGTGATGGGCGCTTTTTGGTTGTTGGTAAAATCTTTATGTATAATGGCAACACACGTATGGGTACGATGGACCTTTCCAAGGTTACGCATGGATCAGTTGATGAGTTTATGTTGGAAATATCTCACCCCTATGGCTTTAGTGTTAGTAGTGTTGACTGCCTTATTAAAGGCGGTTTAGTACCAAGAAATATTATTTTACCTTTTCCACATTGGGTGCATCAAAGAGGTCTGAGGGCGCCACTACCTTTTCTGTGTATGGGATGTTGTTGCCATATCGCTCGTGCATTATGCTTTGTACTTCCGTACTGCTGAGGTCAAAATCTTTAAGCGATTTGAGTGGCCCGATTTCGACATTTAATGCGTTTTTGTAGATCTTCCATACATATTCAGAACAGTAGATTTTGTCGTCGCCCCAGCCGAAATAAATATCGTAATCTCTATTGATATATTTGTTGGCCTCGTACTTCATAAGAGTCAAAGTTGAGTCATTGAGGACCTTAGTTGCATTTTTTAACCTTACTACTGAATAAGTTTCTTCAATGCCATTTTGAATCCATTGCTTCACAGGGGTCTTCCTTACGGGCTGTACGGCTTCATAGATATATCCTTTATGGTCGGGTCCGATAAAATAAATGCCACAGTGGCTAAATGTAGAATGGGTAGCCAATTTTACAGCAATGCATTGCCTAGAGTTGCCCGATTGGAAAACGATATCTCCTTCTTTGAATTGGAAAAGTTCTTGATTCGATTTGACTTTCTTAACAGATTGTGAAAAAGAGTTAAATGAAATCACAAAATAGATAATCAGCGATATGCTTACGGTACCATAGACCAGTGGTTTCGAATATAAAAAGGAAGTTCTCATGTTATAAATTGTTTGGGATCAAAACGAAAATGGATACAGGTTTAGTATACGTATGTGCAAAAAAAAAGGTATTGGAATAAAATAATTTATTAAACGGTATAAATGAGGTCTTGTATGGGCGTAGTTTATGGTTCTATGCCAATTATATTGGGCCGATTCTGGAAAAATATCCCCAAGGGACGATGCCTTGGGGGTATTCCTATAAGACCAGACTGGTTTGCAGGCGCAGTCTGGGTAGTGCTCCCAATCTAGATTTAGAAGCGATATATGGGTTAAATGTTTCATGTGTTGGGCTTGCCAATTATTTTATGTTGAATAAGGAAAGTCTAGGGTTTAATCGTTCTATATACAACATACGCTATTATGAAATCTTTTTGTAAGGCTTGTAGCTTCTTTGCTTTGTGGTCACCACGGTTAAAAGGCTTTCTGATCCTGTTCGGAGCTTCCCCGCGTTTGGGATGACGATTTTTTTCGTACATTGTCTTGTTCCTATTTCAGCATCAGTTCTTCCTGTTTAATGCCGTGGTGTGACCGCAAATTTTTATGAGAACCTTGTATTGGTTTGGGTGTTGTGTAAGCTGCTCAGGCTACATCACGATTGGTCTCTCATGTTTGTCTTCATGGCTTTTTGAATCAGTATTCTGTGTTGAGGTTACAGAATGGATGATGATAGGGATGAAGATTTGTTTCGGTTTTTGTTTCATGATCTGTGTCGTTTTCATGATTCAAAGATGCGACACGACTTTCTCAACTAGTGAGACGTCATAATTATTTTAAATCTTTTTTGAAGATGGATAGGTCTGCTGTTTCTTTAGCAAGATAATGGTGGGAGATTCGTTTAATTTGCCTATTTTTGTGCCTTAAATAAATTATTAACCATTATGAACTCAAGCCAATTAGGAGAGTTGAAGGACAGAGTAACGTCCTTGGGGAGGTTTCTTTGACTACGCTGCAAAGAAAGAACAAATCCATCACGAAGAGGAGCTTACGCTAAGCCCTAATTTTTGGGATGCCCCCAAAGAAGCGGAGAAAATCCTCAAATCCATCAAAGCCAAAAAAGTTTGGACAGACCATTTCGAAAAGATTAACACCAAGGTCGAAGACCTTGAGGTACTCTATATGATGTGGGAAGAAGATGATTCTCTAGAAAATGAGGTAGAGAAAGAGTATAAGGAGAGTATTGCTGCTATAGAAGAGCTAGAGTTTAAGCGCATGCTCAGTAGCGAAGAAGATCAATGTAGTGCGATTATGGAGATCAAGCCTGGGGCTGGTGGCACAGAGGCGCAAGATTGGTCAGAGATGCTGATGCGTATGTATATCATGTGGGGTGAAAGACATGGTTATACAGTTAAAGAGCTTGATTATCTGCCAGGAGACGGTGCGGGGATCAAATCCGTATCATTGCAGTTTGATGGTCAGTTTGCATTTGGTTACTTGAAAGCTGAAAATGGTGTTCATCGTTTGATCCGTAATTCGCCATTCAATGCACAGGGACTCAGACAGACCTCTTTTTCATCAGTATATGTGTATCCTGTAGTTGATGATGAAATCAATATCGAAATCAGAGATGCAGATATAGAGCTCCATACCTCTCGAAGTGGTGGCGCTGGAGGGCAGAACGTGAATAAGGTAGAGACTAAGGTACAGCTGACGCACATTCCTACAGGAATAGTAGTCGTTTGTCAGGTGGAGCGCTCTCAGGTAGGTAACCGCGAACTCGCTATGAAGATGCTAAAGTCAAAGCTCTATCAGCTAGAATTAGACAAACGTAATGCTGCTAAAGCAGAAGTTGAAAGTGGTAAAAAACGTGTCGAGTTTGGATCTCAAATACGAACTTACACCATGCAACCTTATAAATTGGTTAAGGATGAGCGTACCAGGCATCAAACTTCTGATGTACAGGCTGTCATGGATGGTGAAATTGATGATTTTATCAAAGCATATTTGATGGATGAAGCAAATTAATCAGTCAAGTCATCTATAATGATCAAAAAGGTCTATAGCGCAATTGCTATAGACCTTTTTTGTTTAATGATTCATTAAGCCATAATGGCCACTGAGGCAGCGACTTGATAGAGTGGTATGGGGTAATTCCAAAGACTAATACTTTTTGTTGTGGTTTTCTTTTCTTGAAATGCCTTCATTAGGTTGGTTTTTGTGAGTGTATCGTCTTCGGCTTTCCACCCCTTAAGTACGCTAGCGGTGCGAATAGCATTGTAGTAATTGCACCACGCTTCTTCGTCCTTGAGCTGTTTTTTGAGTTCTTTTTCCCAAAGGTCTCTTTGTTCATTGTGCCAGGCCACATCGTGATACTTTTTGATGAATGAATGCACATTTTGGCGTTTTTGAGAAAAGGAAATGGTGTTGATGATCAATAAAATGCCTGCCAATATGATCTTTCTTGATATGAAATGTTTCATTTTTTTTAACCCAGATTAAGCATTAGACTTTGTAGCGAGACGAAATGATATGAAAAAGTCATGAGACACGGAGTTTTTCTGAATGAAAAGCTAGTAATGCTAGCTTGAATGAAGAAAAACGAGTATCGAAATGAATTTGAGGTAGCATTTTGTCGCAGTAAATTTCTAATGATTATTCTGGGTTTAATGTTGATGTTGAACTGATTTTGTAGAGAAATTCATTGCCGGCCTCTGAAATTCGATACTGATACACGTGACTAAAGAAAAGGTTCATAGTCATTGAAAAAAAATATTCATATTTGTGTGGAAAAGTTTCGTGTTATGGCTCTAATCAATAAAAATTTTATGAAAAATACAATAATAGCATTTGCAATGATATGTTCTTTAAGCGCTTGCATGAAGAAAACGGAGGAGGCTTCACAGGCTAGCGCTGATAGTAGTAGTGGGTATACCCAGGCGGCGGCTCCTAGTGATTTTAAATCCGACTATAAGTCGGAATATGCTAATGAAGGTGTTTCTAGAAATAAAGAGATGAATGGGAATGCTGAAGCTTATGTTTCTTCTTCGGCTGCCAAAGTAAGTGCGAAAGACTCCAATAGGAAATTTGTGCGCACGGCTGATTTGAGGTTTAGGGTAAAAAATGTGATCAAGGCGACCTATGAAATAGAGGATATTGTGGGGCGCCAAGACGGTTTTGTTACACTTACTAATTTGCATAGTACCATTGATTATGTGGAAAATACTCCAATAAGTAAGGATTCGACTTTGGAGTCGACCCACTATACTGTTCAAAATAATATGACGATAAGAGTACCCAACACACAATTGGATACCACTTTGAAACAAATCGCCAAACTGGTTGACTATATGGATTATAGAGTCATAAAGGCAGAAGACGTGAGCTTGCAGTTGTTGACGAATCGTTTAAGCCAAAAGAGATTGACGCAACATGAGCAACATTTACGTGAAGCTATTCAGCAACGAGGTCGAAAGTTGGAGGAAACGGTTAATGCTGAGGAAAACTTATTGGCAAGAAAACAGCAATCTGATGAATCTATGATTTCAAATTTGAGCCTAAAGGATCAGGTAGATTTGAGCACCATTACGCTTGCGCTCTATCAGAAACAAGCTGTGCAAAGAGAGTTGATTTTAAATGGTCAAAACATAGAATCATATCAACCGAGTTTTTGGAGCCAAATTCTTGATGCCTTATTGGTAGGTTGGCATGTATTGCAATCGGTGGTGATTTTCATTGTTAAGATATGGTGGTTTATTCTGTTAGTCCTAGGGGCTTATTTCTTGTGGAAGAAATATGGAAGTAAGTTCAGGAAATAGGGGGCGTATGATAATGAAGCGATTTTGTTATTTCTGTGTTATTAAAAAAAAAGGCCCTCGCAGCGCGAGGGCCTTTTTTTAACCTATATTTATGTTCCTAACCGTTTTTTCTTCTTCTTTAGATTTTTTGGGGATCTCAATATCCAAGATTCCGTTTTCGTATTTTGCATTGATTCTTTCCGCATCTACTTCGTTGGAAAGTTTGTATGCTTTCTCAAATGAAGCTTTGTGATATTCTTTTACGGTATATTTCTCTGCGGTATTTTCGTCTTTTTCTGTCGTCTTCGATTCTTCTGCTTTTCCTTGGATTTTCAAGTAATTGTCCTCTATAGAAATTGAGAAGTCCTCTTTTTTAAAACCTGGTGCTACCACTTCCAAGTGGAAGGCATCTTTGGTTTCTTTTACGTTAACCGCTACTCTTGCTTTGCCGTATCCTGCGTGTAGATCTCTTCTAAAGAAATCATCAAAGAATGAATTGAATGCAGGTGAATTGTTGTTTAATTTTACTAGTGTTGTCATTTTATTTAAAGTTTAAATTTTTTCGATTGATGTAAATCCTAATATCCAAATCAATACCAAATCTTAAATAGTGTCAATATGGCATATGTTGTATATATTTAGTTGTAAAACAATGTCATTATGTCTTTATTTTGTATTTTTGTGTCTTGAAGAATGACAAAATGTTTTGGATGTTGTTGTTAATAGGGGGTATTGACCTAGTTGCTGGAAGTGTCAAAGAATACGAGGAATTTGGAAGCTGAAAAATTATTAAATTTACCGAATGAAATTTGAGATCACTTCAGAATATCAGCCCACGGGCGATCAGCCCAAAGCCATTGCGGAACTCGTAAAAGGCATAAGGAAGGGAGAGAGCGCACAAGTTTTATTGGGAGCTACAGGTACAGGGAAGACCTTTACTATGGCTAATGTGATCTATGAAGTAGATAAACCAGCCTTGATCCTGTGTCATAACAAAACCCTAGCAGCACAGCTATATGGTGAGTTTAAGCAGTTTTTTCCTAAAAATGCAGTTGAATATTTTATTTCATATTACGATTACTACCAACCAGAGGCCTATATAGCTTCTACCAATACATACATTGAAAAGGACCTTTCTATCAACGAAGAAATCGAAAAGCTACGATTGAGTGCCACGTCTGCTCTTATTTCTGGAAGGCGAGACGTGATTGTTGTGGCTTCGGTATCATGTATTTATGGTATTGGGAACCCAGAAGAATTTGGCAAGCAGGTCATCAGGATCAATAGTGGAGACCGATTTCCTATGACCAAACTGTTGTATGGCTTGGTGGATGTTCTGTATAAAAGGACTACCTCTGATTTTCTGAGGGGTACATTTCGAGTGAAGGGTGATACGGTAGACATATTCCCTGCTTATGCAGACTTTGCGTACCGAATCTTATTTTTTGGAGATGAAATAGACGCCATCCAGACCATAGACCCTTGGACGGGCAAAAAGATTTCTGATGAACCTTATGCTACCATTTATCCAGCCAACCTCTTTGTGACGGGTAGGGATGGAATAGAGGTGGCGATCAAGGAGATTCAGGACGATTTGGTGCGTCAGGTGAAGCTTTTTGAAAGTGATGGCCGCTTTTTGGAAGCGAAACGGATTCAAGAACGGACAGAGTTTGATTTGGAGATGATCAGGGAGTTGGGGTATTGCTCTGGTATTGAAAACTACTCAAGATATTTTGACCGAAGGTCTACTGGGCAAAGACCTTTTTGCCTGTTAGACTACTTCCCTGACGATTATTTGTTTATTGTAGACGAGAGCCATGTAACCATGCCTCAAATTAAGGCTATGTGGGGTGGCGATAGGTCTAGAAAGGTGGCCTTGGTAGATTTTGGTTTTAGATTGCCCTCTGCACTGGACAACAGACCCTTAAAGTTTGAAGAGTTCGAATCTATGATCAATCAGATCGTGTACGTGAGCGCTACACCAGCTGACTATGAGCTTGCCCAAACAGGTGGCGTAGTGGTGGAGCAAATCATTCGTCCTACTGGCCTTTTGGATCCAATAATAGAGGTGCGCCCTAGTTTGAACCAGATCGATGATCTTTTGACGGAAATTGAAGAAAGAATCCAGTTGGGTGATAGGGTGCTCATCACAACACTTACCAAGCGTATGGCTGAAGAGCTTACCAAATACATGGAAAATGTAGGGGTACGTTGTAAATACATCCACTCTGAAGTGAAGACCTTGGATCGGGTTGAGATCTTGAGAGAACTAAGACTCGGAATTTTCGACGTATTGGTCGGTGTGAACTTATTGAGGGAGGGGCTCGATTTGCCCGAAGTTTCGCTTGTGGCCATCATGGATGCCGACAAGGAAGGTTTCTTGAGAAACGTGAAGTCGCTAGTGCAGACCATAGGCCGCGCGGCTAGGAATGATCATGGTAAAGTGATCATGTATGCTGATAAGATGACTGATAGTATGCAAAGGGCTATAGATGAGACCAATCGTAGGCGTAGCATCCAAATGGAATACAATGAGGCCAATGGGATCACGCCAAGGACGATCATGAAAAGTAAAGAGGCCATTATGGAAGATCGTGCCGTGGGTTCTATGTCTAAGACCAAGCCTAAGTATTATGTAGAGCCTGATGAGGTTTCCATTGCTGCAGATCCTGTGGTGCAGTTTATGTCAAAACCCCAGCTTGAAAAAGCGGTGGCTGAACTTCAGAAAAAGATGGAAAAAGCGGCAAAGGATTTAGACTTTGTGCAAGCAGCACAGTTTAGGGACGAATGGATGGCAATGAAGAAGAAATTGGGTTGAGTTTTCTTAAATAGAAACGGAATTTCCCAAATTAAGAAAATCGTCTTAAATAATAACGATTAGACTTTATATAAAAAGGCCTTAATATGGATTGTAAGGCCTTTTTTGCCTTTTCGAATTACCATGCCAAAAGAGCAGCACGGTTCTTGGATATCATATATACATAATCACAAAGAAATTAATGATTAGGTTAGTTTAGGGTTTAATATTACAAAGTGGCGCGGTTTCCGTGCCTTTTTGTTTTTATGCGCTTACTCCATTTATATACTGAAAAATACCAGGCTTTCCTCTGATCAAATATCTCCTTGAACTGATAGCTCAGCACTACCTTTGTGGAGTTGCCAACTAAGTCTCAAAATTGAATCATTTCTCAAATAAAGACCAAGCTTCCCAGGTTGGGAACATTGCAGTGTTTGTATAAATGTCCAAGGAGAATAAAATGTGCCAATAAATGTATTTAAGACCTTTTTTGTGTTTGAATGTCATCGTGCCAAAAGAGCAGCACGGTTCTTGGATATCATATATACATAATCACAAAGAAATTAATGATTAGGTTAGTTTAGGGTTTAATATTACAAAGTGGCGCGGTTTCCGTGCCTTTTTGTTTTTGTGGGGTGTCGAGTTAATAGGTATGGGTGTTCAGTGTTCTAATAAGCCAATCTTCTTTTGTGTTTAACCCAGATTAAGCATTAGACTTTGTAGCGAGACGAAATGATAGGAAAAAG
>CAMFLX010000040.1 GCA_945957555.1 uncultured Cytophagales bacterium
CCTCTGGGTTGGAGCGATGCAATTTTTTGTTTCAGTAAATTATGATTGTTGGCGGAAAAGCCTACCTCTAACTTGGAATCTTGACAGTTACTATATTTTTTGTCATATTGATGTCCGTAAACTCTTAAGGCTAGCTCAAGATTAGTTTCTTTTTTTAAAGAATCGACTAATTCTGATAATATTCGTTTCGCAGCGTCAATTCTAAGTTCATTACCATCCCATTTGGCGAGCATACTTCCTGAGCAGTCAAAAATGAACAAAATTCTAGTTTTTTTTACTATTTTTGAAGGGTTGCTAGATTGGGCATTGGATAAACAAGAAAAAAATGCACTAAGCGTCAGAAGGACTATTTTTTTATACATATTTCTATATTTTAATAAAAGATGCACAGGCGCAATATATACTTATTATACAAAAAAAACGCACACTTATTTAATCAATTCGTATATGTGTTGGTGGTAATTAATGTGCTTGCTCTCTGTATCAATACATTCGAGGAGGCAAAAGAATATTCAAAGTACTTTCACATTTTAGAATTTGTATTGACTATTGTATTTACTATTGAGTATTTTTTGAGATGTATTATTGCATATGTGCAGGGACGTTTGTTCAATTATATGTTTTCTATACTGGGAATAGTGGATTTGATTTCTATTCTACCTTATTATTTGCCTATACCGAAAGGACACCATTCTAATTTCTTAAAAATTATTAGACTATTTAGGTTGCTTACGATGTTCAAGGTATATAGGTATAGTGAGCATGTAAAAACCATTGTTGATGTAATTTATCATAAAAAGGGGGATCTTATAGCAACATTCGTTTCTATTTTTTTTGTGATCATATTTTGCTCATATGCTACTTTTGTTTTGGAACATGAGGTTCAGCCAGAAAAATTTAAAAACATTCTTGATGCGTTATGGTGGGGCATCGCTACTATCGCGACCATTGGGTATGGTGATACTATGCCCCTGACTCTTGGTGGAAAGGTGATTGCGTCTTTCTTGACTCTTTTAGGGGTTGGTTTAGTTGCTATCCCTTCTGCGATACTTAGTGCAGGTTTTGTAGAGCTTCAGAATGACAAGAAGTCAAGGAAAAATAAAAATAATGATATTCCATAGGCTATTTAATCACTTAAATTTATAAATTGCAGATAAAATATTAGCGTAGCTATGAATAAACTACTACTCAAAACTTGCATATTATCGCTTTTCATTGCTTCCTGTAAGTTGAAAAATGCCCCAGATCACTTTGGAGTTATTACCAACCCAGGCTTAGCAGCCCCTTTGGTTGACGTAGATTTAAAACTTAGGGATGTTGTTAATTCCCAAGCGGTTATTCCTGAACTTTCGGAAAGAGGAGACAAGGTATATGTCATTACCTATAAGGATACAGTTTTTACGGATACCATAGCTAAGTACATCAATTTGAATGATCAGAATTTCTCAAAATCGTACCAATTGCCAGCCAGCGAGGTTGTTATTTATAACACTGGTGTGCCAAGGAATTATAGTGCTACTTCCAACGAGGAACTTGATTTTACAGTTGCTAAATCTGACCAAAGGCTCACTAAGGTGATCTTTAAATCTGGATCTGTTCAGCTCAAAGTTACTTCTAAGTTTCCTTATGTATCCAATTTTTCAGTGGAGTTTCCTGATATCGTAAATCCAACAACAAATAAAACACTATTATTATCCTTTACGGTACCTGCTAATTCAAATAATTTGACTTTTAATGTGCAATTAGCAGGTTATGTGGCTGATCTCACCTCTGGTGGAACTACACAAAATAAGCTTAGGTATAAGGTTTCATACGATGTTTTGAAACAAGCGCCAACTGGCCCACTAATTACATCCGCTAACAATGACATTACTATTGTAGGTTCTATTGTTAATTTGAAATACTCTTATCTAGAAGGTTATTTGGGAGAGATTGCGTTGCCTAATGTGAATTCTTACGTACAAGTAGAATTGTTTAAAAACGTGGTGAAAGGTAAGGTTGCCTTTACAGAACCTGTTATCAAAATTAATTTTGACAACTCGGCAGGAATTAAGGCTGATGTTGAAGTGGATCCTTTGAAAATCGTATTTGCAAACAAATCAAATAATGATTCAATAATCACCAGAAACAATAGCAATACATTTTTGGATACTACAATTGCTCCTGCTTTGATTACTGATCCTAATACAATTGTAACTACTAATGTGACATGGAATGCTAAGAATTCAAATATAACTACAGCGTTTGAACCGTCTCCTTTTAACGTCTATTACAATGCTGATGTCGTATTAAATAAGCAAGTTGTAGGTACTCCAGATCTGAAAAACTTTATTACTGATAAAAGTGTCATACGGGTACGCGCAGAAGTAGAGCTACCAATTATTGGAACTTTATATTATTTAACCATTGCTGATACTGTAGATCTTCCTTCTGGGAATGGATTGACTTCGATTGACTTTGACTTTGATTCAGCTACCTTCAAGCTCAATGTTGAAAACGGATTTCCGATCGATTGTAAAATTCAAGCCTATTTCTTGGATTCAGCAAGAGTCATCAAAGATAGTTTGATCAAGGACTTCAATAAGGCACTATTGCCTGCTGCGATAGTGGATTTGGATGGTAAGATACTTTCCAAAAGTAGACAATATTATCAACGCTCATTTACCAAGCCTGTTTACGACAAGAATATTAAAGAAACCCGATATATATTGGTGGTAGGCTATCTTCATTCATATAACAGTACTACAAATTTGCCAGTTAAGATTTTTGCTGATAATACATTGAAAGTCAAGCTGTCGGGAGAAGTTAGGGCTAAGATTCATGCAAGTACTAAAGATTAATCAATTATCAGATTCAAATGAATAAAAGGATATTTTTATTAATAATCAATCTTGGAATTGGATTGATTTTAAATGCTCAAAGTCAAATAGGGCTCTATAATTTTAACAGTATACATCAGAGTTCATTTTTAAATGTTGCAAACCATAGCGATTACAAGTTTAGTTTGGGTTTGCCTGTCATTGGAAGTGTATATGCGGGCTTAGGCAATACTGGATTCTCTATTCCAAAAGATCTTATAGACTCTCTTTCTATCTCCAAGGTCAATGATACTGTAACTTATTGGACCAAGGGCAAGTTTATCGATGATTTGAAAGCTAAAAACATGGGCTATGCTGTAACTAGTGTAGATTTGATCAGCTTTAGGGTAAAAGCCAGACATAGTTATTATTCATTTAATATTACAGATCATTTTGAGTTTAGATTATTGTACCCAAAGGATCTGTTTGGGGTACTGAGAGATGGAAATGCAAGCTATATTGACAAAGATGTAGTGTTGTCTGATTTTAGAATAAACTCACAGTATTACAGGGAATATGCTTTTGGATACCAGCATGAACATGCACTGCAAAAATGGTCTTATGGTTTCAGAGTAAAGTTATTACAAGGTTTGGCGAGTTTGCATACTTCAAAATCTACAACGACAATTCATACAGCCAAAAATGAGGTAGAGGGGAACGATCTTACAGTGAAGTCCGATATTATAGTAAATACTTCCTATGCAAAAGATTGGGAAAATGCAGATGGGATGAGCAGTGGTACTGCGACCAATCTTCTTGTAAAGGATTTCTCAAATTTAGGCCTTGCCCTGGATTTAGGTGCTTCGCATAAGATCAATAAAAGATTGACGGTTGCGGGTTCTGTAAACAACTTAGGTTTCATTACTTGGAAGGAAAATCCTCATAACTATAAGTTTGAAGGCGAAGCCAAATTTACGGGTGTTAAAATCGAAAATATAAGTGCTACAGATGGAGATAAACTGAACTTGGAAACAGTAAGAGATTCTTTGGAAAAGTCATTTAAGTTTGATACCACAACAAATAAATATACAAGCTCCATAGTTGGAAGCTCTTCAATTACGTTGAATTATCAAGTTTTCAGGAATACATCTGTTAATGCATTATGTTTTGCCAATTATTATAAAGGGGTAAGGCTTTCTGCGTCAATTGGTGTACAGCAGAAGATAGCACGTTGGTTTGCGATTATGGCTTACTGGAGTGCCCAGTATAATAAATATGACAATCTTGGTTTGGGCATAATGGTTAAGCCAGGTCCAGTGCAGATTTATGCGATTTGTGACAACTTTACTCCATTCCTTAGAGCTCGGGATGGTTCATACTTGGACGTTTCTAAACTTGACTTTAGAAATTCAAATATTAGGTTCGGTATGAATGTCGCAATTGGACGAATCAAAAAACCAGAGGCTCAAACTTTTTCAGATAAATAATAAACCCTATAGAAAATGAAGGTTTTAAAATATATAATATTAGTTTTTTCGGCTCTTGTGAATGTATGTGCACAAGATACTATCAATAATTTTTTACCGCAGTCCTTAGGCAAAAATGTCAATTCTACTGGGCATGAGCTAAGTCCTGTGTTAAGCTATGATGGGAAGACTTTATATTTCTCTCGTGAAGACAGTGTACCCAATAAGTATTGGCATGAGCGTTTGCAATATATATATGTTTCCAAGCTGCAACCAGACAATACTTGGGGTGTGGCAAAGAAGTTGCCTAATAATGTAAATGCTGGTATGTTTAATGCCGCTGTGGGTATTTCTAAAATGGGAGATACCTTATATATTAACGGTATTTTTACAAAAAGGACCAATAGGTGGCATAAAAGAGGCTTGTCGTATGTAGTTAAGATTGATTCAAACAATTGGTCAAACCCAAGGAAGATATATGTAAGAGGTTTGCCTAGGGTAAATAGAGGTCAACAATCTAATATGAGTGTGGCGTCTAATGGTGGAATGCTGTTTGTAAGTATGTCCAAGTGGTCTAATGGCAAGAAAAACAATATTTATAGATGTGAAAAGCATAAAGATTTCTACTGGAGACCTAGAAAGTTGAAAAAGCCCATTAAGCATTCTAAATCAGATGAAGCGCCATTTTTATCACCAGACGGCAATACGCTGTATTATGCGACTAAGAGGTTTGATAAAGACGGTAAAAATCTTGAAATCGTTAAAACCACACCCACCGACGAGACTTATTTGCGATGGAAAGAGCCTACAAAGCTTTCGGATACGATCAATAGTGCTAAATGGGATTCTTACTATATAACAAACATAAAAGGTAGTTGGGCCTATTTCTGCAGTCATAATAAGTCAATCGGCGGCTCAGATATTTTTAGGATTAAATTGTTTGAGGAGAATCCGTTCATGCTTATCAAAGGGAAGATCCTCACCAAAAAGAATGGAGTGGATGTTGTTCCTGAGGCAGCGGCTATGAAAGTGTATTCCAACGATAAGGTTGTTGATACACTTACCATTGATCAACAAGGTAACTTTAATTTGTTGTTGCCATTGGGTGCTAAGTATGTACTAAGGGCAGATGCTAAGAACTATGCCTCAGATGGTAATGTAGAGGTTGATGCACTTGCTTTGAGAGAGTATAAGGAAGCGAGTAGGACACTGTATATTAAACCTTCTGATGCTTTGGTGACTGGTAAGTTGCTCACCACTGAGGGTAAGGTGTTCGATACTAGCCAAGAGCCTAAATTATTTATCAATGGTAAGGATCTTACGAAAGAAACGGCAAAGGAACTTGGTATTGACACATTCAACGTAGACTTTGTGACAGGAAAATATATGATCAAGTTACCTCTTCATAAAAAGTACGATCTTGAAATTAAGGCCAAGGAAACGAATGTAGTGCCTGCGACAGTAGATCTGAGTAAAGTTGATGAATATAAAGAACTAAGTAAAGATTTGTTTGCGGCTCCAATTCCTAAGGTAGTCGTGACTCAAAAGGTTGCTATATTTACTGGTAAGGTAATCAGTAAGAAGACCTTTAAACCTATTACTGGAAATCCGGACTTGAAAATCCAAGTAGACGAAGTTGATTTTTATGCTGCAAAAGTTGATACCGCTAAAGGATCTTATGAATTTGAGTTGCCTTTGGGTACTAAACACGTAATTAATGCAAAGGCTAATGGTTACTATCCAGAGTATGAGCAAATTGATTTGAGTAAAGAAAAGGAGAAAGTAAGGATTATTAAAGATTTGTATTTGACTCCAATAGAGAAGGGCCAATCGATCAAACTTAAAAACATTTTCTTTGATTTTGGTAAATCAACTTTAAAGAAAGAGTCGTTCCCTGAATTAGATAAGCTCTATAAATTCTTGACAGACAATTCTGAAATAAAGGTTGAGATTGCTGGACATACTGATAATAAAGGTGCTGCTGAAAAGAATATGCAGTTGTCTAGATGGAGAGCAAGATCGGTTCAGCAATATCTCGTACAAAAAGGTATTGACATAAAAAGGGTTACTTTTAACGGTTACGGTTTATCAAAACCTGTAGCAGACAATAAAACAGAAGCAGGTCGGGCACTCAATAGAAGGGTGGAATTTACCATTCTGGAGCATTAATATAAAAGGAGGGGATCATCCACTCCTTTTTGTTTTTATGTCTAGGGTTGAGATTATAGATCTATAGCCCTATATTTGTAAAAAATCATCTCTCAATGCTTTTACAAAGAATCCCTCTTCATGATAAACATGTAGCACTAGGTGCAAAGGTTGTTCCATTCGCAGGTTTTGAAATGCCAGTGCGTTATTCCTCGGATATAGAGGAGCACAATGCAGTTCGTAATGCTGTGGGTCTCTTTGATGTTTCGCATATGGGAGAGTTTTTGATAGAAGGCCCCAAAGCTCTTGATTTATTACAATGGGTAACTTCAAATGATGTTTCTAAGCTGACAGATGGTAAGATTCAATATTCATGTTTACCTAATGGTAAAGGTGGTATTGTCGATGATTTATTGGTCTATAGGCTTGGAGCTGAAAAGTATTTTCTAGTAGTGAATGCATCCAACATACAGAAAGATTGGGATTGGATCAGTATTCAAAATCAGAAGTTTAATGCTAAAATGACTAATCTCTCGGAAGGTTTGGCATTATTTGCGCTTCAAGGGCCAAGAGCTGTTGACGTGATTAAGAAACTAGCAAGAAAAGAGATTGCCGATCTAGAGTATTATACTTTTGCAACATCAGATATTGGGGAGGTAAAAGATTTGATGATCTCGGCTACGGGTTATACAGGAGCAGGAGGTTTTGAAATATATGTTCCCAATGCATCTGCGGCCAAAGTTTGGGATGCCTTGATGGACGCAGGAAATGAGTTTGGAATACAACCCATAGGTCTTGGCGCTAGAGATACCTTAAGACTTGAGATGGGTTATTGCTTATATGGTAACGATATCGATGATCAGACTTCACCAATTGAGGCTGGCTTGTCTTGGGTTACTAAGTTTTCAAAAGATTTCATCGACAAAGCAGTATTGTTAGCTCAAAAGGAAAAGGGTGTATCTCGCAAATTGGTTGCTTTTGAGTTGATTGACCGTGGAATTCCTCGTTCTCATTATGTGGTATGCACTGCTGATGGTAACAAAATAGGGGAGGTTACTTCTGGGACACAATCCCCAACGCTATCGAAAGGTATAGGAATGGCATACATCAGTCCTGAGTATTCGCAAGTAGGTACTGAAATTTATATTGATATAAGGGGTAAATTATTGAAAGCAAAGGTGGCTAAGTTGCCTTTTGTTTCTAAAGGAGTTTAATTTTTTTGTTGATGAAGAAAATAGAAGTTTGTCAAAGTCCCGAACTGATACACCTGTATGATCTTAAAGGTAAGATTGTGGTTGTGGTTGATATTTTAAGAGCTACATCCACGATGACTGTTGCCTTGGCTCAAGGTATCAAGGGAATTATTCCTGTTTCTACTGTGGAAGAGTGCAAAGTCTATCAAGAAAAAGGGTATTTAACTGCAGCAGAGCGTAATGGTTCTAAGGTGGAAGGATTCGACTTGGGCAATTCTCCTTTTGGATTTCTTGAGAATGATTTTTCTGGGAATGTGTTGGTAATGACTACGACAAACGGTACCAAAGCGATCAGTTTGAGCAGTGAAGCTGAAGAGATTGTGATTGGTGCATTTTTGAATTTAACAGCTGTGGCGAACTACCTAAAGGAAAAAAATAAAGATGTATTGATTTTCTGCGCTGGTTGGAAGGGTCATACAAATATAGAGGATACTTTATTTGCTGGAGCTTTAATAGATATGCTTTCAGATCATTTCATGGTAGATTATGACATGTCAATGATCGCAAGACATCTTTATGCTAGCGCAAAGGGAGATTTGTTAGGGTTTGTTTCTGATTCGAGCTACTGCATGCGTATGGAAACTAAAGGTCTAAAAAAGGATATTGCGTATTGCTTGCAGATTGATAAGTTTACCAATGTGCCTAAATTGATCGAAGGCAAGATTAAGAATTTGGCTGCTCAGCCCAAGAATACTTCTTACAAACATATATGACAAACATTAAGAAAAGTATATCGGTACGTCTGATCCGTTATTTCATGCAAGGTTTGTTGATCGTAACCCCTATATCGTTTACGTTCTATCTGTCTTTCAAGATTTTGGATATACTTGACCATATCATTCCAGAGTCGGCACAAGAACTTCTCAAGCGAATATTCCACTTTCATATTCCAGGCTTGGGGGTTGTCATTGTTGTTGGGATTATCACATCAGTAGGATTTTTAGCATCTAGTTTCTTTGCGAAACCGATTCTAGATTTTGTAGAGAACATCCTGAAACAGATTCCTTTGATTAATTTCATCTATTCGTCTTTCAAAGATTTTGTAGATGCATTTGTCGGAAACAATAAAAAATTCAGACATCCTGTATTGATCAAGCTCAACAATGATTCTAATTTGTCTAAGTTGGGTTTTATTACTCAAGACGATTTAGATTTTTTTCAAATTAAAGATAAGATTGCTGTATACGTACCGCACTCCTATAACTTTTCGGGTGATTTGTTTATTGTAAATAAGGAAAGTGTTACAAAGGTAGATGCTTCTGGGGCAGAAGTTATGAAGTTTATCGTAAGTGGGGGCGTTACAGGTTTCCATACTGAAGAGGATGCGACAACCGCAGTGAAATAGTTATTACCAATCCGTAATTCATGGACAAAAAACAATTAAAAACCACTCAAATAAGTACTATTGGTGAGTTTGGTTTGATCAATCAAATAGCGTCAAAGTTTTCGTTGAAAAACCCTTCGTCATTGTTAGGGATAGGAGACGATGCTGCAGTTATTGACATAGGAAATGGCAAGGTGCAGCTAGTTTCTACAGATATTCTAGCAGAGCACATACATTTTGATTTGTCTTTCATGCCTTTGATGCATCTTGGGTATAAGGCCATCGCAGTGAACGTTTCTGATATCGCTGCTATGAATGCATTGGCTCAGCAAGTTACCGTAAGTATTGCGCTCAGCAGCAGGTTTACTGTAGAGGCTGTAGATGAACTCTATGAAGGCATAAAGCTTGCTTGCGAAGATTATAAGGTAGATCTTGTTGGCGGTGATACCACATCATCAGCTTCAGGGCTTGTGATTTCCGTAAGTGTTTTGGGTATTGCCAATAAGGATCAGTTGAGTTATAGAAATGGTGCACAGGTGGGTGATATCATTTGTGTGACTGGCGATTTGGGTGCTGCTTATCTGGGTCTGAAAGTATTGCAGCGTGAGAAGGAAGTCTTTATGGGGAATCCAGAAATGCAACCAGAGCTCACTGGTTTTGAATATGCGATAAGAAGACAGTTGAAGCCTTCGGCGCGTATGGATATCATTCATGACCTCGCTGAATCGAAGGTGATTCCAACGTCTATGATCGATATTTCTGATGGATTGGCTTCTGAGTTACTACATATTTGCAAACAATCGCAGGTGGGCGCCATCATTACCGAAGAGAATATCCCAATAGATACTGATGTGTATAATTCGTTTGTGGAATTCAACATGCAGCCGATAACTGCGGCCATCAATGGGGGCGAAGATTATGAACTTTTGTTTACTTTGAATGCAAAGGACTATGAGAAGATAAGTAAACATCCTGATGTAGCTGGTATAGGTTTGATCAAGCCAAAAGACGATGGTGTCTTTTTATTGTCGAAACAAGGAAACAAATATCCTATTCAGGCACAGGGCTGGAATCATTTTTCATAAAGAGGCATTGTTTGAAGGTATTTGAATAAACAAAATTAATTTTATGAATAATTTTCAAACAAACAAACAAATTTATATCTTTGCGGTCTGAAAATTTAAATTTTAAAAGAATACAAAATGAAAGCAGGTATCCATCCAAAATATGAAAGCGTAGTATTCTGGGATCAATCTTCTGACTTTAAGTTTTTGACTAAGTCTACGATGAGCTCTAAAGAGACTATTAAGTGGGAAGATGGCAAAGAGTACCCAGTAATTAAAATAGAAGTAAGTTCTGCTTCGCACCCTTTTTACACTGGTAAGAAGATGTTCCTCGATACTGCGGGACGTGTGGAGAAGTTTATGAACAAATACAAAAAGAAGTAATTGTTTTTATTGCCAAACATATAATCCCGCCGCGTGCGGGATTTTTTGTTTGTGAAGAACTATTTATTCAATTTTTTGTTTGTTTATAAGTATGTCTATTAACGAAATACAAGATCAGATTATATCGGAGTTTGAGTTGTTTGACAACTGGAACGATAAGTATGAATACATTATTGAGTTAGGCAAAAAACTAAAGCCGCTCGACCCCAAGTATAAGATTGATGAGAACAAGATCAAGGGATGCCAGTCAAACGTTTGGCTGGGCGCAGAGATGGACGGTAGTCTGTTGGTCTTTACGGCAGACAGTGAATCAGTGATCGTGAAAGGTCTCGTGAGTCTCTTGGTAAGGGTATTGTCAGGTCATACGCCAAAGGAGATCAGTGGAGCTGATCTGTATTTTATTGACAAGATCGGGATGACGAGCCACTTAGCGCAAACAAGGTCTAATGGGCTCTTGTCCATGTTAAAGCAAATGAAGTTTTATGCGTTGGCATACGATGCCAAGCTGGCGAACTAATTAAACACAGAAGTGATGACAGAAGAAGAGTTGAAAGAAAAGGTAATGGAGGCCATAAAAACTGTTTATGACCCCGAGATACCGGTGAACATATATGAATTAGGATTGATCTACGATGTTACTGTATTCCCTGTGAACAATGTACACGTAGTGATGACTCTCACATCTCCAGCATGCCCTTCAGCTCAAGAGTTGCCGCAGGAAGTGGAAACTAAGATTGGAGAAATAGAAGGTGTAGCGCAGGCCACGGTAGAGGTAACCTTTGATCCTCCTTATAGTCAAGACATGATGAGTGAGGCGGCTAGACTGGAGTTGGGTTTTATGTAAATTAAAATCTATCGGTCAGGAATTATAATAATTAAGCAAAAATTTAAAT
Source organism: uncultured Cytophagales bacterium (assembly GCA_945957555.1). Classification (GTDB taxonomy): domain Bacteria; phylum Bacteroidota; class Bacteroidia; order Cytophagales; family UBA9547; genus CAMFLX01. The sequence continues at coordinate 11,331 of CAMFLX010000040.1, forward strand.
AACTAAAACATACAGAACATGTATCCATTAGAATTAGTAGCACCAATGATACAAGAGCTTACTAACGTAGGTTATTCAGAATTGAAAACGCCTGCCGCAGTGGAAGACTTGATCAATCAAAAAGGAACCACTTTGGTGGTGATCAACTCGGTATGTGGTTGCGCCGCACGTAACGCAAGGCCGGCGGCTAAAATAGCTGTTGAGGCTACGGCACACAAACCAGATCATATAGCAACAGTGTTTGCTGGCGTAGATAAAGAAGCAGTGGCAAAGGTAAGGGAGTTTACATTGCCTTATCCTCCATCATCGCCATCTATGGCTTTGTTTAAAGACGGAGAGTTGGTACACATGATCGAGAGACACCATATCGAAGGTCGTCCAGCTGAGTTGATCGCTGAGAATCTGATGTTGGCTTTCGATGAATATTGTGCGAAATAAGGATTATTGATTAGTTTTTTTCACAAAGAAAAGCAGTCTATTCGAAAGAATAGGCTGCTTTTCTATTTCCAGAAGAAAAGGATGTTGCGACGAAACCATGATCGTCTTTTGTATGAGGTGACAATGCCTACAGTTCCACTTATTTGATATATTTGGTCAATATTCGTATTAAGCTCAATAATATTGTTGTGTTGATTGAGTTCATTTATATTTATACTTTTAGGATGAAACGTGTCGTATATGATTTTGATAGTATCGATACCAGTGTCTTTGGGTAAATGAAACTTGAATCTTCCAGAAGTATCTGTTTCTGCCACATATTGGTTTTGATGTATATATATTAAGGCCCCTATCAGCGGTTCTTTAGTTGCCGAGTTCAATACCACGCCTTCTATGGTGTTGGTGCTATCTTTGTCTGGTTTTTGTTTTTTTGAATATTTGTTTGTTCTGTTAGGTGTATTGCTGGTTTACCCATGCGTTTCTGAGCATAAGTGCTTTGGAGGCTCAATAGGGTGTCAATTCCAAGGATCAGCCTCTGGGATTTTTGCTCTAACCAAGTGTTTTCATCATAGCTGAGTGATCGGTCGAGCTGTTGGGGCTTGAAGTGCCCACAGGTGTTACCTTTGGGTTTTTTAAAGAATTCTACTAGCTCCTGATCAGTCATTTTAGAGAAGTCAATCACGGTAGTTTGGCACGATTCGCAGAAGCGTCCTTTTTGTTGAGGACTCATTTGGTCCCAGTCCTCAGAACAAGGCTGCGGTATTGATATCTGGATGTTCTTTTTCATTTTCCGACAACTATGATATTGTATGTGCTTGATAACCAGTATGCTGTTTAGCTACTGAAAAGGTGCTGAGCTTTTACCAGAAAGCTCAGCACCTTTTGATGAAAAGCTCCGCACCTTTTGTCAAAAAGCTGCTGAGCTTTTTGACCAGAACTTATGAGCTTTTTTATGGACTGTCCTTGACTTGTTTTTAATCTCATAAAACTAAATATTTCTATCATATATTCACTTGTAGAATTGGTCTTTGATTTTGTTGAGATACAATATTTAGTAATATTATTTCCAATAAAGATGAATTGTACTTTTTATGTATTACTACTAGAACTGTCCACAGCGCTTTTTAAAAGCTATTGTTTGTTTGATCGTAACGAGTAAGTTGTTTACTAGTACGATGCGATGGTGCTCATAATCATAAGAGCGTAGGGGAGGTTGTTTTCCATATCGAGCCTTAAATATTTTCTATTGGATAGTACGTAAATGAAAAAAGGCCAGTCAAATTAATGGCTGGCCTTTCTTTATGAAGTGAACGTGTAGTTATATTGACACGTTGTTAGAGCTTAGTTTAGCACCTAGATACTCTCTGTTCAATCTTGCGATGTGTTCCAATGAGATTTCTTTTGGACATTCTGCATGGCAAGCACCAGTGTTGGTACATGAGCCAAAACCTTCAGCATCCATTTGAGCAACCATTTTCTCAACACGTGTCTTAGCTTCTACCTGTCCTTGTGGCAAAAGTGCCAATTGAGAGACTTTTGCAGAAACAAATAGCATAGCAGAAGCGTTTTTACAAGCAGCTACACAAGCACCGCAACCGATACATGCTGCAGCACTAAATGCTTCATCAGCTTCTTCTTTGCCGATCAAGATATTGTTCGCATCTTTAGCGTTACCAGTGTTCACTGAAACATAACCACCTGATGCAATAATCCTATCAAATGCAGTACGATCCACAGTCAAATCTTTGATCACAGGGAATGCCGCAGCTCTCCAAGGCTCAACTACTATGGTGTCTCCATCTTTGAATGAACGCATGTGCAACTGGCAGGTTGTTACGCCTTGTAGTGGTCCATGTGGACGTCCGTTGATATACATGCTACACATGCCACAGATTCCCTCGCGACAATCGTGGTCAAAAGCTACTGGCTCGTCACCTTTGGTGATAAGTTCTTCATTGAGTACGTCGAACATCTCCAAGAAAGACATATCAGGAGAAATATCTTTAACGGGATAAGTCTTTAGTTCCCCTTTAGCGTTACCGTTTTTCTGACGCCAAACTTTAAGCGTCAAGTTCATGTTTCCTGACATATTACTTATAACTTCTTTGTGCTATCTTAATGTTCTCGTATACCAATTCCTCTTTGTGAAGCTCAAAAGCGCTATCACCTTTATATTCCCATGCCGCTACATATTTGTAGTTTTCATCGTCACGTTTTGCTTCACCGCCTTCTTCTTGGTATTCTTCTCTGAAGTGCCCACCGCATGACTCATTTCTGTTCAATGCATCGATACACATAAGTTCTCCAAGTTCTATAAAGTCTGCCACACGGCCCGCCTTTTCTAGTTCTGGGTTGAACTCTTCATTGCTACCAGGTACTCTTACATCCTTCCAGAATTCGGCTTTAAGTGCTTGAATCTCTTTAATAGCAGACTCTAGGCCTTCTTTAGTACGAGCCATACCGCATTTTTCCCACATGATCTTTCCTAATCTCTTGTGGAAATGGTCTACTGATTTCGTGCCTTTTATAGAAAGGAACTTGTCTAAAGTCTCTTTGACATTTTTCTCTGCTTGTACAAAAGCTTCATGATCTGTTGGGATGGATTTTGTCCTGATCTCATTAGACAAATAAACCCCAATAGTGTAAGGGATTACGAAGTATCCGTCAGCTAAACCTTGCATAAGCGCAGAAGCACCTAGGCGGTTGGCACCGTGATCAGAGAAATTGGCTTCTCCAAGTGCATACAAGCCTGGCACGGTAGTCATCAAGTTATAGTCAACCCAAAGGCCACCCATAGTATAGTGTACTGCAGGATAGATTCGCATTGGTACCTCGTAAGGATCTTCTCCTGTGATTTGTTTGTACATATCAAACAGGTTACCGTATTCTTCCTTTACCACTTCTTTGCCAAGTGCAATAAGTGTTTCTAGTGATGGGTTTTCTATGCCTTTCTTGGTAGCTTCTCTTCTACCATATTTGTTGATCAAATTCGATTTGAAATCCAAATATACAGCTTGTTTCGAAGCTCCTACACCATAGCCAGCATCGCACCTTTCTTTAGCAGCTCTTGAAGCCACATCACGTGGTACAAGGTTACCAAATGCGGGATATCTACGCTCCAAGTAGTAGTCTCTTTCGTCCTCTGGGATATCGTTAGCCGCTCTTGGGTCATCCTTTTTCTTAGGGACCCATATCCTACCATCATTTCTAAGTGACTCAGACATCAAGGTCAATTTTGACTGGTGATCACCTGATACCGGGATACAAGTAGGGTGAATTTGTGTATAACAAGGGTTTGCAAAGAATGCCCCTTTTTTGTGTGCCTTCCATGCGGCAGTCACATTACTACCCATTGCATTAGTCGACAGATAGAATACGTTACCGTAACCACCAGTACACAATAAAACTGCGTGTCCAAAGTATCTCTCTAGCTTACCTGTGATCAAGTTTCTTGCAATGATACCACGACATTTACCGTCAATAGTAACCGTGTCAAGCATTTCATGTCTAGAGTACATTTCTACTTTACCAAGACCGATTTGTCTCTCTAAAGCAGAATATGCGCCTAGCAAAAGTTGTTGACCTGTTTGACCAGCAGCGTAAAAAGTTCTTTGTACCTGAGTACCACCAAATGAGCGGTTTCTCAACACACCACCATATTCACGTGCAAAAGGTACACCCTGTGCAACACATTGGTCAATAATATTTGCTGAAACTTCAGCTAGGCGGTGTACGTTAGCCTCACGTGCACGGTAGTCACCACCCTTAATCGTATCATAAAAAAGTCTGTAAGTTGAATCACCGTCGTTTTGGTAGTTCTTTGCGGCGTTGATACCTCCTTGTGCTGCAATTGAGTGTGCGCGGCGAGGAGAATCTTGAAAGCAGAATACCTTAACTTGGTATCCCATTTCTGCCAATGTAGCTGCGGCTGATGAGCCTGCTAAACCTGAACCTACTACTATTACCTCTAGACTACGCTTATTTGCAGGGTTTACCAGAGGGATGGTTGAGCGGTACTTGGTCCATTTCTGATCTATTGGACCCTCAGGTATCTTGGAATCTAATTTTGACATATTCTAAACCTGATTAATGTGATTATTGAATGAATTTGAAAAATATAGCCAAAGGCATTAGTGCGAAAACGAAAGGGATCACTATGGAAAACCCGAATCCAATGGACTGGATAATTGGAGTGTATTTCCTATGGTTTAAGCCCAAAGTTTGAAAACCCGATTGGAAGCCGTGCATTAAGTGATACGCAAGTGATACGTTACCTAATACATATAGTACAACCCATAGTGGGCTTTCGAATACTTCTTTCATTTCCCCGAACAGTGTTTCTTGTCCACTTGTAATCTCATCTGTAAGACGACTCACAAACCAGAAATGTCTAAGGTGAATGATCAGGAAAATTAGAAGTAAAGTTCCCAATAGTCCCATAGATCTAGAGTACCATTTGCTGTTTGCGTTACCATTAGTTACGGCATATCCCACAGGACGAGCTTTTTTGTTTTGTAAGGTAAGCATTAGTGCTTGGTAGATGTGTAGTAGGATACCAAGGAATAGTACAATTTCCATCGTTCGGATGAATATGTTGTGTGCCATGAATTCTGCTCCTGCATTAAACAATTCTCCATGGTCATTTGCGAAAATTAATGCATTGAGTCCGCAGTGTACAATCAAAAAAGAACACAAAAACAGACCCGTGATGCCCATTATTAGTTTCTTTCCAATCGAACTAGACAATGTTTTTGTAATCCAACTCATATTGTAATGTTATTTATCGTTAAAAATAAATTGTTTGTAAAAATGTTTTAAAAATCCTTATTTTTAGTGCTTGCAAATATACCCTTGCATCGTAATTTTTACAAATCTTGATATAATTTAGTTTATATCTAAACTAAAACGTTTTAGTAATTATTACTTAGGAATTGTTAGGTTTGTTTGGGTAAAGTTTTATATGAGTAATTTATTAAGGATGATATTTAATTTAACTGTATGATAATAGGTAAAAGTGGGTGGTTTTTGGTGTTGATAATGATCAATAGTGTTGGTTTCTCTCAAGTATTGGTCATTACTTATTATGATCCCATGAAGAAACAGAAGAAAGAAGAGTATTTCAAGAAGTCGGAGACCGATTCGGTTCCTGATGGGAAGTATACTAAGTTTTATAAATCTGGAGAAGTTGAGCTGGAAGGAACTTATGAAAACGGGCTGAAAGTCGGTGATTTTGTGGAATATTATCCTAAGGGTGCCTTCAAAGCTAAGTATCATTTCAGTAATAACCTGCGCAATGGGCCTTATGAGGTTTATTATCCTAGTGGGAAATTATTGCAGAAGACCGTATTGGTGGATGATGTGATTAAAGATAGTGTTTGGAACTATTATGAAACGGGTGGGCTCATGTCGAAAGCTTTCATGATTGCCGATCAAATTGAAGGGACGATGTATGAGTTTTATCCTGATGGACAACTCAAGAGGGCCGCCATGTATAAGAATAATAAGCAAGACAGTCTCACGTTGACTTATTATGCGAGTGGTGTTAAAAAGAGTGAAGAAAACTATAAGAAGGGAATTTTGCATGGGTTTTTCAAAACGTATTACCCAAGTGGGGTACTAGAAACAGAAAGCTATAACGAGAAAGGCCAAAAGACGGGCTTTTTTAAGAACTATAACCCCAACGGTCGCTTGGTGCTGGAAGGTAATTATGTGAATAGTGTGCAACATGGTAAGACTACAGGCTTCTATGACAATGGCAACAAAAAGATGGAACTCAATTACTTTAACGGTAAAAAGGAGGGGGAGCAGAAGTTTTTTTATGAGTCAGGAGAGCTCAAAGAGAAGATTAGTTATGCCAATGGAGAAAAGGATCATGAGCACACTTTATATTACGAACACGGTAAAATCAAAGCTACTCAGAAGATTGTGAATGGTAAGAAGGAAGGTGAATGGAAATACTATTATGAAAACAAAGAGCTGCAGTGTGTAGAGAACTATTTGAACAATAACTTGAATGGAGAACGTAAGACCTACGATCAAAAGGGGAATATCGCTACTAAAGAGCTGTATAATCCAGCTGGAAAGAAAAATGGTCCTTACATTGAATATCATGCCAATGGGAAGGAAAAACTAGAAACGACTTATAAAGCTGATGTGCAAGTCGGTCTCACAAAATCATTCCATCCTAATGGTAAACTGGAAAGTCAATGTACCTATGTGGGGGGCAAGCGAAACGGGAAATGTACTTATTTTGATGAGAATGGGAAGAAAATCAAAGAGGAAAACTACAAGTTTGGTGAACTTAAAAATAGTAAGGTGTTTTAGTATGTGAGATCTGCTGGTACAAATGCTTTTATTTGAGGGTGGGGGATCCAAGAGTTAAGTTTCGTAGTAATTCATTGGTTTGTGCTGATATTGCAAGCATCAGCATTAATGAAATCACTGAAATGCCAAATGAATAGGAATTAAAATAGATTGGTGAACTTTTTAGATAATCATTTTAGTTATACCTTTGAAGTTTATATTTTAATAGTAGGTTAAAATTTATTTAAGATGGCAAAGGCGATTGAAATAACAGATGCTAACTTTGATGAGATAGCAAATTCAGGTAAGACTATATTGGTGGATTTTTGGGCTGAGTGGTGTGGTCCATGTAAGATGATCGGACCAATGGTCGATGAGCTTGCAGGTGAGTATGATGGTAAAGCGGTGGTTGGCAAACTTAATGTGGACACCAATCCAAACACAGCCATGAAATTTGGTGTAAGAAGCATCCCAACTTTGTTGGTGATTAAAGATGGTCAAGTAGTTGACAAGCAAATAGGAGCAGTGCCTAAGTCAGTGTTGGCTGGCAAGTTATCGGCTCATGTTTAATTTGAAGGAGAGATTATTTAATCAATAAATGGCAGAGGCCTCGTGAAAGCGAGGCCTCTGCCATTTATTGAGGTTTTTGTTTGCCACAGCGCCTAAGAATATGGATTGAGCAGGAGTAGGAATTTGCTATTTAACCGCTTCAATAGTTGAAGCAAGATTAAGAGGTTTGGCCAGTCTCAGCATTATTAATTTATCGAGTTGGTCCTTGATGAGTTTTGAACTTTTTTTTTTGCTCTTCGTGTTGTACCGGTGGGTATTTTTAAAATTAATGTAAACATGAACAAAAAATTAATTACTACAATCATTTCTTCACTTTTAGGTGTCGTTTTTTTCGTCTTTGGACTCAACTACTTTTTTCATTTCATTCCACAGCCTCCTTTCCCTGAAGGTGTTGTAGGTAATTACATCGGAATTATGTATAGTACTAAGTACTTATTGGTAGTAAAGATCTTAGAGGTTGCTATTGGAGCTTTGTTTTTTATTCCTAAAACAAGGGCTTTGGCAGCTATACTGATTGCGCCTATTAATATTAATATCCTTTTGTTTGAATTATTACTTGTAGGTCAGCCAGGTATTGGTGTCGTTTTGGTTGTACTTAATGCAGCTTTGTTTGTATTGAACAAGGAGAAATACACTTCTATTATTGCTTAAGTTAAGTTCAGATGAGTAATGTCCGTAGGTTTTGTATAATACTACGGACATTACTATTTAATGACCTGCATTCAAAAGAAAGGGCTGTTGTAGTTGCCCATTGGAGATAATTACCTTGGAGTTGGGAGATTTGTACAATTCTTTATAAGCCTCTATATATTTCCATTGCAAAAACAAAGGATTAAGGCCTTCCGAAATGATTAATTGTGCGTTCTTGATACCCTCAGCCTCAATTTTTTTACGTTCTGCTTCTTGTTTCTCTTTCTGAAGTACAAATTCCATACGTTGAGCTTCTTGTTCTGCTTCTAACTTTTGTTCTATTGATTTATTAAGTCCATCTGGTAGGGTAATGTTTTTGAGCATAATTTTCTCAATCATAAAGCCTCTTTTCTCCAAAACCTCTCTCATGTGTTCTTCCACACCCTTTTCTATATTTGCCCTATTGTGGGTATACATATCTTTCGCTAGATATTGTGAAGAGACATTGGGCGCTGAAGATTTGAATACACTCAACAAGATTCCTTTTTCATAATCTACTGGTCCAATGGAACCTAAAATCTCAGATACTTTTGCGGGGTCTATGTGGTAGAGTATTGATATATTGGTGTTCACCATAATTCCTTCTTTGGATGGCAGTGCCTCTTCTACGTCCATGTTCCGTGTCTGCACATTTACTTTCATAACAGTAGTAATGAAAGGATTGAAAAAATGCGCCCCAGGATTCAAGACTATAGGGTTTAGCCTTCCAATCTTTCGCTTGGCGCCAATCTCGCCTTGGCGGATCACCACACATGAATTCGTAAAACAAATACAAATGATCACTGCAAGGAGCTTTTTCATGTTGTTGGATTTAAAATGTTAAACATGATGTAATGTAACTTTCAATTCTGTATCTATATTGACAGTGACGGTCTATATCTCAAATGAAAAATAAGGGATATGGCGTATATTAATTAGTAAAACAGGGTAGGAGTCCCATTCTGTGCTTGTTCAATAGGAATCAAACCAATATATTTACCTTGTATATCTTGAAAATGATTGAGAAAATTTTTAAGGATCGAGTATTAATTAAAATCTAAAGTTCAATGTAGATGGGGAAAGGAAGATTAGAAGCGTTTAGCGATGGGGTGTTGGCAATTATCATTACCATCATGGTGTTGGAGCTCAAAGTGCCGCATGAGAGTGATTGGGAGGCCCTAAGGCCCTTGATCCCTGTTTTTATCAGTTATATCTTGAGCTTTGTGTACGTTGGAATTTATTGGAACAACCATCATCACATGCTTCATGCCTCTAAACATGTAAATGGCACGGTGCTTTGGGCAAATACCCATTTGTTGTTTTGGCTTTCATTGATTCCTTTTACTACAGCTTGGATGGGGGAGAACCATTTTGCAATGGTGCCTGTGGCATTTTATGGAATAGTCTTACTAATGTGTAGCATTGGATATTATTTCCTTTCCGTATCCTTGAAAAAACTTCATGGTGAAGATTCGACCTTGGCACAAGCTATTGGGAATGACAGAAAGGGTATCCTATCTACAGTTATTTACATGTTAGGTATCGGTTTGTGCTTTATACACCCCTATATTGGTTTTGGTCTCTATACAGTAGTTGCTGCGATTTGGTTTGTTCCAGATTCTAGAATTGAAAAGAAGTTGCATCATGAATAGATATAAACACTTTTTTACAGGTCTTGGTATTTTGATCATGACCTTGCTGTACTCTTGTTCGCAAGTACCTGATCATGTGGATCCTTCAAGTGTTCCGAAGTCTTATTTTACGAGTCAGGAAGGTGGCATTAAAACCGGTGGTGTCCAAGAGATTTCTATCAGTACACCTAAGGGGACTTTTAAGGTATGGACGAAGCGTATCGGGAATAATCCGAAAGTTAAAATACTCCTGCTGAACGGAGGACCCGGTGCTACACATGAGTATTTTGAGTGTTTTGAAAGTTTTCTACCTGCAGAAGGCATAGAGTTTATTTATTATGACCAACTAGGTTGTGGTAATTCTGACAATCCTAATGATACCTCTTTATGGGATCTGTCTCGTTACGTGGAAGAGTTGGAGCAGGTAAGGCATGCACTGCACTTAAACCAGAGCAATTGTTATTTGTTAGGTCACTCGTGGGGCGGTATTCTTGCCATGGAGTATGCCTTGAAATATCAAGACAGTATCAAGTGTCTCGTGATTTCAAATATGATGTCAAGTGGGCCTGATTATGGTAAGTATGCTGATGAGGTGCTTGCAAAACAGATGGATCAAAAAGTTTTGGACACCATAAGAACCATAGAAGCTCGAAAGGATTTTGATAATCCTAAATATATGAAGCTTTTGCGGGCTAACTATTATGTACAACATCTCTGTCGTATGCCCTTGGATCAGTGGCCGGAGCCTATCAATCGGTCTTTGGACAAGTTGAATGCTTCATTGTATGTTAGTATGCAAGGGCCGAGTGAGTTTGGCATCTCAGGAAAGTTAGAAACTTGGGATAGATATGCGATGTTGCCAAAGCTTAGGTTGCCTACATTGGTAATAGGTGCACAATATGATACCATGGATCCTGAACATATGAAAAGAATGTCGCAGCAAGTACAGAATGGTTCTTTCTTGTTGTGTCCTGGGGGTAGTCATTTTTGTTTTTATGACGACCAAGAAACCTATATGAAAGGCCTCATCAAGTACATCAAGGCACTAGAAGCTGGAGAAAAGAAGGTAAAGCTATAATCATCATTTTAAAAGGCTAAACAAAAACGAGGCTGTCCGAAAAGGTCAAAAACGAAATTTTTAATTGGATTATTTAAAGGTCTATATCGGTATATAACCATTGAATAAGCATTAAATTGCACTAAAACGAAAGAGGCTGACCTTTTTGGACAGCCTCGTTTGCTTTAAATGAAGGGTGGCTCTTTAGAAAGTACCTCGTAGCGTGAGTACCAAATTCCTGCCTGCAGCACTTACACCTGATGCAAATACTCTATAGCTTTGGTCCAAGATATTCTCTAACGCAACTTGCAGATGCAGGTATTTATTGAACTGGTAGCCTGTTCTAAGGTTCAAAGTATACCATGCAGGCATACCATTGGCAGTTGCATAAATAAGATTGTCCTCTCCTGAGTTGCTGTAGTCTTTAAGACGCTTCCAGCCGTTGTACATTACAAAAAACTCTCCTCTAAACTTCTTGATCTTCATAGTAAGGCTTGTTTTGCCGTATACAGGCGCTATGTGATCCAAGGGTACATCTACCGTTTCGGTTTTAACTCTTCCATAAGTATAGTTGATCGTGGACGCGAAGGTAAATTTCTTTGAAATATCTGCTGTGATACCCGCTTGTAAACCATAGATGTACGCATTATTTTTATTCATTTGGGTAATCACTTGGCTCAAAGCACCATCGTACATGATGGAGTCTTTGCCGTTGAATTTACTCGTACCTGTAGCGATCACATTTTTGTACCAAGTGTAATACCCTGTGGCTTCGAGCTTAACCGTACTTGCTACGATTTTAGAGATGCTTAGCTCGGCATTGTAGGTATATTCTGGCTTTAGTTCGGCATTGGGCACTATTACCTTGCCAGCTGTAGATTCAAATACTTTACTTAAGTCATCCACATTTGGAGCTCTAAAGCCTGTAGAGCCTAAAACTGCGAATCTCCAATCACGGCCGGGCATGTATACTAAGCCCAAGTTTCCGTTCAGAGCACCAGATTTCTGTGTGATCTCCGTAAAAGGGAAAGGGAAGAAGGTGGTGTCAAACTTGGAGTTTAACTGTATGTGGCTGTATCTAAGTCCATCAGACAAGATGAGTTTGGGAGAAAACTCATAAGTGTGTGTGATGTACGCTGCGAGGGATTGCATGGTAGAGCCATTGCCTGGGTACCTAGTGTCCAAAGGTACAGAGGCGCCAGTGTTGATGTTTTCTTGTGTGGCCGTTGAGTTTACCTTATTGTGGGTAATCTCTGCACCATACCTGATCTCGTTCTTGCCGATTTGCTTGTTGAAATCCAAGTTCAGTGTTAAGACCTTTACTTTTTCTACCCTGTGGTTGAGTTTCGTGCTTCCAAAGTTCCTGTTATGACGGCTTTCCTCTATGTCTTGATAGGCAAGGATCAGTTTCGCATGATCATAAACTTTGTTTGCCTTATCTAGGCTAAGAGTGTACGCACCCATTAGTCGTTTTTGTGGACCGTAGTACCATTCGGCACTTTTCAGTACTCCTGCACTGTTGACTTCCGTAAGTCTATCATACCTTGGGATGTCGGAAGAGGTAGAGTACTGGAAGTTGAGCAAATGTGATTGGTTTGCATTAGGCTTAAAAAGTACTTTTTGCATGAAATCGACTTGTTTGTAGCCGGTATTCTTTTGTATAGCGGGATCCGAATTGGCCATCATGGAGTCCTTGCCATTTATACGTTGCGCATAGAATTTTCTTTTGCCGAAATCTTCGTAAAAAGGATTGCGCCTTTCACCTTGTCTCATGTCGCCGAAATCTGAATGTGTAAAACTTGTAAGGAAGCCCAGCTTTTTGAATCCAAAGTTAAGGTTAATGTTCTGGGTAAATTCTTGGTTTGTAGTAGCATGCCTTACAAATGCACCAGCGCCCATGTTTACTTTCTGGGAGCTGTCAGCCAGTTGAGGATTCTTGGTGTAAAAGTGGATCACGCCACCTAATGCATCGCTACCATACACTACCGATCCTGGTCCTGATATGATTTCGGCTTTATCCAAAAGGTTGTTGTCCATGGTGATTGCATTTTGCAAATGCCCTCCTCTATAGATAGCGTTGTTCATGCGCACACCATCCACCACCATGAGTACTTTATTGGCCTCAAAACCCCTGATCACAGGACTTCCCCCGCCCATTTGACTCTTTTGTACAAAAACGTTCCCTGTGCTTTGTAGCACATCAGCGGTAGTTTGCTGGTTCATGAACTGTAGGTCTTTGGCTTTGAGTACTTGTATCTGTTGGGGTACATCGTTTTTCTTCTCTGCGAATTTACTAGCTGAGAAGACCACTTCGTCGAGTATGTGGGCTTCCTCTGTCAAAAGTATCATGAACTTGTCGGCTTCCAATTGCTTATATGTTGTACTGGTTGGCTCGTAACCGCTTTTATATAGATATATAGAATCGACGTTTTTGAAGGCTTCTACATCAAACTTACCTTTAGAGTTGCTGTGTTGTATGATGCTTGAATCTTTAGTGTGTATCACTACCTCTTGTAGAGGTTCAAGACTTGACAAGTCAAGAATGGTTACATTCTGAGAAAATAAGGAGCTGCTAAACGCAAGTGTGAGCGCTCCTAAAAAGATTTTTTTCATGAGTTTTTTAAAAAAATATGTTGATGGGTTATTAATAGTAAAAGTAAGATACAGCACGCTCCACATGGGGATATGTACACGTCATGCGGTGTTGTTTTATGTGTGCAATGGACGCACCATACCAAAGGGGGCGAGCAGTTCTATGTAAATTTGGATGGGTTTATGAAGTTTTAGGTGGTGGACTAGGTTTCAGGCAATACATTACTTCGTAATGATTTGAATAAGGGGTTAATTGCAAGGTCTTTGGTAGGCTTATCAGTGCCAAATGTATTTGCAGGGTCTTTATAGGCTGATGTTGTAGGTCAAATGTTTTTTTGAACTTGTGATTGTTTTCCGAATGCTTGAGCCCCTTATCAATTTCCCTTTCTATGTTTCCTTTAATGATTTCTTCTTCCTCGTCATTAATGCAAGATACAACTATACTATCGCTACTGGGAGAGGTTTTGACAATATCGTATAGTTTCCCATTCAACTCAAACTCATTAGAATGGATCCAGTTTAATCCTTGATATTCAGTTTTGCTAAATGTGAAGTTACTCAAGTGTTCATGTGGTATATGAGCCTTTAACTGTGCCCATACATGTCGCTTGTGCAAATATCTTTGAAGCAATAGAGTAGGATAGTACGTGATGGAAATACACATAACTATAAGTAGGGCAATATGTACGGTTTTGTTTTTCAAATGCAATGATTCATAATCGTCGAGAACGTTACATGTTATTTAGGATAGCCGCTTAAAAGTTAATCATGACAAGTATGAGATTATATTTAGACACAAAAATAATCAAAGTTCTTAACTGTTCCGAAAAAACGGCTTGTTTTATAACATTAGTTTGTATGAGAATTCTGTATCGTATACTTTGTTACGGTCATATTTGATAATATTTCTATATTTAAGGTCTAATGTCTTTAGCCATGCCAGAGAAGTTTAGCTACAGTTTTCGGATCAGATGGTCAGCCTTGTTAGGGGTGCTCTCCTTCGGGATTCTTGTACCCACTTTTTTTATTCCTTTAGAATTAGGTTCTAGACTTCATTTCCTGAGTATTATGGTAGCCACTATAACCAGTGCTGTGATCTGGGAAGGTAGTAAGCTCATCCAGGCATTGGTGTTGTACTTCTTCCCTTGGGAAAAGAGCATCATTAGGCATCTGGTCTTCGAAATCGCCAGTGTGTTTGTCTTCTCTTCTCTGGTACTCATTCTAGGGATATTCATTTACAGTATATTAGGTTCCTCTGTAAACATCACCGTAGGGGTGGTGTTGCAAAACATCTTCGTCTCCTTTGCTTTGGCGCTGTTGTTTATAGCGATTAACGAAGGTGCCTTTTTATTTGGTAAATGGAAGCAATCCTTGGTGGAGCAGGAGCGCTTACGTCAAGAAAACCTCATCGCTAAGGTGGAGAGTCTTAAGAAGCAGCTAGACCCTCATTTTTTATTCAATAGTTTGAGTGTGCTCAGTGGTGTGGTGTACAAAGACCCCGTACTGGCAGATCGATTCATTACCAAGTTGGCACAGGTATATAGGTATGTGCTGGAGCACAATGAGGAGACGTCGGTACCTTTGCAAAAGGAGATCGCAGTAGTAGAGGCTTATTGTTTCCTGCTTAATGTACGGTTTTTTAATAACGTCATCCTTAAGGTCAAACTTGATGGTGTAGTGGGGGCGGTGCTACCTATGTCGATCCAGCTTTTGGTGGAGAACGCTGTCAAACACAATAAGATTTCTGTACAACAACCACTGGAACTTCACATTTACAGTGCAGAAGAGCACCTTTGGGTAGAAAATAGCGCGCACACCAAAGAGATGAAGGAAGAGTCCACGGGTATAGGTCTTAAGAACTTGGAGGCAAGGTATAGATATGTGACAGGCAAGAGCATTATCATAGAAAATACTGAAAAGCTGTTTAAAGTAGGTTTGCCATTGATTTAAAAGTCGTATGAAGGTAGTGATCATAGAAGATGAGATTTTTTCGGCTGAAAAGCTAAGCCATCTGTTGCAGCAGATCAATCCCTCGATAGAGGTCTTGGCGATCTTGCCTTCTGTGGAAGCGGGCTTGACTTGGTTTAAGAATAATGCCGAGCCTGATCTTATTTTTTCTGATATCCAGTTGGAAGACAAAGACAGCTTCGAACTGTTTGCGCAGTTGACCATAGAAGCGCCGATCATTTATACCACTGCGTTTAATGAGTACGCCCTGCAGGCTTTTAAGCAGAATAGCATAGACTACTTGCTTAAACCCATAGATGTAGACGAACTGCGTACAGCGCTCCAGAAGTATGAGAATCTAGAATACCGCATACTTAAGAGAGGGAAGCAGGTGCCTGTAGAAAAGCGGAAGGAAGGTTTCAGGGAGAGGTTTCTGCTTAAGAAGGGGAGTATGCTTGCGGTGGTGAAGATCTCTGAGGTTGCGTATTTCAAAAGCGATCAGAAACTCAGTTTTTTGATCACGCACGACAACCAAAAGTATGTGATAGAGCAGACGCTTGACCAACTGATGGATGAGGTGGATCCCAAGGTTTTCAACCGCATCAGTAGGAGCAGGCTCGTCTCTTTAGAGTCCATCAAAAAGATCCACAACCACTTTAATGGTCGCCTGAAGCTGGAATTGAATCCCCCAGAAGAGGAAGAGGTATTTGTGAGCCGAGAACGGGTACAGGGCTTTAAAGATTGGCTCGATTCCTAGTCGCCAGTCGTCCCAGTTGTTTGGCAACTCATCTCCCAATACTTACCATTCATCCGATTTGCCTCCGTATTGCCACTATTTATGTGAACATTTGGGAAAATAAACACATAAACACATGGTAGCAATACTTATATTCTTTGCAGTACACTGGTATGGATCTTTGTTTTTCCAGACCTTCTTCCTTCATCGCTATGCAGCACACAAGGCGTTCACTATGTCTCCTACATGGGAAAAGATCTTCTTTGTCCTCACGTTCATATTCCAAGGTTCTAACTACCTCAGCGCTTATGCCTACGGGATCATGCACCGTATGCACCATGCCTTTGCTGATACCGAGGAAGATCCTCACTCTCCGAAATACAGCACAGGTATCTTTGACATGATGTGGAAGACCAAGACCTTTTATGCAGCTATCCGTAACAGGACAGCCGTGATTGATCCTAAGTTTACCGTAAACGTTCCTGACTGGAGAGCTTTTGATGACTTTGCATCTAACAACTGGGTGAGATTTGCCTGGGGAGCACTTTATGTTTTGTTTTATATTGCTTTTGCACCAGCTTGGTATTGGTTCTTGTTGTTGCCTGTGCATTTCATCATGTCGCCGATCCACGGAGCCATCATCAACTGGTTTGCACACAAGATTGGTTACGTTACCTTTAAGGTGAGCGATACGTCTAAAAACTTGATGCCTGTGGATGTATTCATGATGGGAGAGGGTTTTCACAACAACCACCATACTCATGGTCACAGTGCTAACTTTGCATACAAATGGTACGAGATCGATCCGACCTATCAAGTGATCAAGCTGTTCAATCTCTTGGGCATCATTAAGCTACCAAAGAAAACCGTAACCGCTACTGCGTTTATGGAGCGTAAGAAGGTTGCCAGCATGGTATAAACATAGAGATATTGTATCAAGGTGATAACAAAGGGACGTGTAAACGTCCCTTTGTGTTTTATGGCTATATCGCTTTTACGTATTATTTGCTCACCATGAATTTGCCAATCAGCTTCCTGTCGTTTTCGCCATTGAGTACGAGCAAGTAAAGGCCGTTTGCTAAGTCTTCAGTAGCTATGCTGAGGTGGCTGTCTTGTATATTTGCTATGTATTTCTCCTCTTGACCAGAGGAATTGATGATGCTTAGCTCAGCATTTTTGGTGTTCAATGGCAATACTACATTTATACAATCTTGAGCAGGGCTAGGAAATACAGCAATAGCATCCATGTTATTATCTATCTGGTCGGAGGTTTCTGTGATGCAACTAATGTTTAAGTTGTTATAGCCTCTTCGCTTTGCTTGACATTGCAACTCTCTAAATGCGGGCTTGTCAGTACCGTTTCCGTTCCAGGCGCGCAGGCCTAAGGTATGCAGAAACTCCAAAAAGATAGGGTCTTTAAGCCCATAGTAAGTGCTGTAGTAGTTCACCAAGTTTACGTCATAGTCATGGAGCCAAGTAAAGTCTATCATGCGGACATTGCTGGCGTAGGTGTCCCAAGTC
The DNA here is from genome assembly GCA_945957555.1 of uncultured Cytophagales bacterium. GTDB lineage: Bacteria > Bacteroidota > Bacteroidia > Cytophagales > UBA9547 > CAMFLX01. Next base: position 28,795 of record CAMFLX010000040.1, read on the forward strand.
ATAAATGTTTCATAGATAAACTCCGCTTGCAATGCCTCCGAACTGTTGCAAGTAGTACTGGAGGGGAATCCGTATTGATAAAAGCACAATTGTTTGGAAGGATACAAACTCACTAGCGTGGCAAAGTCTGTGGGTATTACCGAAAGCGGCTTAACGGTGAAGTCGCTATTCAAGGGATAGTAGGAGACCCCAATGTAATCGCTGTTCTTATTGAGCGCTTGGGCAAATGTGTTTTTTGTGGTAAGGCCGTTGAAGGTCAATTCAGTCGCTATCTTGAGTCCTGGCCAACTTAGTTTACCATATTTAACCACTGCATTGTAAAAATTGGTGTATTGTGCCCAAAGTGTGTCATTGGTTCCCAGATATACATCGTGTTCCGAGCCTATTACCAATGACGAAAGTGTAACATTGGGCATGTGAGACTTCACACTGTCGATCATACTTACAAAGCGATTGATAAAGGCAGGATCGTCAAAAGCAGTTGTTCTTAAGTCATTAGGCACTTCCAGATTATTGGTATGAATAGGTGTAATGGTCAAATCTACAGCCATGTTATGAGCGGGATAGTAAATGTTGGCAATGTCCATAATGCTGAAGTTATAGTTAAATGGAGTGGGTTCTATGGCCGACCAGTTTTGATAGATCCCCACTCTGCTCATCCCTAGTTTGGCACCTAAGGCAAAGCAAGAGTCGTAGTTGAAGCTCGTGTTTTGAGGAAAAGTGCTCACATCAAGCCCGATGAAATTGTTCTTAGGATTGATCTGGGCATTTGATAGACTAGTACTTACTAGTCCTATAAGTGTAATAGCTTTAAAAATTAGTTTTCTCATCATGTCTTTTTAATTAATAGTGTTCTTTTTTATTAATTGCTGTTATTCCTCATACAATTATGGAATATTTTTAATCAATTGCAAAGGGTAGGGGATATGTGAGTGAATAATAAATGGCGATACAATCATATATCTCATCCATCTAGAAACATTTGAGGTTGATGGACTTTAAAAATTATTATGTGGATCTTAATAGGGCAGGATTGGATGTTAATATATCTATACCTGATAGCTTGAAGTCACTATCGTTGGTTAATAAGACCAATGAATTCTCTTCACAAAGTGCTACTGTAGCTTTATCTACAAAATCCAACTCATCCACAGTTAGAAATCTTAGAATTTCTTGTTTGTCAAATGCTTTGCCTATTACATCAAAGTTCCTTAGGACATTATCGCCAACAATAAGGTAAATGTCATTGAGTGTCTCTTTTCCTATGTCGCTATTTCTGAAGTCTTTGTAGTTGATATTTGTGGTTAATTTGGAATATTCTATTCTCATAACCCTATTAATAACTTCTGAAATCATTAAGAAATCAACTAGTAGCTCATTACCCTGTTGCCTCAGCCGATTATATGCACCTGCATATTTTGATTCCCAATGGTACCTTCCTGTAGGCCAAAATAAGTAAATCAATATATTGGCATCAAACAATATCTTTCTGCCTGTTAGTGAAGATATTTGTTGTAGGTTAAATTTAGTAGCCATATTTTATTCATCTAAAATGTCGTTCATACTCCTTTCCATCGCGCCAGGATCTTTATAATAAAGTTTGGCTGTTTCTACTACTCTTTTTAACGATACTGCTCCTGATGCTGAAAGGTCTTTTACGGATAAATTCTCCCTGATCTGATCTTCTGTAAATTTACCGTAGAGTTGTCCGACAGCTGTATTCAAAAAAGCTGTAGTGAGCATTTCTACATTTAAAAAGGAAAGCATTACTTTTTTATGATCTGACAAAAGTCTGTTTATTAAAACAAAAACTTTCTCTCCATCCTCCGCTTCTACACAAAAAGAACTGCCTACTATGTTAATAATATTTATGGTTATTGCTTCCATTTCTTAAAAAATATTGTTGAGATCGATTTCTTCTTTGAGTGTGTAGGATCCCGTGTCATCTGTTCTGAATTGTAAATTTACAATAGTTCCCGGAAAACTTCTTGTAAAATGATGCATTTGTTCACCGTTAGAGTCAAATTGATAAAGGCCATTGTCACTTATGATATGCATAAAACCTTTATTAAGTGTGACAAATTCTTTTAAAAGAGCAAGACCTATGCCTCCGGGCACACCTATTTTAGTAGTGTGTCGATCTTGGGTAGCCCATTTGATAGCTTGGGTAGCATCAAGATTCCAACCAAAGCGTTCATTAATTTTTTTCTTAAAACCGATTCCCATATCTACTATGGTAAATTCTATGGTATTCTTTTTGGGATAAAATTGTCCACAAGTATAGATATGTTTGCTTTTGCTATGGATTTGAGCATTTACAAAAATCTCATAGATCTTCTCTGCGATTTTTTGCTTGACAAGCTGTGACATTCTGGGAAGTTCTGATCTGTCCAATAGCTCATTCATTACATAGTTGTTGAAAAACTTGCCATCTGTAGGTTTTAGTTTTTGAAACTTGATAGTAGTTTGGTAATCATCACTTATACTAGGGTGTCCGAAATAGGAAAGGAATTCATTCTTTAAAAGTATTTTTTCGATATCTGGCTGTATGGATTTAATGATCACTTCATTGAAATTTTCATTCAGTAAGTCGAGGATACCTCCCAAGGCCGATGCCATATTAGCGGCAAACCAAAACTCTAACTCCAGATCTATTTTATCAAAAAGCTTATCCTTATGTTCATGATAGAAATCGATCAATTGTTGGTATCCATGATAGCTGTTGTTGATATTATTGAGAATAGACATGGATAAATATAAACAATATTCTTAATAAATATGGCTAATACTAGTATAGCCACTGAAATTTGAATCTCACGCAACATTTATTTTGAATGTTGCGTGAGATTCATCATACAACTATGGAATGTTTTTAATCAATTGCAAAGGTAGGGGAGGTATCTGGCTTATTAAAGCATGAGTATAATGGGGCGATACAATCGCCTTTTTCATCTGGAATGTGATAAGGAGTACTTCATTTGTTATGAGGGTTTTGCTCATTTAGATCATGCCAAACCTTATGAAAATTCATCATTACATTACTTGTTTTGGAGTCGGGAAAGACCTTTACTATTTGCAACAAAGAAATGAAATATTCTTCTAATGCTATATGTGTAGCATTGTGCCAAAGTTTTGAATCAATGTATATATCATCAAAATATCTTTGATCCCCCCTAATTGATTTAACAGTGTGCCCTTGTTGGTTTAAAAACGAAAGCTTTACGTTTTCCCTTACCTTATCTAGCTTCAAAATATTCTGACCTGTTGTTTTGAGCAAAATCGAATCAGGATAAAGCTCATCTTTGTCAAACCAAGTATTCTCCAGATCTTTTATGTAGTAAAGTGTATGTAAAAGAAAACTTACAGGCTTGAGTAAATAATGAAAGTCGGTAGACCTGAATATTGAATTAAATCCATTTATGACAATCTCAATACCTCCACTCAAACCCCAAAAACCTTCAGGATCTAATTCGTAAAACTCCCAAGCCGAACCTGCATTATTATGGATTATATCAAAAAAAGTATCTTGTCCGCTTTCATTTGATTCAAAAATGATATGAATATCTATCTTTTTAACTTCCATCGAAAGAATTGTTTGTTTTAATATTCAGGTTTTTGTAATTGTTCCTCATTTACTTAATGGGTGCCCTTTGCTTTGTTCTTTATTTCATAAACGATTTCATCATACCCATATTCTTCTTGGGAGACTTTTAATTCAATAGTTTCCTCAAAGGTAGCGTTTGAACTTTTGTAAATTCCTTTCTCAATAATTGATTGTTTAATTTTTGCATTTCGCAGGAGATCAAACCTTGTTAAACTATCAAGTAAGTTTTTAATTGATTCGTGTTTGTGATCAATCAAATTAAATATTACAGTCACGGAAAACTCAACTATTTTATTCTTGTTTGTTTTGATCGAAAGTGCGGGTAAAGTTTCCTCTCCATTATATGAAAATGAAGGCTGTTCGTAATTTACATAGTAATCGATTCCTGTAGAATCTGGCCGTCCTTTGTCTGCTGACATATAATCCCATCGCCAAAAGCCACTTGAAATTGAATCAGATATTGAAGCGTTTAATGTCAGTTTTAAATTTTCATAATCATAATGAATTGGAGTTAATAGTAATTCGTTCTCAATTGAGTGTTCTCCCCTTGCTGAATTACTTCCATCTTCTCTACAACTAGAGAGAATTGTTATCAAAATAATAAGTGATATCTTTAAAAGCTTAACATTCATTATTCAACACCTTTTAATTGGTCCTAAATTTTAACTAGAGTTGAATTGTTATTCCACATACAATTATGGAATATTTTTAATCAATTGCAAAGGGTAGGGGGTGGGAGAGAAGAATAATATAATAGCGATGCAATCGTCTATCTCATTCATTGGCATCTTAAGCTAATAACAGAGACAGGTTTTATTTAAAGAAATCATGTTTGAGAACTCCCGATATACTAGAACAACATTGAAACACTCTCTCAATTAAACTTATGGATTTGGTCTTCAGAACATATCGGAACAGTATTCTTTAAATCATGGTTTGCAATGCTCTCTTACTTTTTTTGCTTGCCGCTGAAAGCCAACTGCAAGATCCCGCCCTGCATGACTCGCTCAAAAGCTCTCGCTTTTGCCGTGTGGACGACCACGCACGCTGAAGCGTTGGTTAAGTCCAAAAATTGGTTATTGTGCTCCTAAAAGAAGATCGGCCACAAGAAACATAATTAGAGCTCGTTTACATGTGTATGAAGGCACTGATTCCGCAGGGCATTCAAGAAAATGCGAGGGCTTCGTGTGTGGGTAGCCAACAAATCCTTGTGTTTGAGGGCGAGGCACGAGACCGAGTTTCAAGGATTTGGGCGAGTGTGCGGTAAGGAAGCCCCGCAGATTTTCTTGTGGCCTTGACTTTTTTGCTACTTTTTGTGTCAGAGACAAAAAGTAGGCCCCTGCGGCAGCGGCTAGGTACGACAAGAACTATAACAATACATGCTTTCGAAGAAAGAATCCATTATGGGTTCCATAAATAAGAAAATCATATGATTATATGCAATACCTACGGGAATATTGGATCAAATGGAGCGATTATATGCAATACCTTCGGGAATATTGGA
>CAMFLX010000041.1 GCA_945957555.1 uncultured Cytophagales bacterium
GCTTTATATTGATCTAAATTCTCATTAGGGGTTAAAACTTCTTTAAGTGGCATTCCCATTTGGAATTTCAGTGCTAATAAACCAAAATCATAAAGATTATTCACTTTTTGCTTTTCTACTTTTAAGTTATTTAGTTGTACCTCTAATCGATCAACATCTAATTTTTCTGCGAAACCAGCATTGTTTGTCGATTTTAGCTGTTGGAATGTAGAATCGAGCCTCGAAATGTTTACATCTAATAGTTTCATCCTTTCTTGTGCAACTAATATACCCAAATAAGCTTTTTTAACATTTTGTACGATAGTAGCTTTTGTCGCCTCTTTACTCTTTTGTGAAAGAGCTAAAAATGTTTTAGTAGACTGAAGACCAACCAAATATGATCCATCAAAAATAATTTGAGTAAGAGCCAAAGAAGCCGAAGACGAATATTTGACACCGAATCCGAGTGGCGTTACCTTTTTAGGGTCACCGAAAGGATTAAAAGCATTTTCTGGAACAAATGCTTTTTGAACAACGACATTGTCAAGTAAGTTGGCACTTGCGGTGATTTGGGGTAATCCAATCCCTCTAATTTCACCCACCTTGGCTTTAGCTATTTCAACATCTAAAGATGAATTTTGATAACTTGCTTCATTCTGCAATGCATAATCTATGCACTGCTGTAGCGTGTAATTCTGTGCGTTCACAGAGAATGCCGTCAGTAGCATTCCGAACAATTTGAGATATCTGTTCATAAAAAATTGATTATTCTTCTTCTGTTATTTGTTTGTATTTATTGATTAATTTATGCCCTTTCAAAGTAGCTATTCCGTACATAAAGTGCGTAAATAGTTCAGCTTGTACATCAGCCAAGGCAAATTCCGATTGCGGAAAAAAGTCTTGGTTAAAGCCCCACTCTACCTCCTCCACACGCATGCGTGCGAGAATCTTCGTCCCCAGATCTTTTCTGTAATAACCTTGCTCTATGCCTCTGTTGAAGCAATCCAAGATAAAGTTCTCTAAAAAGTTTTTCTTAAAGTCCAGATACACCGCCCAGCTCTTAGGATGATACTTCCTCAGGTCAAACACCAAAGAAGGATTCATGCTCGACATCATGGTTTTCATGTGTTCTGTACTCTTGATCATCTCGTCTATTACATTTTCGCTTTCTTTTTTAGTAGCTTCTATATGTGTTTTTTGTAAATCTATAAACTGGATCATAAAGGCCATCACCACATCGTCCTTATCAGAGAAGTGCTGATAGATGGTTTTCTTAGACATGCCCAGTTCCCTCGCTATATCGTCCATGGTAATACTCTTGGTACCATACTTGGTAAATAGCATACAACACTTTTGCGTTATTTCTTCTTTGATGGGTTCCATAATCTCAACGTGACAAAGCTAAGGAAACGTTTTATACTTTGGAAACGTTTTTTAATATTTTTGTTTCCAAAGTTTTTAAGTGATAGAAATTCATTGATAAGTGATATTTCAAAACCCTTCCCGCGCTTTTAAAGTTAAAAATCAAATAGCTTCCATCTTTAATTCAAGAATTTTTGTTACCTTTTTTATCATTCTAATTGTTATGTCGGTGGTATATAATTCTCCAGTAGCGTTTTCAGAGGACAAAATCTACTTTATCCTGATCGATCGTTTTCATGACGGTTCCCCACGAAACTCAACCAAAACCTGCATCAGGAAAAAAGGTTATGGAAATGAAGATGAATTGCAGCGTTTTTACGGAGGTACGCTTAAAGGTATTATAGATAAACTCGGGTACATTAAAAAGCTTGGTTTTACGGCAATTTGGATCAGTCCCTTTTTTCACAACACAGAAGGTGCGTATCATGGTTATGCCATTAAGGACTTCACCAACGTGGATCCTCATTTTGGGACCAAAGAAGATCTCAAAAAACTTGTGAATGGTGCACATGCCCTGGGTATGAAAGTATATATGGATGTAATCATTAACCACACCGGTGATGTGTGGCACTACCTTAATCGGCAGAACTATCAATATAATCAAGGCCTTGTATATCCTTTTGGCTCTTGGAACGAAGAGGAATTCCCCCTGCCAACTAAACTCAGAGACATAGATTTTTTTGAACGAAAAGGACGAATTACTGATTGGATGAAATACCCAGAACTGGCCGAAGGTGATTTTTTTGAGCTTAAAAAGTTTAAGCTTAACGAAACTGGGGACAGTTTAGAACTACAAAATATTCTTGTTGAGATCTATAGCTACTGGATTCAGCACTTTGACTTTGATGGATTCAGAATTGATACAGTTCGACACATGAGTCCTTTGGTTATCAATAGATTTACGCATAGAATCAAGCAATTTGCAAATTCCTTGGGGAAAATGGAGTTTCCCGTATTTATTGAGGCCCCCTTTCTAAGTGATTCGGAAATCTTGGCATATTTTAAAAATCAAACCGATCATCAAGGAAACAGCTATTCTCCTCCCGATGGCTTTCTGGATTTCTACTTACACTTTGATTTGCCAGACTATATGAACGGTCGTAAAAGTCTTGGGAAAATTAGAGAAAGGTTTAGGAGCTTGCAATCGCTCAGAGAACAGGCAGATAGTACTGTACATCAGGTAACTTTTTTGGATAATCATGATCAAGTCGGCGATCCCTATAAACAAAGGATTGCTCAAAAATTAAACAATAAGAAAATTGCGGAGGCATGGCAATTGCTTCTTGATCTAAATACCATACCTTGCCTGTACTACGGCACAGAGCAGGGGCTGAGTGGAGCTGGTCCTCATGATAAGTTTGTACGAGAAGCGATGTTTCAGAAAGATGGCAATAATGATTTGTTTGACGAAAACTATATATTGTATAAAAACATTCGACAAATCAATCGCATGACAAGGAAATAGCCTTCTACCCGTAAAAACACCTTAATTAAATTAGCCTTTTTGTGTATTTTTGGAAAAAATAAAATTTTGAAGTTTTTAATTATTGGCCAAGGCCTTGCAGGATCGGTATTGGGGCTCACACTCCTTCAGAGAGGTCACGAAATTTTGGTTGTAGACCAAGACGAAACCATAACCTCTTCAAAAGTTGCCGCGGGTTTGTTCAATCCTATTACAGGAATGAATAGGTCAAAAACATGGAAAGCGGAAGAACTATTTCCTTTCTTAAAACGATTTTATACTGAGTCCCAAAAACTATTAGGGGGCACGTTCTACAAAGAGCTGCCCATCTATATGCCTTTTACAACCTTGGAAAGCCAAAACGAATGGGTGGCTAAATCTGTGGAACCTTATTGGGCACAATGGATGCGGATATGTGACAACAAAGCGGATGCAAACTTCTCGAAATATGTAAAGAATCCTTACGGAGGCATGCAGACTTTGCAAAGTGGCTGGATAGACACACCAATACTACTAGAAAGAGTGGCAAAATACCTTGAAAGTATCAATGCCTTACGGATTGCGAAATTCGAAACAAAGGATATAGAATGGCAAGAAGAGATTGTTTTTCAGGGAGAGTCTTTTGATAAATTGATCTTTTGCAATGGCTTAATGGCTGCGAAGGATCCGCTTTTTTCTTGGCTCAACCATGCTCATGTAAAAGGGGATCTTTTTGAGTTGCAAATACTGGACATGCCACAGACACATATTATTAACAAAAACGGGTTCATCCTTCCTCTGTCCAATGGGAACTTCAGGATGGGCTCCACATACAATAATTTCTTTGATGATCCCGTTTCTGTAACAAATGAGGGATTTAACGAGTTATATCAAAAACTAGAAGGCATATTGAATACAAACTATAACGTTGTAAGGCACTATGCTGCCACAAGGCCAGCTACCAAAGACAGAAGACCTCTGTTGGGGATACATCCTAAGTACAATAATATAAGTATCTTTAATGGCTTGGGAACAAAAGGGGTGTCTCTAGCTCCATATTTGGCAGAACATTTGGCAATGTATCTAGAGGGCAAAATCCAGTTATTTGAAGAAGTAAACATTGAAAGATGTTTGAAATATTATAAAAGTGAACATCAAAATGTTTAATTTTGGTTTTAATGATTTTGCCTAAACACATATCAGTTTATTTGATCTTGACTTTGACGTTAATGTTTTCTGCATCATCGCAGAATTCTCAGGTCATCTTTGGGAAAAATCGAATCCAAAACAAAAATTTCAAGTGGGAATACCTCAGTACCAATAGCTTCGACATCTACTTTTATTACGGAGGCAGGGAAAGTGCCATATATGCAGCCAAGTATGCCGAGACCGATTATAAAAAACTTTGTCGCTTTTTGGGACTCTCAACCTATAGAAATGTAAGATTACTGGTGTATAACACCCCCAAAGACCTACTGATGAGCAATTTGGGCTTTGAAGAACCAGAGCCCGCATTGGGAGGTATCGCAAACTTTGTAAAGTCAAAAGCGGAAGTTTGTTTCCAAGGCGACCATAACAAATTCAGAAACGAAATCAAAAAGGAAGTCGCTCGATATCTTATCAATGAGTCTCTTTATGGTGGGAATATTAAAGACATCTTAAAAAATACCTATTTATTGAGTATTCCAGAATGGTACATCTCAGGATTGGCCTATTACTCAGGGTATGGTTATACGGAGGAAATGGATAACCACGTGAGGAGTCTTGCCAAAACCGGTAAACTAAAACATCCCAATGTACTCACTGGTAAAGATGCAGAAATGTATGGAGCCTCTATATGGAACTACATTGCACTGAAATATGGCGAAAGTAATGTGGCTAATGTGCTCCAAATCACTCAAGATACTCGAAGCCCTAAAGATGCCATAGGTATGGTTTTGGGGATTTCGTATCGTGATTTTATCAAAAATTGGAAGGAGTATTATTTGAATATGAGTTTTGAGTTGGAAGAGCATTATGATTCTCCGGATAAAAAACTTAGAATAAGTAAACGTCGCAAAAAAGCAGTGACTTACACGAACGTGAAAATAAGTACGACTGGAGAATACGTAACATTTACCTCTAACTATAGAGGCAAGTACAAAGTGTATGTCTGTGACCTTAGAAGTAAAAAGAGAAAAGTCATCTACAAAGGAGGCCATAGAGTGTTTGATCAAACTCCTGACGAAACCATGCCCCTTGTAAGCTTGTTTGCAGATAAGATTGCAATAGTAGATTTCATAAAAAATAAATTCTGGCTCAGTACCTTCGACAAAAGAGGACGAATCGACCAAAAAATAAACCTACCTGAGTTTGAAAATATTCTAGGCTTTGATTTCTCTGATGACGGTAGTGCTGTTATCATCTCGGGGCAAATGAATGGTGAGAGCGACCTGTGGTACTATAATTTTAAAGAGAATGCATATAGACAACTCAGTCTAGATTTTCAAGACGATTTAACCCCTAATTTCCTGAGCAATACAAATAAAGCGTTTGTGTTTTCATCCAATAGGAAAGTTGATACGCTCATCAATACTAGGGTGTATGCCGATAGAGTTAAGATAAAGGATTATTATGAAAACTTAGACTTATTTGTGTATGAAAACACCAAAGGGGTGTCTAAGCTCAAACGACTGACCAATACTATCGACAATGAATACCAGCCAGCGGCGTTTGATGACTCAACCATCACATATACAGCCGAGTATAATGGTATCAGACAACTTTATACCCTTGATTTAAATACAGGAGTTTCAGAGCGTATCACAGCTTTTTTGAATAGTGTTAAATGTTACGATCTTTTGCCAAAAACTACCTATGGTACATATGTGGTCATGAACAAAAATAAAGAAGAGGTTTATTTTGATCCAAACTTTACCCTTAAACCCAATCCAAACCCTATTATAAATTCCACAAGGAAAAACCTTATAGATGCTAAGTATCTCGAAATTAAAACAGATGAGGATTATCAAAAATACCTCAAAGATTCTTTAGCAAACTTGGTAGATATCGATGATCTGAGCTTTGGTGATCCTGAAGAGGTCATAGATACTGACAACTATACCTTTGATTCGGAAAAAGATTCAACAATTGTTTCTTCCTCCACTACAAAGAATAAGCTTCCAGAGGATCAGATTAAAATAGAAGAACCAAGGCCGTACAAACGGGAGCTAAGCATAATATCGATGTCCAATGCCCTCATTATGGATAATTTGCGGGGTTTTGGTACTACACAAGGAGCTACCTTGTTGGACATGCTGGGCAATCATAAGCTACAAGGGAATTTTACTTTTTTCTTGGATTTTAGATCTAGTGATATGTCATTTGAATACCAATATCTGAAGCGTAGAATCGATATGTCACTTAAAGTGGTTAAGAATAGGTATTTCATCATGGATAATGACAAACAAATTTATCACAAATATGGGATCAACTCTATTCAGACAAAGTTTTCTTATCCATTTACCCCTTCTTCGAGGATTAGTATAGCCCCCCACTTTACCAATCAATACTTTTATCAACTATCTCCTCCTCCAATCATAGGAAGTACAACCAGTACCGATGTTAAGAATTATTATGTAGGTGCAACTGCTGAGCTTAATATTGATAATACAGAAATTGTAGGTGCCAATATGCGGAAAGGGCTGCGTATGCGGCTTTTGTATGAAGACTTTACAGGAATCAATAAAGGTGCGAAATCTTATTCAAGAATAGACCTTGATGTTCGGTCTTATATACCAATCGTAAATCATTTAACATTTGCTTTTAGAGGCTCAGGGGGCAAGTTTTTAGGCCGAGGTGTAAAATATTTCATGATGGGTGGCTCTGATGGGCTCGTCAATAGAGGCAATTCCAACTACAGCGGCGAGAATAATCCCTTTGGGCAAACGCTAGACCCTTATGCAGGAAATCCTGATATTTTATTGAACAAGTTTGTAACTAACGTAAGAGGCTATGGATTCAACACAGTATATGGGCAGAACTACTTTTTGCTTAATGCGGAACTGCGTTTGCCAATAACAAAGTTCTTCTTGGCAAGATCATCTGTAGGGAGTTCATTTGTAAGACACTTGCAAGTTTATGGTTTTGGCGACTTGGGAGCTGCTTGGACGGGAAGCGATCCTTTTAGTAGAAACAACACCTTTAGTCAAACCAATTACTATTCTCCTCCGTTTTATGGGAAAGTCATTACGTATTCGACTCCCGTGCTTAGTTCTTATGGCTTTGGATTTAGAAGTTTTTTGTTGGGATATTATCTCAAACTAGACATCGCTTATCCTGTGCGAGATTTCATACCGTTGCCACGTGCTTATGTGATAAGCATTGGTCATGATTTTTAACTATTACGCTACAATCTCATGATAGAGACTAAAAAAGTAATCATTACTGGTGCCACAGGTCTTATTGGTAAAAAGCTAATTCCGCTCATTGAGGCTGCAGGTTACGATGCTTTTGTTTTGTCTAGGAAACAAACTAACGATCCACGATATATACAATGGGATCATCATAAAGGATTTATTGAAGAAGCCAAATTACTAAATACCTACGCAGTTTTGCATTTGGCGGGCTCAGGTATTGCAGATGGACGCTGGACCGTAGATCGTCAAAAAGAAATCATCTCAAGTCGTGTGGACACTGCTGATCTTTTATATAAAACATTTAATAAGCTTAATATTTATCCTAGGGTTTTCATTTCATCGTCAGGAACAGGCTACTATGGGGCAGATTCTGGATCGCAACTTATGAATGAAATGGATTCTGGTACTAGCGATTTTATTTCGGTCGTATGTCAGAAATGGGAACATGCGGCAAACGAATTTGTTAAACTGGGTTCGCGGGTCGTAGTGCTAAGAACGGGCGTTGTGTTGAGTTCAGAAGGCGGTGCTCTACCGAAGCTCTCTCAAACCATTCGCTATGGAGTAGGATCAGCAATAGCCTCTGGCACACAACATATGTCTTGGATCCATATAGATGATCTTTGTCGTTTGTATGTAGAGACCTTACGCCAGGATGCATTTACAGGCACATACAATGCTGTTGCTGATGAAACGTTGACCAACTCGGATTTCACTAAAGAAGTCGCGAAAGCGTTGCAAAAACCTCTTTTTATGCCCAATGTGCCAGGATTTGTACTTAAGATGATTTTTGGCGAAATGGCCTCGCTATTAATAGGTGGCAATAATGTATCAAATGCAAAACTTAAGAAAGCAGGATTCCAGTGTAATTATCCTCTACTATCTCAAGCTCTCAATCAGTTATTTCATAAATAATTTTGTTGAGATTGCTTTCAATTGGCAATCAATGAATAAGGCCCAACAATGCCGAATCAGCTTGATGGGCCTGTACTTTATTTAAACAAAACCGAAATCTTAGACAACAACTCCTGTTCCGCTTTGTTTTTGGTACCATAAGAAGATGCGATTTTTTCACATGTGTTAAAAACCATTGATTTCACTTTGTCATTAAATATTTTTTTGTGTCCGTTAAAATATTCCTCAAACTCATGAAATGCAAAATCTGCCTTCTCATCACGATCTTCCAACCATTCAAAAACTGCTTCAATTTGAAATGCGGCATCCATTCCAAATTCATCGGTTGTATCTTCAAAATGTAGCCATTGTTCACTGATACATCTTTTCAATTCTGATATTTCCTCTTTAGCAATCTTTTTATCCACAGAGGCAACAGCGTAGAATAAATGCCCTAATTCCTGATAAAATTTTTCCATCACCACCATAATCGTCAAAGTTTAATATGCTATTCCTTCTAGGGAATTGAGCGCTTAAATGTACTTGTTTTGTACGTAATCCCAAATATTTTATAAATATTAATCGTAAAATACAATAATATTTTCGTTTTTAAACTCTACGAATTAGGCGAATCAAATGTTTAGACTAACTACTGTTTAGATACTAAGGTGTAAAATCATATTTTTGCAATATGAAGATTCTCCACCAAGACGTTGTTGGCCCAATGACCGTGTCATATTATCATTGGAATAATAAATATATTGTAAAAGTTGAACTTGACAATTATGAACAAACTTACAAAATCAGTGAAATGGATGTGAGTAGTTTGGAAGAGGTAAAAGCAATAGCTCAAACGGGTACTTTTTTGGAAAATGTATTCAAGCGCTTTCAAACCATGGACGAAGACTTGGCAAGTCTGCTATGATTAAGATTATTGAATAATTAAAAATAAGAATAAGGACGTACATCCGCTTATAAAGCTGCAAATAAGGTTGACCATATCATTGTCTATCCATGAAAAGCCTTTTACTAAAGTACCATTTTCGCTCCGTTCCGTGGCTCCATTATTAGCGTCAATGTACTGAGCCTGTATAAGTGCACCTAATAAAGAATCTAGCATAAAGCCTATTATGCCAGATATAAAAGCGATCCACAGAAGAGTTAGGGAATTATTGATGGGCATTAGTAAGTATCCTAACGTACTGATAAAGAAAGAGCCAAGAACTCCTCCAGAAGTTCCTAAAAGTGTAACTCCACCAGAAATTCCTTTTGTAATTGGTTTAAGATTCGTAATCATGACAGGTGTTTTCGTGCTCAGTCCCCCGATTTCTGAAGCCCAAGAGTCTGCATTAGAAGCCGCGATACTACCCACAAATGCGAATAACAAGCCTTCGTAACCCAGCCATAAGTAAGCACTATAGCAGAGTACAGCACTACCTAAATTGGCAAATGCCTGCATGGCGTCTCTTGGCCCTGTTTTGGCAACGACCTTGTCCATATCTATTTTTTGGGCATGTTTGTATTTGGAAAGCACCGAAGAGCTTGCAAACATAGCAAACAAAATTGCTAGAGCTTCATAGGATTGGTTGTATATAAAAAAGCCACAAATGAAAATCAGGGCAGCCAAGCCGCTTTTAGAAATCGATTTCTTGAAGTATGCATAAAGTCCAATACACAAACTGAATAAAATGGACACAACAAATGTTAAGATTTGAATTTTCATATTCAAATATACAATGATTAATATTTTGGGTTTTGTATATTTTTGTTTTGATTTTCGACAAAAGTAAAGTCTATGGCAACATAACATGAGGCATCATATTTATATTTCTACATTTAAATACAACCAATCGAGCTCTAAACCGTATTTCTTGTAAGAATTTAAATATTAGACTCTTATTTTATTAAAAATTTAAGAGTAAATTTACTTTAATATAGGGTGAATGAATTGAGTTACAAGGAGTGTTTTACGTCCTTTAAAGTCCATAAACCATTAAGACTTATGAAAAGAATTGTTTTCCAGATTATGCTATTAATCAGTGTTTTATTCTCAAAGCACCTACTGGCCCAGCCAGGGGAAAATGATAGTAGCTTCAATCCTGATGATATAGGTTTGGGTTATGGAAGTGGCGCCAGTGGTGCTGTCTATGTTTCACTGGTACAATCTGATGGCAAAATTATTGTTGGCGGAATTCTGACAGAATATGACAATGTCTTAAGTTCGTGCATTGCTCGTCTCAATCCGGATGGGAGTCGCGATGCGGGTTTTTTAGTTGGGAGTGGGGCTAGTGGTAATAATTCAAATATTAAAGCCCTTGCCATTCAGAACGACGGGAGAATTCTCGTTGGCGGCGTATTCAATAAATTCAATTCAGCAAGTAGGCAATCTTTGACCAGGCTTAATCCTGATGGGAGCCTTGATAATAGTTTTGCAACTAGTATAGAAGCGAATAGCGTTATCACAACAGTTGCTGTTCAGAGTGATGGTAAAATTATAATAGGTGGGGAGTTTTACGATCAGGATTTAAACATTTGGCATTTGGCTAGGTTAAATAGAAATGGAAGTTTTGATACAACATTTGCTATTAAAAAAGGCCCAGACAAAATAGTACTCGCCTCTGCTATTCAAAACGATGGCAAGATTTTAATTGCAGGAGAATTTAACTTATTTGATGGGGTCGCCAAAAACTACATTGCAAGACTAAACAATGATGGTAGTATTGATACCTCCTTTAAGGCGATCGTCGGTTCTGATAAGAGAATACTATCACTTAAAATCCAATCTGATAATAAAATATTGGCGGGGGGGGATTTTACCAAGTTTGAAGGTATGGATCGAGGTCATATTGCACGCTTGAATACCGACGGCACCATTGATGCCACTTTTGGGCTGGGGCTGGGAGCAAATAATGCTGTTAATAGCATCACTGTACAACCTTCTGATGGAAAAATTGTAATTGGAGGAGTCTTTACTTCTGTAAACAGTAAGAATACGAATTATGTTACTAGGCTAAATGTTGATGGAAACCCTGATGCCTCTTTTAATGTCGGAGCAGGAGCGAACAATCCAATATACTCAACTGCGATTCAGTCAGATGGTAGGATATTAATTGGTGGTACATTTACTACCTATAATAATATTGCAAGGAGTTATATCGCAAGACTAAATACTAACGGAAGCATTAATTTACCTTTTAATTTAGGTTCAGGAGCAAGCCTAACGGTAAACACAACAACTTTACAACCAGATGGTAAAGTGATTATTGGTGGTCAGTTTACTATGTATAATGGTGCACTGAGAAATCGCCTTATTAGACTGCATACCGATGGACGTGTAGATCCGACATTTTATGTAGGCACAGGGGTAGATGCGACAGTGTATTCAAGTGCGTTACAGGCCGATAATAAGGTTGTAGTAGCAGGTGATTTCTCAAAATACAATGAAACTAAGATCAATTCGATTGCAAGGCTTAATAATGATGGTACTCTAGATACGTCCTTTAACGTTGGCTTGGGGGCTAGAAAAAATATAAGTACCACTCAAGTTCGTGTGGTACTTACTACAGCGATTCAAAATGATGGTAAAATCTTGCTGGGAGGTCAATTTATCTATTATAACGGTATTGATAGGAAGTATTTAGCGAGACTTAATAGTAATGGAAGCCTTGATACTACTTTCAAATTGGGTATTGGCCCAAATGATTATGTTACCGCTATTGCTCAACAAAGTGATGGTAAGGTTGTCATTGGAGGGAATTTTACGACAATAAACTCCGTGAAGAGAAGTAAAATTGCACGACTTAATCAAGATGGAAGTTTGGATACAAATTTTGATCCAGGGGCAGGTGCCAATGCCACTGTATTGGCCATTGCGATACAGAAAGACGGAAAGATCATCATAGGGGGTGATTTTACTACCTTTAACAATATTAGTAGCCCCAGTCTAGCCAGATTGAATATTGATGGAAGCTTTGATGCCCCTTTCACACAAGCAGCTGGACCAACTGGTTCTGTTCAGGTTATAAAAATTCAATCGGATGATAAAATTTTGATTGGTGGAAGTTTCTATTCTTACAATGGAAAGGACCGTAAGTCTATTGCGAGAATCAACCCAGATGGAAGTCTTGATGAGTCTTTCAACCCAGATGGTACTGGTGCTAATAATACCGTATTTGCGATGGCAATACAACCTGACGATAAAGTTATTTTTGCAGGAAATTTTACAGCTTATAATGATGCGGGAAGAAATAGATTGGCTAGAGCCATACTTACTGGTACAGATGTGGCAGTGCATGATTCCAAAATTACTTCGGAACTCAGTGCGTATCCTAACCCTACCAAAGGGGAATTTCGCCTGAATCTTAAAAATGGCAATTATCAAATTAGTATTACCAACTCTATGGGCAAAGTTTTGGAAACGGTGGATTTGGTGAATGCCAATTCTGCTGATTTTAACATCGATGCCCCGGAAGGACTTTATTTCATCTCTGTGAAAAATTCGCAGGGAGGGTCCAGAATCTTAAAAGTCGTTAAAGAATAAGAGTAACACAACAGCATACTATAGTATAACATCAAATTCATTATTCTTACAGGCCCTTTACAAGTAGGATAAAGACATTCTGAAAAACAATTTTCCTTTATTTCTCAAAATAGTAATCAATAATACCTTATTTTTGTAAATTATTTGCCTCAAAATTAAAGGCACATCGCAAACAATGGAGCACATTCGTAATTTTTGCATTATTGCACACATTGACCACGGTAAGAGTACCTTGGCTGATAGGTTGTTGGAAGTAACCCAGACTGTAACTAAAAGACAAATGCAAGCACAAGTGCTTGATGATATGGATTTGGAGAAGGAAAGAGGTATTACCATCAAAAGCCACGCAATACAGATGGACTATATCCTCAACGGTCAAAAATACATATTCAATCTTATTGATACCCCAGGCCACGTGGATTTCTCCTACGAAGTATCGAGGTCTATCGCTGCTTGCGAAGGCGCACTCCTCTTGGTGGATGCATCCCAAGGTATTCAAGCACAAACAATCTCCAACCTTTATTTGGCTCTAGAAAATAATCTGGAAATTATTCCCGTAATGAATAAAATAGATCTGCCTGGAGCCATGCCAGAAGAGATCAAAGACCAGATGGTCGATTTGTTGGGCTGTAAGAGGGAAGAAATCATGGCAGTTTCTGGAAAAGAAGGTACGGGTGTCCCAGAATTGCTTGAGGCTATAGCACACAGAATCCCTGCACCTAAAGGTGACCCCAAAGCGCCTTTACAAGCTTTGATTTTTGATAGTGTATTCAACTCATTTAGGGGTATAGAAGTAATTTTCCGTTGTTACAACGGCGAGATCAGGAAAGGCGACAAGGTGAAGTTTGTAGCTACAGGAAAAGAATATTTTGCGGATGAAATAGGAACTCTTAAGTTGACTAAGGAGCCTAAAGATATGATTTCAGCAGGCGATGTGGGCTATTTGATTTCAGGTATTAAAACTGCTAAAGAAGTAAAGGTGGGTGATACCATTACACATTTTGACAGACCAACCACGGAAATGGTAAAGGGTTTTGAAGATGTGAAGCCAATGGTTTTTGCGGGTGTATACCCTGTAGATACCGTAGATTTTGAAGACCTACGCGAAGCAATGGAGAAATTGCAGCTCAATGATGCCTCATTGGTATGGGAGCCAGAAACTTCTGCTGCGTTGGGTTTTGGTTTTAGATGTGGATTTCTTGGGATGCTACACATGGAGATTGTCCAAGAGCGTCTAGAAAGGGAATTTGACCAAACTGTCATTACCACGGTACCTTCAGTATCCTTTCATGCATTTGACACCAAAGGCGAGAAACATATCGTAAATGCGCCTGCAGAAATGCTTGACCCCTCAAAGGTTTCACATATTGAAGAGCCATTTATAAAGGCGCAGATCATTACTAAATCAGAGTACATAGGCGGTATTATGGGCTTGTGTATGGAAAAACGGGGTGTCTTAAAAAATCAGGTTTATTTGACTGCAGAGAGAGTTGAGATGAACTTTGAAATGCCGCTTGCGGAGATGGTATTCGACTTCTTTGATAAATTGAAATCCATATCAAGAGGTTATGCTTCATTGGATTATGAGCTCATCGGATACCGTGAAAGTAACATGGTGAAGCTTGACATATTACTAAATGGTGACAAAGTAGATGCACTGTCTGCTATTGTACATCGTGACAAAGCTTACGATTGGGGTAAAAGACTTTGTGAAAAACTCAGAGAGCTTCTTCCGAGACAACAGTTCGAAATCGCAATTCAAGCAGCAATTGGGGCGAAAATCATTTCTCGTGAAACAGTAAAAGCAATGCGTAAAGACGTATTGGCAAAATGTTACGGTGGTGATATTTCACGTAAACGTAAACTTCTTGAAAAGCAGAAAAAAGGTAAGAAACGTATGCGTCAAGTAGGTAACGTAGAGATACCTCAAGAAGCTTTCATGGCGGTATTGAAATTGGACTAAACTTAGATACAAGAGGCCAGAGTCCAGACATGAGATTAGCATATTTCTCACAATTAAAGAAAGTGCATGGTACTGATACCTTGTACTTGGTATTGATAGACTCAGTACTGTAAACTGTCTACTGAAGACTTATATGAGAGAGGATTACTTAAAAGGCGATAAAGATTCAATGGAAGGACGGGACAAGGAGGTTGATAAAGCCTTAAGACCCATTTCTTTTGATGATTTTGCAGGGCAAGACAAAATCGTTGAGAACCTCAAGATTTTCGTATTTGCAGCCAAACAAAGAAAAGAAGCCCTTGATCACGTTTTATTGCATGGCCCTCCAGGCTTAGGAAAGACAACACTCTCCAATATTATAGCCAACGAACTAGGCTCGAATCTTAAAATCACGTCGGGTCCAGTGCTTGACAAACCTAGCGATTTGGCGGGCTTATTGACCAATCTAGAGCCTTTTGATGTCTTATTCATTGATGAGATCCATCGTTTGAACCCAGTGGTTGAAGAATATCTATATTCTGCCATGGAAGACTATCGTATCGACATAATGCTCGATAGCGGACCAAGTGCGAGAACAGTACAGATTGGCTTAAACCCTTTTACATTGATCGGAGCAACAACTCGCTCGGGGCTTTTAACATCTCCATTAAGAGCTAGGTTTGGTATCAATTCTCGCTTGGAATACTATGACAGCAAATTACTCACCTCAATAGTAATGCGTTCTTGCGAGATCCTAGGGACTCCCATAGATGAGCCAGCTGCCTACGAAATTGCGAGGAGAAGCAGAGGAACTCCTAGGATTTCCAACAATTTGCTCCGCAGGACACGCGATTTTGCCCAAATCAAGGGCAATGGGAGGATTACGGTAGAGATAGCACAAATGGCTTTAAAAGCTTTAGATGTCGACCTTAATGGGTTAGATGAAATGGACAATCGTATCCTTTTGACAATCATTGAGAAGTTTAAAGGTGGGCCTGTAGGGCTTAGCACTATAGCAACGGCATGTGGAGAGGAGGCTGAGACTATAGAGGAAGTTTACGAGCCCTTTTTAATCCAAGAAGGATACTTGAAAAGAACCTCTCGCGGCCGCGAAGCAACTGAATTAGCGTATAGGCACCTCAAACTCAACCCTCCAGGAATTATAGGCACCTTGTTTGAAAACATGTAGGCCTTTGATGTTCGATTTTTATTTCGTAAAAAATAATATTTCCTTCAAATTTCTTTTTGTTGCCAAGTCCCGAATAGCCGATCCCAAATACTCGTGTAGAATCCATAATTACAACCCTCATCGGTATGATGATCTCTGTGAAATGAAGTAGTTGCAAACCATTTAAGATATTTATTGTGTTTGATTACATCAGGAATAAATTCCTTTTCCAAGTGACCAATAAGGCCCATCACAACGTTGAAGATCAGATAGATAATAGTAGCAACAAAAGAGAAGCTAAGTGTGGAGATAAGAATGAGCCACAGAATCCCAAACCCTAAAACCTCTACAGGATGCAGTACAAATAATGATATGGGTGTTGGTTTGTCATAATGATGATGGAGATCATGGTATTTATAGACAAAGCTGATTCTGTGGATGACCAAATGAAACAAATACATGAGCAGATCCATACTCGCTACCAGTAATATAAAATCTATAATTACATTTAAGGGCCTAAGCTCAAAATCAAAAATAACGACTTGATGTTTGAAAAGCTCATAGCCTGCTAGCGTAACTATAGAATTGAAAAATACCGTCGAAAGCGTCCAAAGAACTTCTGTTTTGGAGATTTTTCCAAGCATGGTTTTAAAGTTTCCATCTGCCCAAAAACCTATTGTGATCCCTACTATAGCGATTAAGCCATTCTCTACATAAAAGAGTAAAAAAAGTACCATTGGATTCAAGTGGTCAAGCAAAGAGAGGGTTTCTTGTATGGTCATTATTTTCAAATAAGTTTTTATACGGAAAAAAGCAAAATAGGCTTAAAACGTGAACAATGTTATTTCCTTGTCAAGGTATAAAATTGCGAAAATCGTAAATTACACCCTAGTGGATGATCATTATTTACCGATTCAGTATTTTTAATAACATATTTTTGCATTAGTCTAAAAATATTATTTATATTTGCGCAAATTATGAGTCTCCTCATAGCAAGAAAGGAGGGCTTCATCATGCTAGAACGCATCCACATATCGCCCATGCAACTCTCTGCGTAACACGCGGTGCTAGATATTTATATCCATCAAAATTCTTGGTTTATTTCTTCTGACATTGTCAGTATTTAGTCCGCGTTTCACATTCAACAATTCTGTCTGAGAGACCTTACAAGTTTCTATAGTATTCCAATTGTGCCCAGAGCACCTGCATGGTAATCCAGTAGCTGGATTTGACATTATTATTTCAAATCATTTCTAATGTTAATATGTGCATACAATGGCAACAAGCGATTGGGAATATTTCACCCAATGCAGTCGTCTCAAATCGGAACGAACTAAAAGGCGACTGCAAAAAACGGAACACGACAAAAAGTTAATCCATTTACACAAAGAGCTCCAGAGGATTAATGAGGCTCAAAAACATCTCGGATTGGTAGCACTCAATCCTCCCATTCAAAAAGGATGGAAAAGGTATTTTGTGTTGAGACCAGACGTTGGAAGAAGCAAAGATGCTGTGTTTTTCCAAGAGCTTCTCAATAAGATCAATGCTATCGATTACAGCGACCGCAAAGACTTCAAGGTCAAACGAAGGAGATTCGGGAGGAAAACCTACGAGGTAAAGCCCAAAAGAGTCAGTGAATTTTGCGATTGGCAGTTCCATAAATTAAAATTAACAGAAAAGGAAAAGCTTTATTTCAAGAAAGAATGGAGGCTTTATCACAAAAGTACAGGTGTCTATAAGGTTTATGTATTTACAGAGCCTTGGCGATTTGTCCCAGTGGTAAAGCCTAATATTATCACTCACGCAAAAACGATAGATCCCTTGTTGGAACAGGAAGAAGATGAGATTGAAAACTATTTAGACCGCAACTTCTTGAGACCAAGACTAGGAAAAATAGTCTTTGGGGAATTCAAATATCGGGATCGTTGGAAGATTTGCGATAAAGCAAAGTACAATTACATTATTAAAGAAAACCTCCACATAAAACAGGCGAGGTTTGAATTAGAAGATTAAAATACATGAGCAATCACAAGTTACGAGGTAAGGACCTCAATAATATAGGATATGACAATGATGCATCAAGAAGCATAGCTATGACGCTATCACTGAGGCATTTCAAGCATACTCCTAAAACAGAAATATTGGAAATATTTCAACAAGTAAAAGAAAATCCAGAGGCATATCTGGAGCATGAGCATTTGGCCCAGTTGGCTGGTACATTCGTAACCAAAAGCAAACTCAAGGAGTTCGAAGAATACCACCTCTTGGAAAAAGGCGGATATCTCAAGACCTATGGTGCGAAACACATAGAGGCTTCTGCTAAACGACAAATGGAAATAGCCATGACCCTACCCGTGAGTTTAAACGGCGCTTTGATGCCCGACGCACACAGTGGTTATGGTTTGCCCATCGGCGGAGTGTTAGCAGTACAAAACGCAGTGATTCCCTTCGGAGTGGGAGTTGACATTGGTTGCCGGATGGCACTCAGTATTTATGATCTCTCTGAGAAATACATTCAACACCAAAGTTATCAGTTGAAAACGGCTCTTAAAGATTTTACCCATTTTGGTATGGATGGATCTTTGGAGTTTGCACAAGAGCACGAAGTATTGGATCGGGAAGAGTTTAGGCAAACAGAACTTTTGAGAAAATTGCATGGCAAAGCGGTAAAACAATTGGGCACTTCAGGAGGCGGGAATCATTTTGTGGAGTTTGGTGTGATAGAACTAAATGAGCATAACACCTTGGGAATACCTACTGGCAAATATGCAGCCTTACTTTCGCACTCAGGATCAAGGGGGTTAGGGGCAAATGTCGCCCAGTACTACACGAAGATTGCGATGGAAGTTTGTAAGTTGCCAAAACATGCGCAGCACTTGGCATGGTTGGATCTCAATACTGCTGAAGGGCAAGAGTATTGGATGAGCATGAACCTTGCAGGCGATTATGCTAAGGCCTGTCATGACCAAATCCATACCAATTTAAGCAAAGCTCTCGGCATTAAACCCATTGCAAAAGTGGAAAATCACCACAATTTTGCTTGGAAGGAACTCGATCATGAGAGTAAGGAAGTGATTGTGCATCGCAAAGGCGCAACTCCTGCTCACAAAGGCGAATTGGGCATCATACCGGGTAGTATGACCCATGGTGGATATTTGGTTTCTGGCAAAGGTATACCAGAATCACTTAATTCTGCTTCTCACGGAGCCGGTAGGGCTATGTCTCGTAGCAAAGCCAAAGAAACCTTTACGGTTTCTGCCTTTAAGAAAATGGTGACAACTGCTGGAGTAACCTTGATCGGTGGTAGCCCAGAAGAATGCCCAACAGCGTACAAAAACATAGACGAAGTGATGGCTGCCCAAGATACACTGGTAGACATTCACGGGAAATTTATTCCTAAAATAGTAAGAATGAATAAAGAGTAGATGGAGAAGATCTTACAAATCACATCAGGGCAAGGCCCCGTAGAATGTGAACGAGTAGTAGCCTTGGTACTGTCAAAAATGATGTCCGAAGCCAAAAAACAAAACTTAGAATGTAAAGTAGTAGAGTCAGTGGCAGGAGTAGCTGCTGGTACTTTATTTTCTGCATTACTTCTGGTAAAAGGTAACAATATGGCCGAATTTTGTGATGCATGGACAGGAACGATCCAGTGGATTGCGCAAAGTCCTTATCGCAAATACCACAAGAGGAAAAATTGGTTTGTGGGCATTACAGCTCATGATATTACAAAAATCGCCACTTGGAATGAAAAGGATGTGATCTACCAAACGATGCGTGCTTCTGGACCTGGCGGACAGAACGTGAACAAGGTAGAAACGGCTGTAAGAGCTACGCACATCCCTTCAGGCACATCTGTTACTGCCTCATCTGAACGTTCACAACTTATGAATAAAAAGGAGGCGACAGAAAAGCTCAAAGCCAAACTGATGAGCTGGCATATAGAGGAAGCCAATAAACACATTAGGGAAAAATGGATGGAGCACAATACCCTTGAGAGGGGTAATGCCATCAGAGTGTTCGAAGAAAGGCTTTAATTTATGAATACACTTTTGCATTTGGATTATGGCACATGAAGAAGAGGCTGACCCTTTTGGACAGCCTCTTTTATTTCGGTCTATGACTCTCGGACCAAGGTGAATGCGTACACGTCGAGGTAATTTGTGTTTTTATGAATAGGGCACTATCTTACCACTGTTACATCTCCCTTCAGTTTTCTAACTTCTTTGTAATAAGGACAAACGGCGTCGTAAGTAATGATCCATGGGTACACACCAATAGGCATGCCCTCGCCGCGATAGCTTCCATCCCAAGCGGCTTCGGGATCTTTGGTATTGTATATAATCTCTCCCCATCTATTAAAGACAGTGAGCTCAAAATCCATAAAGTTAGCCCCATATATATTCAATGACGCATTCACATCCTTTGAATAGGGCGTGATCACATTAGGAACAAACAGTCTTGGAGCACAGCAGATATCTACAAAGACGGGTTTGGACGATTTACAACCAAACTTGCTTTCAACTTCTAGTCGATAAGAGCTGGGTACATCAGGATGGACTTCAAGATCTTTTGTGTTGCCTATAAAGTTGTTTTCGAAATACCAAGCATGTTTGAGTGTGTCATTGGTGGAGATACGAACAGGCTCTGGATCTTCATTGCAATACACATATTTATCCTTCATCTGAATCACAGGAAGCGGATATACAGCTGTTTGAATTTGATGAGTTACTTTGCAGTTGCCTATGGATAATGACAGTGCATAAAGACCTGATTGCTCAAACTCTATGGTCTTCCAGGCAGGAAGATGAATACTCTTCTGGTCTAAGGTCCACTGATAGTTGATGGTTTGTGTATTTTCAAGAGTCGAATCTCTGAGCTGGCTCACTACTTTGCCAAAAGCTCCTACACAGACCCCTTTGCTGTTCATGTCAAATTCTGGGTAAGGCACACCCCTAACCACCGCTGAAGTTGTACTGGTACAACCTAGAGAGTCTTCTATTTGTAGAGTAACCGTTACTGGCTGTGGCGTTGCTTGTACGACCAATGTGTCAGCAGTACTTATAGAGGTTCCATTCCAGAAATACTGGGTTTTAGGCATTTTTTGAGCACGCAAGGTCACGGAAGCACTTATACAATCTGTTTGGTCTTTGATACTAATGTCTGGAGCTTTCGTAATAAGGGTACTTGCTTTTGATTTACAGTTTTGGTTTACATATTGGAAAGAATATATACCCACTGCTGAAATATTGATACTTGAAATGCTGTCTAGCGTACTTATTACTTGTTGATCCTTTGTCCATATATAGGAACTTGTGCCTGTGGTGGGACTAAGTACTGGCCTGATACTTAAATTATTGACTAGGCACAAATGTGTAGGCAAAGTGATGACGGGTGGCTGAATGACCTTGATTTGAAAAGAATCTTTGGCTAAGCAACCGATCGCATTTCGGACACTCAACAGAACTTTTGTATCTTCTGTAGGTGTCAGTGAAATCGCATTGCTGGTAGAAATGGGATTAGGGACGCCATTAGAGCCTATTGTCGTCCATTGGTAGGTAAACTTAGTGTTGCCGATTATATTTCTAGAAAATGTAATCCCTGTGCAAAAGGTGGAATCGGGTCCTGCATCAGCTATAGGCAATGGATTGATGTTATACCTAAGCGTAGTGTCTTTATTTGGACAGATTCTTTGTCCAGTACTTTGTAAGGTAAGATTTACAAATCCATTGGTGACATCTGCTGCTGATGGGATATAAGTATTGTCAATATTCATTGGATCAAGCCCAAAAGTACCTGTTCCTGAGCTGTTCCAAAGACTTGATAAATTTTGTGTACCATCAGTGACCTGGCCCTTGAGCACAGTACTCAAATCGGCAATGCACGATACTATATTTGAGGCCGAAACATGTAAGGGTTTTTCATAAATATATACTACGGTATCGCTAAGGGAACCACAAGATGCACTACTAGCCGTTATAAAAAACGACAAAGTATCGCTATGGGTATTGGCATCATGCTGGAATGTAGTCACTAAGGCATTGGGGGAAGAAAAGGAACCCGCACCATTGGAGGTCCATATGTGTGAATTAGTATTCAATGAAGTAGCCTTGAGCCTTACCTTATTATTTGCGATGCATGCTGTGGTATCGTTTTGTGCTTTTAAAGTTGGATTAGGAATATAGGTAATGATCCTGTAGTCTGAACTTGGAGGGCATGGGGCATTGGTTACCGTAATAGAAATGGAGTCTTTACTGGACACATTCGTACTGGGCTTAAAAGTGTACTGTAATGTATTAGCATCTACCTTGCTCAAAGTTCCCAATTTTACAGACCAAGTGGTATTCTGAGCATTTTGAAATGTAAACGGAATCTTGAATTGTTGTTGATTTGCACTATGGCAGATTTGTGTATCCGCAGGTAACGACACCAGGGGCAGTGACACCAAGATAACTTTTACGGAATCCTTTACATTGGGGCACACACTTGCATCGTCCGTTGAACTTACTTTAATCCAAATAGAATCCTGCGTCAAATCAGTGGCAGTAGGGGTAATAGACACCGATGTACTGGAGCCTGTACTTAATACTTGGCTTGTTGTTCCTACGTATTCGGTCCAAGACAAATTAGTGATATTGGTCTTTGTGGCCGTTATTGTAAAGTTTGCATTGCTTTTGCATAAAGGACCTGACTTGCTCAGGCTAAGCTTCCTAGCAGGGACAATCACCACGTTGACAGCTTTGATATCAGTACATGCAGGGTTGGTGTTGGTAGCTATCCTTATAAAATATTGACCTGAACTTGCAATGCTTTTGGCTTGATTAGTGGTTAGTGCGTTGGTACCCACATTCGCATTAGCCAAGGTAGTATAATAAGAAAGGGTGCCAGAGCGTAGTGTGCTTCCCGCAATGACTGATGCCTGTGTGATGTCTACAGTAGCATTACATACTGGGGATGGATCTGTAATTGTCAAGAATGGGTATTGGTATACACGTAAGAGTGATGTTGGGGAGATCACATTACATTTAGAATTTACGGTCGTCAAATTGGCCTCCGTGGTAGACAGTACCAGTCGGTATGTGGTACTATCGTCGGTAAATGGGATATTAGAAAGCGACAAATCTACGGTATAGTTAAGGGCGTTGCTGGTTTGGGTAATTGTATTGCCCAGATAGTCCCAAGTAGTACCTCCGTCACGACTTATTTGCCATCTGGAATATTTGTAATCAGCATTACCTTCTACACGTACAGTAAAGATCCCAGAACCTCCTTCACAAACGTTAACAGTAGGTGTGATAGAAATGGTAGCCGGTGTACAAGGTCTAAATGCAATATCATCAAGCACTATATCGTTACCAATGCCTCTAGCAGCAGTTGAAATCATTACTAAAATTACTGAAGTAGCTGGGGCCGTAAACGTGATCCCAAATTTCTGCCAGTTGAGCGTAGCCGTATTGGTTATGTTTCCTGTACTGATACTGTCTATAACCACTCCTGCAATATTACGGATTTCAAATCTTACTTTAGGAGGGATAGAATTCACCGCGGTCGGAAAAGCATTAGCGGGTTTGAAGATATTTGCCAAGTAAGAGGAGAATTCGTAGGTTCCTCCTACACATAAATTAGTTACCGTATCTCTATAAAACTCTCCCAATTTCTCGTCAGCATTTACGAGCATCATATAGCCCCCTACATCGTTGGGTGTATGGTCTTCGCCGGCTAGCCAGACGTTAGTGTTTTGGAGTTGAAAATCGTTTGGGATTCTGTTGACAACACTATAGTAACCATCGTTTGTAGCGGCTTTGTTCCAAATGCTAAAGGTTGTACTAAAGCCGTAGGTGGTTTGAGCAGAGGTATTGTACAAACTAGTACCGGACCCGAAATCTTTTGAGATGATAGGCTCTCCCAAAACCCCAGTACATAATTTAGATTGTGCAAATATTATATTTGGTATAATACATGTAATCCACAAAACCAATGTTAACCTTTTTGTACAAAATCCCATATAAGAAAATCAAATAGTATCCTGAAATGCACTACAAAGCCAATGTTAATAAGTAAACATTTTGAATAGATATTTTACATATTTCCACTTATAAATCAGTTAATTATAAGGATGTATACTTAAAGTTGATTTGAACCAAGATTATTTTTTTGAGATTGTATTGTCTGGACAACACTAACCAATAAGCTGTAGGTAAGTTTTTGGGTTGAGGTACTGAATTTTGAAAGGATTTAAACGTAGTAAAACTGATAGATTGAGTTCGATGTTTTTTTATTCTCGATTGGAGGTTGCGTAACAAGACTTGAAGTCATAAAAAACTAAAGATTAGGCTTCTTTAAAAATCTGTTTATAACTTTTACAACCATAAAAAACACAAGCAAGGCAATACCAATATCCAGAGCCCAATACCCACAGTTGAATCCCAAATCCAACAGACTATAATCACCCTTGCCGTTGAAGTCGCGATAAAATACAAAAGGATAGCCCACTTCGTTAAAACCATCATGAGCCGCTTCGCATTTACTGGTAAATAGTGTCATCAAAAGCCATAATGCTACTAATAAGGTATATCTTTTATATTTTTTCATTCCTAATTTAGATGCTTTAAACATTTATACAAAGAAAAGCCGCGAGTTCTCTCACGGCTTTTCTTTATGAAATACAAACCAATTCCAGTTCATGCACCTCCCAATCCTTGGGCACCTCCAGTTTTTGGATCATGTATTCGATCGCATCGCTGGGGATTGCGTAGTCCCTATTGCGATTCTGCGACAACAATTGACTATAGGGTACTTCCAAATAAATGAGCTTGATCTTGGCATGATATGTTGTAAAGAGATCAACCAATTGCTCTCGCATCTGCAGGGTAATATTGGTGGCGTTCCATACAAAGGGCGTCCGACTACGCAAATATTCCTTAGCCAGCTCCTTCGCTTTTTGGATCACGCGCCCACTCCCTACCTTGTCACCATACACTACTCCCATCTCGCGACGTAGATCGTCCAAAGAAACCACTTTGTGGCTGGGGAAGTTTTTCTTAAGATAGTGATCTTTGCCACTTCCCGCAATACCTGCCAACATTACAACCTCTGTTTTGGTATCGTCAAAAGGTAAATAGTCTGGACTCTGATCTTCCTTTCTAAAATATCCAAACTTACTGAGTGCAGAAGGAAAGGCCCTGGGCTTGCCCCAACAATCGTTTTCCAGACAAAGCTCCTTAAAGAGCGCTATCTTGTATAGCAAGTCAGCTTGATCTTGGCAAATCCTTCCTAAAACATCAGCCTTGGCTAATATAGCTACCCATTCCGTATTCACCTCAAAGCTGGCTTTTAGCAAAGTCTTTTGAGGATTTGGTTTCTCCAAAGCCCAAAGTGGAAGCCCATGATGACGTACTAAGCCTACTATACTTTCTCTGATCGCAAATGGCGTAACAAAATCTCGGTACAAGAGCTGCCGAGCTGTCATCGCTCCCTTCTTTGCATGACCAGGAGACACAATACTGCCATCATCCAAAGTACTAGTGGTAGAGCGTTTTTCCACATCGTGCAAGAGTGCCGCAGCCCAAAGGACCTCTTGAGCTTGCGACTCCAAAGCCTGAAACTCTTCCAAGTTCTCTAGGGCTTTCAGTACCATTTGTGTGTGGACAGCCACATCACCCTCTGCATGGTGTATGGGGCTTTGGGGTACGCCATGCATATCTTTCACCCAATCGTAGTGACTGAGCGACGCCCATGATTTATCCTTACTGATTGTCCACATTTTTCTCAAAGTTTAAAGGGGCACGTTTCCAATTGCGTGTCCAGTGTTCATCCGTTTTCACATGACCTTTGCGCACGTATTTAAACACATGGTTTTGAAAGTCATCCACTGCATAACCCTCTATATTCCTGCTTACCACGCCTTCCATAGTGCAAGGTTTTTGTTGCAGGATGTCGCTAGAGCCAAACACACTTGCTTGTTTTACAAGTGCTAGCACACCTTGTTCGTAGGTTTGCTGATCATCACCAGGTTCTACCGTTTGCAAAACAGGTACCGTAGGAAAATCAAAACAAGCCGCATAGAACTTGGTTTCCTCCCAAGAAAGCCACTGTTCGTGTAGCCTTACGCCAAACACATAATAGTGGCTGTCGAGATTTTCGTATTTGATGGAGTGAATGGCATACAAGTTCTCTCCAAAGAGTTCCAGATCGCCGAGATCGTTTTTGAGTAGCTCCCACTTTTCGCGTAAGAAACGCGTCCAAGGCGTAGTAGAAGGTGCCGCATGTGAGCGAGCAAAGACCCCATAGCGACTCAGACAGTTGTTTTCCCCATCGAGTTTCTCTGTGTGAATCACCGTTTTGATCTTGCGAACCGCAGCCCAATAGTCATGGCTGATGCGGTCGTCGCTGGTAGTACCCGGCGAAAAGGGATAATGATAAGTACGACCATATTTTCTAGAAATAGACATAATCTTAAAGATTAAAATAAAACATAATACTATAGCAGGCACCTTAATGATAAGGTGCAAAGAGGCATTAAAAACCCTGCGAATGCATTACATGACTATGTCCTTTGAGCAAGTGAATATAAAATTGAGTATCAGAGATACTCTATAAGCTTCAAAATTACAAAATGTTTTTGTATTTATAGCAAAAGCCCCAACCTTACAGGCTGAGGCTTTCTCATGAAACAATTATAGGTATAAGGAATGCTCTCATACATCAAGGCATTTTGGAGCAAACAAAAGATGTTTTCAATTTACCACTTAATCATGAGTTTGAGATTAACTAACCTTAACTCGGGATAAGAAATTTGTTATGAACCTTGGTTCTGCGGGTGGTAAACGCAGGAAAGGTGTGAAATCCAAACGCATGGACAGTGTGGGGTGGCTTTGTGTGCAAAATGCGTTTGGATTTGGTCTTTCCTGCCACCCTTTCTTTTGGTACTTTTTCTTTGTGTGAGCAAAGAAAAGTACAAGAATGATGCATACTGAAAATGTATTTGAACAGATATTGTTAAATTAAAATGCTCATAAACAAAAAGATATAAGTAGTATACATTTTTGCTTACCACGAATTGAGCTTAACCAACTCAAACTACTACCTTTTATACACCAATCTGGTCTGAATCCCCAAATCAGTCTTACATTTCACAGCATATAAGCCCGCAGGAAGACCCACAATTTCAGCAGAAAGCGTAATCTCATTTTTGTCCATACCCTCTTTACGATACACTTGTTTGCCCTGTGCGTTATAAAGTTCCAACTCTAGAATCCTTGCCGGCGCTTGTATAGAAAGCACTTCGGTAAAAGGATTAGGATACAAATCTATCCCAGTTGCAGATTGCTGCTGCACAACATCAGTACCTGAAGAAACCACGCTACAGGTGCCTCCAAGGTTGTTATCCATCCAAGTAAGCCTATTGGCGATCCATGTTTTCAAAGTTTGCAACTCAGCGCTGTACGATGCCACTGTATAGGCGTTGAAATTACCAGGATTAGTACCCAAAATCTTCCATTTGGTAAAATGTCTTACCTGCGCTTGTGCCAGCGTGTCCAATGCATAACTATCCAAATAACTATTGATAGACGAAGTACTTAACAAGGAAGTCCTAAGCGACTGATAGCGACACTTCACTTGATTGGCAAAATTAGGATCTTGCAAAAGCCTAGACCAGAGTTTTGGCATAGGCAAGGTAGCAGGGTTGCAACCCACATACATCCAATCGGTATAGGTACCACCTTGACAAAAGGAAGCATTGCCCAGTGCAAAATTATAATCCCACACAGGCCCAGCCTTAAATTTCCCTTTAGTGCCATCGAGCGCTCTTTTTTCTTTGTGGAAATAAGCACTAGCCTTATAACCATCCGTATTTTTCGTGAATTCAGTAATGATCAAGTAATCTATGAAAGACTGAGTACTGATATACTTAGCATAGCCCACAGAAGTATCTGCAAAATTGGCCGACTGGATAGCTGTCTCCATACTGTCTATAAAACTGTGAATATAAGCTTCCTGCTTTGGACGTATGTCCTCTGATTTAGGGTAATGGTACAACCATACCACATCTTGATTGTTTGAAGACTTGTATTTCGATACAAAGCTCTTATCGGCAGTATTGTTTTTCTTGTCGATCTTCATGATGTAGCCACCCGTGAGGGGAGTGCCTACCGTGTCAGCAGAAGTCATCTTGGCTACATCCACCCTTTTGCCACCCCTTTTGATGGACTCTGTAAGAATATAAATCCCCCGATATTCCCCATTCAGGATCACCTCACAGTACCTCGTGCGAGGGCCCCAATGGTCCATCTGGTTCCAGATTTTGTAAGTAAGCACGTTTCTGAGTAGAGATATATCGTTATAAGGCGCATAGAGGACCCAATCGTTATCCGCAGGCATACCTAGCAGTGGGTAGTCAAGATTTGCGTTCTTCACGCTGTCACGCGTTTCAAAGCCATACTGTTGCTGAGGGTAACTCTGTGAGCTGTTACCACGCACCTCGATACCAATGTTGTTGTTGTAATGGTAAGTCTTGTCCGATACATTGTTGATCTTACCCTTACCATTGTATATAACCTTGAGATTTACATTTACCTTGGGCTCATTAGCAATTGTTTGCCCTTTGGTGTTAATGATAAAAATCGGCAAATTGGACGACTGAAGCGTCACGTTTGTTTGTGAAACACATGCCAGCCATGTTGACAGCATCGTGCTTATTGTTAAAACTTTCTTCATAAATATATGTAATTGTCTATTTTTTACTATTATTAAATACTGCGTTGGCTGTACTTGGCCAATCATTAACCAAGGCCAATCCATTTCAAAAGGTGAATTTGTACGAGAAGCCCATAATGTACGACCGCACAGGGTCAGGCTCGTTAAATTCCCTCTGATGCATCAGATAGATGTAGACCTTGTGGTGTTTGTTCAAGCCATAAGCCACACCCGCCGTATAGCGCACCCTATTGGCTTCACTTTTATCGTACTTGACCTGATAGTACAGCTCAGAACTCACATACGGCGCGTACCGCTTGTCCAGATCCAAAGAAACTTCCGCTTTGCACCGAAAATAGTCACTTGGTATGTACCCTTTCTCTGAAGTTTGGAGCGCTGTATACTGCCGCTGGTACCTGAACCTAGGCTCGAATACGATTCTTTTTAGAAACTTTTTCCTAAAGCCCAGATCAAAGCTTACCCGATCTCTAGGGTTAAAGTAAGGGCTGATCTCCCGTTTTCCAGAATGTCGGTACTGCAACCCTAGGCTGATCCACTTTTTAGGTTTAAACTCCGCACCTACAGCCACATAATAAGTTTCCAAGCGACTCATGTTTTCGCCAATCCTAGAACAGGCTTCTACATTTGCCGAAAACTTCCGATTGATCTTTTTCTCTACCGTAGCCTTGAGCCATAACCTTACATCGTTCATTTGAGTCCAACCCAACTGTACGACCAAGAGTAGGAGCAGTAGTGTTTTATTTCTTTTTCTCACCACGATAAAATATTTCCAAGGCGGCGATGTCTCTTACGAAATCAATTTTTGTGACCGTCACTTTATAGATATCCAGTCCAGTTCGTGTTCTCAAATCCTCCAGCAAGTCATCGTTGTGCTCAGGTTTGATGAGCTGTATGTTTTCGTACAATACCGCTTTAGAAAACTGCCTTTTGATCAAGATGTTGCCGTCGAGCAAGAATGTAGCCAAGATCAAAATCCCACAAATGACAGACATAGGCACGAGACCGATCCTGATCGCACAAATCAAACCAATGGCGATCACGATGAAGAGATAGGTCATGTCTTTGGTAGAAATACCCTCCGTCCTGTACCTCAGCATGGAAAACACTGCAAACAAACCGAA
Source organism: uncultured Cytophagales bacterium (assembly GCA_945957555.1). Taxonomy (GTDB): domain Bacteria; phylum Bacteroidota; class Bacteroidia; order Cytophagales; family UBA9547; genus CAMFLX01. The sequence goes on from CAMFLX010000041.1 coordinate 29,619, forward strand.
AGCAGCCCCAGTGGAAAACTTGATATTATTCATTACCAAGGTGAGCAAGAAAATCACCAAGTTAAAAGAGAAATAAGTAAAGATGATCTCCGTTTTGTGGTAATTGTTGATATAGATCAGCCCAATGATGATCAATACCGATGCGATATTAATCCCTAGGCCTATGAAAAACTCTGCATCTATGCGTACCTCATCCTCCTTTTTATCCTTGTCGTCGTCGTCTTTCTTTTTCTTCTTCTTTTTGTCTTTGCCATCCTCGGAAGACTCCACATCAATAGTGGCACTATGTTTAGCTTCAACCACCACATCGTTTTGGGCCAGTGCTATTCCGCTGTCAAAAAGGCCTAAAACCACTACCAACATTAAAAAATACTTACGCAACATGTTTAATTTTATTTATGTACAATAATTGGGGTTTGAAATTGTTCTGTTTAATATCGGGGTTAAAGCTCACCACACCCAAGCAATACTTGCTCAAGCCACCCTCTCTGATACCCAGTTGCCTCATGAGGGTACTCACTATAGAGCTAGTACTCTTTTCCTGTTTCAACTCTAATATGATCACGTGCGAATAATCTTTGAAGTCACCATTCCTTACAAATTGTAAGTTCAAGTCTATGGTACAACGAACCTTCGCTTCCAGGTTTACCAAAGTAGCGCGGTGATAGTTCACCCAAAACTGAGGCATGAAATATTCCGAACCATAACCCGTCTGAACCTGCAAAAACTCAGATTGCAGATCGCAGTCCTTAATATCGTCCACGATTTCCTCTATTTTGATCCGCGTCTTTACCGTGCGGCCTTTGTTGTTTTTAAGTTTCACCTCCAAGAAGTTGATCCCCGACTCTACATAGTTGCGCGACCTCACCTTATGCCTATTGCTTTTTCTAGCTTGGTGCTTGTGGTATAGATCAAACTTGGGCGTATCGTAGTACAAGGTCTCATACCTGCTCATTCGAGTACCTTCCACTTCCAATACCTTAAAATGCCCCTGCAAAAGCTCCAGTATCTCAGGCAAGCGTTCCGCACCAAACACATATTTAGTATCAGTACGGTCCATCAGCTTCACCGAATCCATCTCCTTGAGTGAGATCTTCGGATAGTTCACCAATATGTTATTTATGGATTCAGACATTATTTAAATGTATAGCTATAAACCTTTTTACCAATCAACCTATTCTCCGCATCGTAAGTAAGTCTCTCTTTTTTGAGACCTTTACTGTCGTAACTGTAGACAGACTTCTCCACCAAAGTGCCCTTGCCGTCATACACCGTTTCAGTAGTTTTTTCGCCGTAAGCGTTGTAGGCAGTCACTTCCTTTTTCAAGATCGAACCCTTCGCATCATAGGTCAATTCCTCTATCTTATCCCCGTTGCTATTATACTTGTACTCTTCCCTTTTCTTGATGGTACCATCCGCATTGTAAAACACATGCTCTACCCTGTCGCTGTTTTTATTGTACTTGTAAGTAGCCTTCTCCTCCAATTTATTGTTGACATAGACAGACTTTTCTATCACATTGCCGTTGTCGTCGTACACCTCCACCTCTTTTTTGACGATAGTTTTACCATCCTCCACCTTGGTAGCCTCCGTGCTCAGCGACTTGATCTTGTTCTTCTTGATATTCGCCTTGCTTTGGGCAGCTAGGCCCATACTTACGCCTATCATCAACCCTATTATAATCCCTTTCAACCCTGCAGCCATTTAGTCAATCAATTCAAAATTAATGTCCGTCACATTCCCGTCATTCACCGTCACATTCTTTTTGATCGCAATCACCTTAGGTTGATCCGGATCGGTCAGTGAAAGCTCATTTTTGGAAATCACATACACGATATAGTTACCATTGGGCAATTCCCTAAACTCATAAGTGCCCCCATCTGAGCTTGAAGTTTTATCAAAATACCCTTTGCCGCCCTCTTTCATGATGAATACATCAAAACCAGCCGTAGGTCTAGAATTAGAGCAATTCGAAAACTCAGAATTACAGTCGATCACCCTTACCACACCCGATATTTTAAAAGGGCCCTCTACCAGTTCTCTCTTGTCTTCTTTTGCTAAGGTAATCACACCCATGTCAATGCTTGCATTCGTTACCTCCAGCTCCTTCTTTACCACTATATGGTTAGCACCATTGGTCTGAGTGGTATCGCCTGAGTAGGCATACACTACATATTTGCCAGGCATGAGCTCTGGGAACATGAAGTCTCCCTTATAGTCGGTACTCACCTTGTCCAAGTACCCGCTCTCGCCCACACGTGCAATATACACATCCTCATCAGCCAATACCGATTTCACGGTTTTCACACTGAAGGTCTCATCATAGTACTGCGCCCATACTTGGCCCTTTATCGAATATTGACCCACCCTTTTGTCCTCCTTGGCAATGACCAGATTGCCGATATTTGCATCAGCACTGGTAAGCGTCACCTGTATTTGCGATACCGACTCTCCCGTGGCAGAAGTATGGTTGGTATCTTTAGAGATCGCGTAAATCGTGTAGTCGCCCGCAGGTAAACTCGTAAACACAAAGGAACCATTGAGCATGGTTGTTTCTTTTTTAAACATCAAAGGATCGCTACCCTCCTTGATTAAGTATACATCTTGATCTACCAAGTAGCCAGAGCCCGTTTTTACCGTAAAGTTTTCGTTGTAAAAGTACCCGAATACCTTACCACTGATATTAAAGCCGCCCTCGTCCAGCTTCCGTTTGTCTTCAAGTGCTATGACAAACGGACTCAGCGTTACATCAGAAGTCAGGTCCACATTTTGCACTACAGTGATGTCTTCAGAAGCAGAGCCACCTGTGGTGTCCTTGGAGTACACATATACCTTGTAGTTGCCAGACCTTAAGTATTTAAACTCAAACTCACCCTCGTAGTCCGTCTTGGTTTTATCACCGATGCCAACGTTGTCGCCATAGATCAGATACACATCCAAGTCTGCCCCAGGCCGCTGTTGTGTATACTTACTAAGATTGTTGCTGTAATATCTCGCCCTCACAGAGCCCTTAATGCCCAACTTGCCACCTTTCCCCTCTTCCTTTTTGCAAGAAAGTACCATGAACCAGATGCTACTGGCCAGTAGAATATGAATAATTTTCAAATGTCTATTTTGTTATTTACCTAATGAGTAATCCGCACAATATTCCTATCGACAAAAGTATTCATGTCCCGCATACTGACACCTCATACTTTCGGCAACGCTATAAATCACGAAGCAATCCAATAAAACTTCGTTACCTTAACCAATCTTAATTTTGTAAATTTTAGGAACTGCGCCTATGCACTTGCACACGTTCGAGCCGTCGAAACCTAAGGCTGGAGCACTCGACTCCTCTAGTATGCACAGTCCTGTGCACGCTAGTATTTAGTAATGTTATCATAAATAATTATAAATTTTTAAAATATCAACTTGTCTATGCTACGAAAATATTAAAATTATTTAATATTAACTTAACATTGTACAAATATTATGATCTTGTTTTTCCTTGATTGTTTTGTATCGTATCTAAAATACCCCTCTTGTGGGTTGTACATACAGTTTAGCGGTGCATTAGTCCATATTCATATTTTTCCACGCTACTAGCCCTGAGTATTTTTCCATAATTAAGATTTCGAGGTAATAAATGGGGTGTTTTGTGGTACTATTTGTCAATTTGCCCAAAGCCTCTGTCCTGCTGTATTTAGTCTCAGCCTGAAATGGAACATTCTATGCCTCAAACATCCTTAAGCCCTAACATTCCCTTCACTTTTCCGTTCAAATCCTGAAACAAACACGATATGTTTAAAATTATTTTTGACCTCTTAGAC
>CAMFLX010000042.1 GCA_945957555.1 uncultured Cytophagales bacterium
GACTATCATAAATGATTTATATCACTTATGAATCAATTTGTAAACAAACCTGCCAGAATTGGGATTATATTGTCAAAGGGCGAATTTATTATCCAAAAACTACGAAATATGAAATTATATATCAAGTATATGGTCAGTTTGCGTTGCAAGATAGTTGTAAAATCTGAGCTGGCTAAATTGGGTCTTCATCATGTTATCGTAGATCTGGGCATGGTTGAAATATTGGAGGACATCAACGAGACTCAGCGTGAGCAGTTGAAAATCAACCTCCTTAAGTCTGGTCTAGAGTTGCTAGATGATAAAAAAAGTATTTTGATAGAAAGAATAAAGGGCGTGATTGTTGAAATGATCCATTATTCGGAAGAATTGCCTAAAGTCAATTATTCTGAACACATTAGTAAGGCTTTAAACTACGATTATACATATTTGTCTAACGTGTTTTCAGAGGTAAGGGGCATAACAATTCAACAGTTTATCATTGCCCATAAGATAGAAAAGGTCAAAGAACTGCTTTTGTATGGCGAGCTTACACTTACAGAAATCTCTTATTTATTGCACTATAGTAGCGTTGGGCATCTTTCAAATCAATTTAAGAAAATCACAGGCCTATCCCCTTCCTATTATAGGCAACTCAAGCTGAAACGAGAAGCTTGCCTTGAAAATCTGTGATATGTATAAGCATTAACCATTAGCCTATAAGATTTATAAATACTCAAAGCACGATCTTTGTAAAGTAGTCATTAAACAAAAATCCACGCAAAACCGAGCAAATGCAATTATCATCTAGAATGTCGCTAATTGCCGATCGTTTGAAGAACAATGATAAAAGCATTTATTAGGAAGGTCGCTTAAAAAGAAATACATGAGTAATATTAAAGATGACGAGCACAAATACAACGAAGGTGATATAGTTTGGGCCTTGGAAGCACCCAATGTCAAGTTAGTAGTAAGGCGATACATAGATAGAATTTACTATTGCAAAGCTTTTGAAGATCTTGAAAAAAAGAGAAGGTTTATTTTGAGAGGGAGCTTCTTGGTATACCTCCAAACAAATAACAAGTCTTATTCTATAACGCAAAAAGAATAGACAAATTCTATAAGAACACACAGGTTCATGAATTTAACGTAGGTCAATTATCAGGTTATTATCTCCATATCATTTTTATAAAGTCACCACGTAAAGCGTGGTGTTTTTTTGTTTAAAGGAATTGAAGGCTAAGTTAATGATCGACAAATAAAGTCAATGACGATATTTTTATATTTTTTATGGACTTTACCGACTAATATTGGAAATAAAGCACTTATTTATTAATATTGAATCGACTTGTCAACATCAAAAACTCTAAAATAATCAAATATTATGTCAATGTTCCCAGAAGAGCTCAGCCCAGAAGAGAACCTACGGGCCGAAACTGAAATTTTAAAACTTAAGATGGAATTGGAAAACGGGGCGATCTTTCACGTCTCTGATGAACACAAGCTATCTCCAGATTTGGAGTTTGCATGGATCAATCATATCTATAACTATGAGAAACTATGTAAAGAAGCAGGTACAGCAAGAGTTTATGATTTTATAGGGCAGCCACCTTATAAAGTGCTGGAAGACCTAGTTCCAGATGAAGTAGGTTCCGCACTGGTAGATTTGCTATCACTAATGAATAGCAAAGGCATTGATCTTACTTTTGAACCAGATTGTTATTCTTCGGCAACGATCTACAAGTTTATCATTGAAGAACTATTTCCGTATGAAGTTAACCGGTATTTGGGACCCGATGAGGGAGGTTGCTGGGTATTTTGTTATGAAGACTTCCATCCCAATCATCAAAGCGATTTAAATAGGTATACCTTTGAATACTTGGATGCACTATTGGGTTATCACGAATGGAATCCAGAATTCTTAGATTATACTCATGATGAAACGATTAGTATTAACGGTCAGTTAATGCCCCTGATAAATTATTCAAATTGTATTGTTGATTTTCATACCTGTTATCCAAAATCTCTTTTTGAAGATTGGGACATAGTCCATATTGAAATTGACCTAGAAGGTGCTGTCGCTACTGTTTTTTGTAGCCTAAAAATGGCTGGGCAAAAGGAAGATTTTGAGATCACATATAGGTTGAGTAATGATTATTGGGTCATTACAGGTTTGAATTTAAAATATATATAGGAAATATAAAGGAGTTTTTTCTAATTGTAATAGAAAGAACTCCTTGTCTTTGCAATACCGATTATTTCATTTTTACTATGGTTACCCCATCTCCTCCATGATCAGCATGTTCATCGGAGATGGACTGTACCGATTTAAACTGTTTTAATCTACTTCTAAGAACACTGCGCAACACTCCATCCCCCTTGCCATGAACGATCCTAAACTCTGTAGCATTGAGGAGGATCGCATCGTCCATAATGCGTTCTAGCATGTTCAATGCGTCCTCAGCCCGCATTCCTCTAAAGTCGTGATCGGTTCTGAAATTGAGCATCTTTTCGCGAATGTCGAACGTCTTTTGGGGCTTCTCAGAGGTTTCCCTTTGTGATTTTTCAGAATCCTTTCTTGATACCTTCTCCAATTTATTGAGTTTTATCGTTGTTTTGATTACTCCCAATTGAACCTCCACATCAGACCCTCTCATTTGTAATACTTCACCTACAGCATCTTGGCCTTTGAGCTTTACGTAATCTCCTACGGTAATCGGCGATGTATCTAGCTTCTTCTCTGTTTTTTCTTTTACAGGCTCCCTTTCTTTGATTTTAAGATGGGTCTTTTTGTGATCATCAAGCTGATTCCTCAAGTTTTGAGTAATGCCCTTATCAGCCTTATGTTCTTTTATCTCCCTAATCGTTTTTTCTATAATCTTGTTGGTATCCTTGAGTAAATTTTGAGCTTCAAGCTTTGCTTCGTTAATTAGTTTCGACTTGTTTTTTTCAATATAAGCACTCAGTTCGTCATACTGCTTGAGTGCTTCAGACAAAGCCTGTTCTTTGTTCTTAAACTCAGCTTTTTGCTTTTCAAGTGAATTTTTCTGTTGTTCAAGCTGTATCAGCAATACCTCAGTTTTCACTTTGTCGACCCCAATCTTAGATTTGGCATGTTCGATCAGGTCGTCGGGCAAACCAATCTTTTTGGCAATTTCTAAGGCGAAGGAACTTCCTGGCTTACCAATCTCCAATTCGTATAAAGGTTCCATAAGATCCGTCTCATATCGCATAGCTCCATTTACTATACCTTCGGTTTGCGAAGCTAAGACTTTTAGATTGGAATAGTGCGTATTCAATACTGCAAATACTTTGTTATCATTCAGCTTTTCAAGGATCGCCTCAGCTATTGAGCCGCCGTATTGAGGATCTGTACCCGTACCAAATTCATCAATCAAGATCAAAGATCTTTTATTGCCCATTTTAATAAAATGGTTCAGGTTCTTTAAGTGCGAACTATAAGTACTTAAATCATTTTCGATAGATTGTTCATCTCCAATATCAACAAACATGTCCTTGAATAAGCCCATAATACTGCCTTTTTTTACAGGAACTGGCACACCACATTGGTACATGTATTGTACGAGTCCTACTGTCTTGAGACAAACCGATTTCCCGCCTGCATTTGGGCCTGAGATGACCAATATCCTGTGCGTCTTACTGAGCTCAATGTTTAGTGGTATGGTTTTTTTCTTGAGTTTAGTATGTGCAAGATACAATAATGGATGCACCGCACACACCCATTTAATCTCGCTCTCCATGGACTTATGTGGGTTTTCCGCACCTAAATCTATAGCAAGTTTGGCCTTAGCCCTTATGAAGTCCATTATGCCCAACACCAAATTGCCTTTGCTTAAATCTGGAGTATGTTTTTTGAACTGATCGCTAAGTGCTGTTAGAATTCTGATAACTTCACGTTTTTCGGCATATTCCAACTCCTTAATATAGTTGTTGAGCTCCAATACCTCCTCAGGTTCAAAAAATACGGTCTGTCCTGTAGCACTTTCATCGTGTACAAATCCCTTGAATTTTCTTTTATATTCGGCCTTTAAAGGAATCACCAATCTACTGTTACGTACTGTGATAGTCATGTCCTCGTCGGAGAAACCGTTTTTTTGTGCATTAGTAAGGAATTGGTCAAGCTTTTTTCTGAGCTTATTTTGCTCTTGTACCATTTCTGTACGGAGTTCTTTGAGCATTGGTGATGCATTATCTTTGACCTTGCCATCCTCGTCTATTACAGCATCTATGTTTTTAACAAGGTTCCTATCTAAGTGAAGGTCGTAGATCAACTCTTTGAGATGTATATATCCAGTGCTCTCCTCATGGTCAAGATACTGTACACAGCCAATCAGTGTACGTAGTGAGTTTCTGATATTCATCCATTCCTCTTCGTATATAAATGCACCTGTGACACTAAGCTTGGAGATCATTTGTTGAATATCAATAAAATTGCCAGAGGGAAAGCTCCTTTTGGTATTGCCAATGATATCAACAAATTCAAATACTTGATTATGGCTCTTGTTCAGTGCTTCAAAATCGGTACTAAATGTCAATTCTTCAGTCAATTGGTGTGCCAAAGCTCCATTGCAATTTTCTTTGATAATGTCCTTGATTTGGTTGAAGCCTAATTTGTATTCAATATTTTGAGGGTATAGCATGTTGTCTCTTATGAATTCGTAATTGTATTTGATTTATTCTTTTTGGAGAAGTATTTACAATACTCCGTAATTGGGCATTCTTCACATTTTGGTTTCCTCGCCAAACAAATATATCTACCATGTAGAATTAACCAATGATGTGCCTTTGCTATATACTGCTGGGGAATATTCTTGATCAATTCTTTTTCTACAGCAAAAGGAGTAGTTAAGGATTCTGCAACTAATCCCAATCTCTTGGAAACACGATATACGTGCGTATCCACAGCCATGGTTGGTTTATCGTAAATCACCGAATCGATCACATTGGCTGTTTTGCGACCGACACCAGGCAGTTTTACCAAATTGTCCACACCACTCGGTACCTTAGAGTCAAAATCGCGTACTAATATCTGTCCAAGTCCGATAAGGTGCTTGGTTTTGTTGTTAGGGTAGGAGATAGACTTGATATAAGGAAACAAAGTGTCGAAATCGGCTTTTGCTAAAGCCTCTGGTGTAGGGAAATCTCGAAAAATAGCAGGTGTTACCATATTAACTCTCTTGTCGGTACACTGTGCACTCAAGACTACTGCTACAATGAGTTCAAAGGGATTCGAATACTGAAGCTCTGTTTCTGGATTAGGTTGATGGTCTAAAAAAAACTCAATGATTTTTTTATATCTTTCTTTCTTAGTCATTTTATTTGTCTGCTGGCATTACAACAGCATATTCTCATCTGCAAAACTGAAATATTTATCGTTGGTAAAGATTACATGATCCAAAATGGGTATATCAAACATTTTTCCAACCTCTACCAACTTTTTAGTAATGTTTACATCGCTTTGGCTAGGCTTTATGTTGCCAGAGGGATGGTTATGGATTAAAACCACAGAACTTGCCAAATGTTCAATAGCGGGCTTAAAAACCAATCTAGCGTCGACTACGGTACCACTGACAGAACCCTTGCTGATTTGTACTTTTTTAATGATCTGGTTTTGTCTGTTGAGCAACAATACCCAGAACTCCTCATAGTGGCAATCCAATAAATTGGGCAATATGGCATTGTAAATATCCATAGAGCAATGGATTTTGTCTCTTTGTTGAGATACGGTATCCTTTCTTCTGCGGCCGAGTTCCAAAGCTGCAATGATGGAGATAGCTTTAGCTTCTCCAACACCTTTGAACTTTTCTAAATCTTTTACGGACATCTTTGCCAATTCTCCTAAATCATTATTGACACTTCGTAATATACGTTTGCACAAATCTACAGCAGTTTCTTCTTTGCTTCCTGAGCCGATTAAAATAGCTAAAAGTTCTGCATCGCTTAAGGCGGCTTTTGTCTTTAACAATAGTTTTTCTCTAGGGCGATCTTCCTCTGCCCACTGCAATATTTTTAAATAATTCTCCTGTGATTTGTTTTCTTCAGGCATAGCCGAGACTTTAATTTAAACTTCTCATTTCTAGATTATACAAAATTAAAAAAGTCCCACTGTTCAGTAGGACTTTTCATTAGAAATATTTTCGTTAGCCTTATTCTGTGATCATCAAACTGGGTCTCTCGTACTTCACTTACGAAACGATGAGTCTGAATATATAAAATAAAGTACCTGAAAGAATCACACAAACTGGAAATGTTAATATCCAAGCCAAGGCAATGCTCTTCAATGTTCCCAAGCGTAAATTGCCAACCCCTTTGCTACCCACCATGGCACCAGCAATTCCTGATGATAAGATTTGAGTTGTTGAAACAGGGAGTTTTGGTCCAAATGTACAAAATGCTATTGTGGCAGCGGCAGAAAGTTCCGCAGAAGCACCTTGGGCATAGGTTAAATGTTGTTTTCCGATTTTTTCACCTAATGTAACCACGATTCTTTTCCAGCCAATGGTAGTTCCAATTCCTAAACAAAGTGAAATTAATAATAAACTCCAAAATGGTACATAATCTGTAAATCCTTTAAGTTTTTTCAAAGATTTTTTGAACATCATATAATCACTAGAAGAGGCACTAGCCACAATAATTTTATCAAAATCTTTATCATACCCCTTTTCTTCAAGTTTTTCAAAACCTTTGCTGGCAGTCATGATATATTTCCTTAACATCACTTTTTCAGAAGTCGAAATTTGTTGATGAGTAGTGTCTGCTTTTTCAAAAATTGCAACCATTTTAGTGATCGAGCCAGCTGCTTTTTTATAGATCGCCGCATCTTCTTCACTAAAGGCCGTTTTTTCCATATATGAGGTGTAAGTTTTCATTTTTACAACTTCAGCTTTTATTTCATAAATATCCATATCTTTATTCAATGCAAAATGTGCCGGTGCCAATGCGATCAAAACCAACATCATAAGACCAACTCCTTTTTGTCCATCATTTGAACCATGAGCATAACTAACACCAGAACAAGTGGTAATTAATATAGCCCTAATCCAGCCTGGTGTTTTCTTTTTTGGTTCTGGTTCCTTAAAGATACTTTTATCTTTGACCCAAACTTTCATCAAAAACATTACTAATAAAGTTAGAAGGAATCCTGCGAGTGGAGATAATAAAAGTGACATTCCAATATCCCCAGCTTTTGACCAATCCATTGTAACATTTTTAGCTTCTGGTAAAAAACTAAAAGTCAAGCAAACGCCTAATATAGAAGCTAATAGGGTATGTGATGACGAACAAGGGATACCAAAATACCAGGTCCCAAAATTCCAAATAATTGCAGTAAAGAGCATTGCAAGAATCATGGCTACCGTTTGGTAAACGGTTTGTTCAACTAGTGCTTCCATGGGAAGCAGTTTTACGATGCCCATAGCTACTGAAACCCCTCCAGTTATAACACCTAGAAAGTTTAATGCACCAGATAAAAAAACCGCTTCCATTGGTTTAAGTGATTTGGTATAAATCACGGTCGCAACTGCATTTGCTGTATCGTGAAACCCATTCACAAATTCAAACGCACACACACATACAATACAAAAAATCAGTAAAATCGTCAATACCGGATCTAATCCAAACATAATTTTTTAATTAATCTCAAACTTTCCGCAAAAATACCACTATAGGATCAAGAAACCCAATGTTACCTTAATGTTAACCAAGAAATAATAGATGCTTAACATTGACATAATCTTAATGGCCTTAGAGATTTCAGCCATTCAAAGTAACCGCTAAACTAGTCTATTATTTATATAGCTCAAAATTCAGTGCTAAAAGAACTTGCCTTCTATTATTGATGCATCTTGCTGAAAAATAACAAATAAATATTAATTTAATAATAAAAATATAAACTTAAATTATTATTAAATTAACAATAATGATGAATAATAAATGTTATTATTGTTTGTTTTTTATTTAAGTTTCTTATAATTAAATAGTTGTGTTTTTTTAATAGTCTTTTTGTTAACAATTAGTTAACATTAGGTTAATATTAAAGAAATTATTTATTAATTATTTTGTAATCTTTATGTATTTTAAAAATGAACAAAGCATCAGTTATTAGTTATCTTTTAGTTATAGGATTTTCAATCACAACGTTTTCTCAGAATAGAAAAGGCTACCATAGCACAATCTGGTGGAATGAGGTGAATTTTAAGGGTAAATTGAATGGGAAATGGTTTTATCAAGTGGACTTTCAGCTAAGGACCTCGAGTGATGCCACAAATAAGCCCGATCCGAATCTTTACAACCCATTCAAAAATATTTTCCAATTACAGTTTAGGCCATTCTTTGGATACCAGATTACGGATAATGTACAGTTTATGCTTGGGCCAGGCTTGGCACCGGCATGGTCTAACTTTAGGAGTGCACATCCTACTTTCGCTACTGAATACCGGATTACCCCTCAATTCATAGTAAATCAAAAAATAGGGAAATTGGCGTTAACGCATCGTTATAGATTTGAACTCCGTTGGTTTGGTAAATCAGTGGACTCAGAGAATAGTCCTTTTCAAATGTTTGAGGGAAATACTTTTACTTATGACGATACAAAAAGCAAATATAGATTTAGGTATATGTTCCGAATGATTTATCCACTAAACAATCAGAAGATAGAAAAAGGCACCTATTATGTAAATTTGTTTGACGAAATTCATGTAAACTTGGGAAGACATGTGCCTTCTTCACAACAGATAGACCAGAACCGCCTCAGCTTGGGAATAGGGTATAGGATGGCTAGGGATGTGAGGTTCGAGATTGGCCCATTTGTTCAGACAGCATTCGCGGCAAATGGTGGGAATACCAATGTGTTTAACAACCATGGTATACAGTTTTTTGTCATTTTTAATGATATGAAGAAGCTGTTTAAAGGGGAAGAGCATGCGTCAGCACCAGTAGTAGCCCCAGTTCAAGAGTCTGTGCCTACTAAATAATATGGTAGATTGAAGAAGGGTAGGGGCAATGATTATTGGCCCTCCTTCGTTTAGTAATAATAAGCTCCGCTAATTTGGTTGACATTTGAGGATATTTTTAAGACAATGGTAATGCGCTAAGAGTATTGTTATTGTACGGAGGATTCCACTGTGATTCTTTGTATATACTTCCAAGTGTGACGTTAATGTACTACTGGTACAAATACAAAGAAATTGAATTGTTTTTTAGTATTATTGCCCGAGTTGATCTTAATTGAGTACTACTAGTAGGAGGCGTTGTTGTAATTTGATCTTTAAATATGAATTAGTTTAAGTAGGTGTTTCGTGATTTCTGTCGTAGGCTCATTGCTATGTTATAAACAATAAAAGGGACTCTATCATATAGAGTCCCTTTTATTGTTTTGTTGAGTTACTAACTATGCAGCTAGTGCATTCACAAATTTAGCCAATTTAGATTTTTTATTGGCAGCATTATTTTTGTGAATTACATTTTTCTTAGCCAACTTATCTAGCGCAGATGATACCACTTTGTATAAAGTTTCACCTTCTGCTTTAGCAGTTGTTTTTCTTAATTTCTTAACCAAAGTACGAGTAGTAACTAATTGGTATCTGTTTAATACCCTTTTTTTCTCGTTTGCTCTTATTCTCTTTTCAGCAGATTTATGATTAGCCATCGCTTATTAACCTTTTCTTATTTCAAAATTTGGAATGCAAAAATATAAAATTCTTTTTGAAATAAAAACAAAATTACGAAATTTATGAAAATAACTTTTACTATGATTGGATTGAAAAAGTTGCTCACTCTTTTGTGTATGACGTGTTCGTTGGGTGGCTATGCATGGGGCTTTCTTTGTCATCAGCATATCAACCGTCAGGCAGTTTTTTCGTTGCCATATGAAATGTTCGGTTTTTATAAGCAGTACATAGTTTTCTTAACTGAAAAAGCTGTGAATCCGGATAAACGGAGGTATATACTTACCAATGAAGCTCCAAAACATTTCATAGATGTCGATTACTACAAGGACACAAGTTTTATTCGCCAAAAGCCTAATTGGTTTACAGCAAAAAGTCGTTTCTCGGAAGATACGCTTACTAAGCATGGCACACTTCCATGGAATATTATTCTCCTTAGGACGCAATTGATCGAAGCATTTGTCCGAAAGGATGTGGAGCGGATTCTGAAACTTTCTGCTGATGTGGGGCATTATTTGGGTGATGCTTCAGTACCCTTACATTCCTCGCAGAATTATAATGGACAGTTTACCAATCAAGTAGGTATACATGCTCTGTGGGAAAGCAGGATACCCGAACTTCATATTGATGAGTTTAGTTATTGGGGTATTCAGGCAAGATATGTGAACAATTGGAATACGGAAATTTGGAATACTGTTTTATCGTCTCATGCCCTTGTGGATTCGGTACTCAAGGTGGAAAAGGAACTCAGTGTTCAATATGATGAAGATCGTAAATATCAAGTTGATGTTAGGGGGAACATAAATGCAAAAACATATTCAAGGGAATTTACAAAAGCATACCATGAGAAGCTCAATAGGATGGTAGAAAAGAGGATGAGGCATTCTATACAATTAGTAGCTAACTTTTGGTATTCTTGTTGGATAGACGCTGGACAACCGAATTTAGACATAAAGTTGCAAGACTTGAAAAATATTGAAAAAGAAAGTGAAGATATCAATAAAATAGTTGGTGAAAAGCACTCAGGTAATATCAGTAATTGTGAGGGAGGGCACTAATAAAAAAAGCTGAGAATCGTCAGTAACGACCCCAGCCCAACCTGTTAATTAAACAAACCAACTATGAAAACAATTATTTCTATTTGTAAAGTTATGAATATTTTTCTAATAATTTCAAAAACACGGAAAAATCTTTGGGATACTCGGCAATGGTACTGATCTCTTTACCAGACGAATCTACAAATAAAAGCTCTCTTGCGTGGAGCGCAATTCGCTTGATCATAGGTTGCTCGTCGGTATCTTTTTTGAGATTAAACTTCTTTTTTAACTGGGACAAATAAATTGGTTTACCACCATATTGTTGATCATTCACTATTGAAGCCTTGATGCAGGAGAGATGGATGCGGATTTGGTGCATTCTTCCAGTTACAGGTAAGCACTTGATCAGCGTCGCATTGGTAAATGCCTGAACGGTGGCAAAAACAGTGAGTGCGGGTTTGCCTTCCGCACGATCTATTTTAACATTACCATCCTTCATGGGTAATATGGGAAGGTCCACCACAACATCTTCAAAGTTGTGAATGCCGTTAGCTATCGCGTGGTACACTTTTTTGACTTCACGTTCTTCAAACTTAATAGAAAGATGTCTGTAGGCTTCAGGTGTCTTAGCAATGGCAAGTGCCCCTGAGGTTTCTTTGTCAAGCCTGTGACAAAGCTGTGCGTCAGCATTGTATTCTTTGGCGAGACGCAATAAGCTTGTTTTCCCGCCTGTAGCCCGGTCATCTAATGATGACATTCCTGGAGGTTTATTGATAATTATATAATTATCATCTTCAAATATAATGAGTTCTTTAAAATTAATCATTTTGTACTACATCCAACATGTTTCCTATGGGCAGTTTAAAGGTAAAGGTGGTACCTTTCCCGATCTTACTAAAAACTTGAATTTTAGAATCATGTGCATCAAGTACATTTTTCACTATAGACAAGCCAAGTCCTGTGCCTCCTTTATCTTTATTTCTACTTTTTTCGATTCTATAAAATCGGTCAAATATTCTTTTTAGATGTTCTGGCTGTATGCCTGCCCCATTATCATGCACAGAAACCAATACATGATCTTTTTCTTTTTCTAGTTCTATTTCTACAACAGAGCCCCCATATTTGATGGCATTGTCTACTAGGTTAACGATCACTTGGTAGATCCTCATTCGGTCGCCTTTGGCGGCAAGATTGAGTGGAGATTTCAACTTGAGTTTGACATCTTTTTTCTCTGCTTTATGTTCTAGCTGTTCTATGACCTCAAATGCCAGTTTTTGCATGTCAAAACTTGAAATCTGCATTTTCATTTCCCCTGTTTCTATTTGAGAAAGTAAGAGCAGGTCCTGAACGAGTATATTAAGTCCGTCCAAACTTTTGGCGGCTTTCTTGAGAAACTTCTCCCTGACCTCCTCATCATCCATGGCGCCGTCCAATAGTGTATGGACGAATCCTTGGGCTGCAAATAAGGGTGTCTTTAGTTCATGGGAAATATCTGCAAGAAATTCTCTCCTGTAATTTTCTAGTTTCTTTAGCTCCTCTACCTCTTCCTGTTTCCTATTGGCAAAGAAGAAGATTTCAGAAGTAATCTTTTTGAGAGGGTTAAACGAGGAGTTGTATTTGATTTTTTTGATACTGTTTTTTAATTCCTTTTTGTTGAGATTTTCAATCACTTTTTGGATTTTGTTGAGTTCCCTAAAGATCAAAAATTCGAGGCTCACAAAAATTAAAAGGAATGAAGTCGCAAAGCAAATTACGAAGCAAACCACTAGTATTACCGTAGCCACTGCAAAGGTAATTTGGAGTGCCATGGTAGTAACTATCGCAATGATTACACTCAGAATTAGTGCTGATGTTCTGGAGTTAAAAAACACTCGTACAGGCTTAGACGTTATTAAACTTATATCCAACCCCTTTGATGGTCTGGATGAGTTCTTCACCTACTTTTTCCCTGACTTTTCTGATGTGCACGTCTACTGTTCTCGATAGTACATATACATCAGTACCCCATATACTAGCGAGTAATTCATCTCTGTTGTATACCTTGTTGGGGTTTGTTGCCAAATAATAAAGTAGCTCGAATTCTTTTTTAGGAAGGGAGATTTGCTGATCTCCTTTGTGTACTATATAACTTGATCTGTCTATGATCAAATCACCTATAACAACTCTAGAACTGTTAGAAGTGTCTGTATCTTTAATGTCTCTCCTTAATAGAGCTGCGATTCGGCTCATCAAAGCTCTTGGTTTTATAGGTTTGATGATGTAGTCGTCCGCACCATTGTCAAATGCTGCGATTTCAGAGTACTCTTCTGCCCTTGCAGTTAAGAACACAATAAAAGAATTAGCAAGTTTTGTGTTTTCTCGTAATTGTCTGCAAGTTTCGACACCATCGATCCCAGGCATCATAATATCTAACAAAATAACATCTGGCACAAAGTCTTTGGCAATTTCTATGCCTCTTTTCCCGTTATTGGCCACCTTCACCTCATAGCCTTCTTTAGCTAAATTATACTGCAGTAAATCGAGTATATCATTTTCATCATCAATAGCGAGTACTTTGTAGACCTTATTCATAAAATTATTCGTTAAAAATTTCTTTTAATTTTTGTTCTAACATTTCACCCCTTAGGTTTTTGGCAATGACCTTGCCTTCTTTATCTATCAAATAAGTTTGAGGAATGGACTTCACTCCATAGAGTTTGGCGCCTTCAGATGACCATCCTTTCAGGTCTGATACGTGAGTCCATGTGAGACCGTCACTTTTGATAGCACCCAACCATTTTTCTCTGTTTTGATCTAAGGATACCCCATATACCGTGAATCCTTTGTCTTTGTATTTGTTAAATACCCTAACTACGTTTGGATTTTCAGCCCTACAAGGTCCGCACCAAGAGGCCCAAAAATCTATGAGAACAACCTTACCCCTCAAAGATTTCAAGGAAAGATCATTGTTTGCAGTGTCTTTTAGCGCAATATCAGGGACTTCGTCGCCAACAGTGAGATCTCTTTTGGGTTGACGCTTTATATAGTCTTGAACAGACTTTTGGTCTGCATATTCTTCTTTAAACTTTTTAATAACCACCCCATAGTAGTCAAGGTTTGCATTAGCAAAAATAGAAAGTATTGTCTTGTATACCTGTTCCTTGCCTTTTGTTTTTGTTGGCAAAGTGGTTATAAGCTCATTAGCAGCAGCTTCATAGTCTGGTATTTCCGGTTTGGTATATCTCTGGAAATACATTTGCGTTTTGATCGCAAAAAGATTGCTTCTGCTCAGTTCTTGATCTGTAAATTCTGAGGCCTTAAATATGTTTTTTTTCTGGGTTGTGTCTCTCATTACGAGTGCCATGGCGTATTTAGAAGTAAAAAGCGCTTTGTTTTTCGCAATGGTTTCATAACCTGAGTACAATATGTTGGATAGACTATCAGCTGTTTTTTGGAGTTTTTTAATTTCCAGATCAAATTTGGCTTGATCGCTATACTTGTATTGATATATGCCTTGCGCTTTTGATTCCAAAGCTTGAATCTGTTGCCCGAAATTGATATTGGACTTGTTGAATTTTGCGAAGGCATCGTTGTCGGGGGAGTTTTTTACTTTGAATGAACCTGAAAAATTATTTTTGTCAAATTCGATATGAATGTTTTCCTTGCCAAGGATCACATCCAAAGCATCGGTTGGGTTGATTCCGATTTTGTATAATCCCCTTGGGATCTCTTTGTTTTTCAGCGTAAATGCCCCATTTTTTATTTGAGTACTATCAAACAAATTGAGTTCTGTGCCATCGTATACAAATACAAAGATTTTGCCATTTTCGAAATTGAGTACTTTGCCTGAAACAGTGATGGGTTTCGCTTTCAGTGATATAGAAAGCAAGAGAGATAGATAAATGATTTTTTTGAGCATCAATCGCTAATTTTTGAACTTAATGGATATCGTAGGCCACTGTATGATTCTAGGTCTACATCTATGGAGCCTAAAATAGTACTGGTCTTGCACTTGAGGGGTATTTTGTTTTTATCGTCGCTGATCCATAGCTTCACTGAATTCTCTCCAGAGAAGAGATCGTTCGGAGGCATGATAGGGCTCAAAACTATTGCGCTAAATTTCCCTTGGTCGGTATCAATTTTGGCTTTGCCGAGATACTTCATTCTAAAGTCAAAATTCTTGTTTTCAAAGAATGCTAGTACTTTGATCGTGTCATTCAATCTTAATTTTGTAAAGTCCATTGACCTGATGTAGTAATAGCCACTTACTATATCGTGGACATTTTTGGGTGTGTCGTATTGTTCTCTTTTTGTATCATCAACTTTACGCACAGCTATGCCTCTGTCTTGAAAAAAAGAAACAGATTCTTTAAGGTCATACTTGCCCTCTTTGATAGTTCTGTAGCTTTTCTCGGGAATCATGGTTGCGGTATCCACAAATGTTCCCCACTTATCTCTTACTTTGGTGAAGAAATCAAAACTGCCAATGGTTTTGCCTTCTACTTCTATTCTGTAACAAGTTTTGTCTCCAATCCTATATATAGAGTTGTCGATCTTAAACACAGCCCTTGCTGCGTTCACAAATCCGTAATGTATCTTGAAAGTAAGTTCTTCCCCTTTTTTGAATGAGGTATTAGATAATGGAGCGTTGTATGGCACATCAACATGTACAAAGCTGCTGATTAACAATAGTAGACTAAATAATATTAAAATCTTATTTTTGCGCATCGGTTTCAAATTTATCAAAATAAAATCAAATCGTATACCAATGATACTCTTTTTGTATAAAACTTTCAAAATCGCTAAGATACGACTTTTCCTTCTAATTTGTATGCTATTCCTTTCTTTGAATATAAGCGCGAAAGAAGCTCAAGACTCTGTAGCTAAAAAAGGACAAAGCGTCCTTCTTTGGATTAAACAAAATACCAATGCAAAATATTCTTTAGATGGTAATTATTCTTCCGGAAATGTGAATCGATTGTTGGTTGCCAATAGACTGACCTTTAATTATCATTTTAAAATATATGAGTTTAATGTAGTTGCCAATTATATTTATGGTAATCAAAATAAGATAAAGACTGAGGATGATTATTTTTCGGGTATGACTGCCAGTATTTGGCACCATTCTTCAGTTTATATTTGGGGCAGTGTTGTGGCAGAGAAGAGCTATTCACGTGGCATTGCAGACAGAGAGAATGCGGGTGCAGGCTTTGGCGTTAATTTGATCCCTAAGGAAAAGAATAGAAGTCTGTCTTTGACTTTTGGATATGTGTATGAAAATACAAATTTTATAGCTTTGAACGACATCAAAACGGTGAGAACTTCTTTAAGAATAAAGGGCAAGCACATGTTCTTGAAAAAGAAAATACATTTGAATCATGAGACTTTTTTGCAACCATCCATAATAAGTTCTGAAAACTATAGATTAAGGACTTTGATAAGTTTGGAGATTCCACTAGGGAAGGCACTAAGCTTTAGGTCTAGCTATCAGTATGTGTATGAAAATGTGGTAAGTCAAGGTAAAAAGAAAGAGGATAATAACTTGACTTTTGGGTTCTCATGTATGTACTAAGATAGTTACTCAACAAATGTGTTTGAAAAACGTTATCATAATAGTAAAAATCTAAATTTTGATATATTCATAGTATGATTAAAAAATCGTTTAGACTTAGGTACATCTTTTTATTGATATTTTTTTCTATTGCTCTCGCTTCATGTAAATCCAGCAAACCTTCGTCAAATAATTATACCAAAACACAGAAAAAAAATCAAACGGGCCAAACTTCTTCTCAGAACAATAGCAAAGAAAGCAACAATCCTGTAGTGAAAAAGGCAAGAACCTATTTGGGGACTCGCTATAAGTATGCGGGTTTGGATCATAGTGGTATTGACTGTAGCGGTTTGGTGTTTGTCAGTTACCAAGAGGTGCATATTACCATGCCTAGGATCGCTTCAGATCAAGCAAAAAAAGGAAAAAGGATATATATAGGAGAGCTTATGCCTGGCGATTTGGTCTTTTTTACGGAAAGAAAAGGAGGAAGTAAGATAACCCATGTAGGCATAGTAAGCCATACCAATTATCCCGATAATGTTACTTTTATTCATGCCTCTACTAGCAAGGGGGTAAGGGAAGATGAACTAATGAGTGGTTATTGGCGAGATTTGTATGTAATGGC
This sequence comes from uncultured Cytophagales bacterium, assembly GCA_945957555.1. GTDB lineage: Bacteria > Bacteroidota > Bacteroidia > Cytophagales > UBA9547 > CAMFLX01. The sequence goes on from CAMFLX010000042.1 coordinate 16,855, forward strand.
CGTAAGGGTTGGTGGTTGATGTGCATGAATTGTTTTAAATCTAGAAAATAATCTGACGTATTAGCGTTATTTCCCAAAATGTATTAGACGTTTTAATCGTTCCTTAATTTTGAATCCAAGGCTATTTTGTGTGGTATTGAGCCATTTTAAGTTTTGATCAATAAGTCTAAGGTTGTATTTATTTTTTTAATAAAATGCTTTAATATTGAACCTTTTTTTAGATCTATATAAATATAAATCATACTCAAACGTTTGCGTAAATAAAATACTCGGAATTGTGTTACTATTCTAAGGTTAAATTTACTTTTAGACATAATTCAAAAAACTACGTTGATATGAAAAAACATGTACACAAAAAAATTTTAGCACTTGCTGTGATGGCAGGATTCTTCACTGCAAGCGCTCAAGAAGTTGTTGAGAACTTCCAGTCTTGGGATGAGGCTAATACTAAAGTACCTCCTACAACTGATGCAAATAATGGTTGTGATAAAGTTACATTAGATGGAACGACTGATGTTGGTGGACACAGCTTTATGGTAGCACCTATAGCGGATTTGAGTTTGACAAAAACTTACGGCACATTATCTGTAACTTATACGATAACTCAAGCGGCTGTATTGCCAGGTTGTAATCCTAAGGGTGCGTATAAAAGTACCACAAGTCCATTGGTAACCATTGCTGATGGAGTGAGTAGAGGGTATGTGGAGTTAAACAAGGCTGCGGCTCCATATGCATCTGGAACATTGGTTACTAGTGAATTCGAATACATTGACTCGGTTTCTGTTTCTTTATCAGGAACTAGCTCTGCTAGACATGCTTCTGTAGAGTTTTCTACCGACGGTGGTTCTGTTTGGACAAGTCTAATAGATAATAGTGGTATTGGTAAAGGTGGTATCGTGTTGGGAGCTGCTGTTAAACAAAGAAAAGTGATCTTAAGAGTGAGTGCTTATGACAACATTATCAGATTACACGATTTGAAATTGTTTACTGCTGCTCTTGGAACAAACGATTTGTTCTTAAATGGTACAGCTACAGTGAGATCATCTGATAATAAATTAGTTGTAGCATCTTCTGAAACTGCTACTGTAGAAGTGGTTTCTTCTAATGGTGTTTTGGTAGCACAGTCAGATGTTGTGGCTGGAAATGAAAAAGAATTCAATGTTACTACATCTGGTATGTACATCGTGAAGCTTATAACAAGCAAAGGTGTATCTACTAAGAAAATTATCGTTCAGTAATATTTAAGGAAAGAACTTATTGGAAAAGGTTGCCCGAAAGAGCAACCTTTTTTAATTACAAATAAATTTAAAGTCAGAAACATGATGAAAAAAATAATTAAACTGGTGTTTTTTCTGAGTGTCTTAGCTCAGTACACTTCATGTGCTACAGAATATTTTGTGAATGCATCCACAGGTAACGACAACAACGATGGCTTAACTGCCAATACTCCATTTTTAACCTTCTCCAAGGGTTTTGCAACAGCAGTGGCCGGGGATGTCATTAATTTGTATTCTGGTACCTACTCATACTCTGGTACCATTACTTTTTCGAAGAGTAATATAACGTTGAGGGGTGTATTTTCAAGCCCTTCTACTAGACCTGTGTTTGATTTCTCGAGTATGGTTGTTGCTGATGCAAGTGCGGGAATACAACTCAAGGGGAGTAATTGGTATATATACGGAATCGTCATAAAGGGAGCAGGAGACAATGGCCTATTGGTCAATGGTGGTAAGTACAATACCATAGAATTTTGTGACTTTTTAGAGAATAGAGATTCTGGTGTGCAATTGAAGTCTGGGGCAAGTTTTAACAAATTCATTAACTGTGATTCTTACTATAATGTAGACCCTGCCCAAGGCAATGCTGATGGCTTTGCAGATAAGCTGGATCAGGCTGGCTTCAATTCTTTCAGAGGTTGCAGGGCCTGGCAAAATTCTGACGACGGTTGGGACGGTTTGATTAAAGACCAAACCTATACCCCCACCGATACTATCATTAATTGTTGGTGTTATAAAAACGGTTATTTGAAAGACGGGTCAGTAAGTGCTGGAAACGGCAATGGTTTTAAGTTAGGTGGTAATAGTTTAATCCATAGGAATATCGTGATGAATTGTTTGTCGGCACTCAATTTGTCAAAAGGCTTTGACCAGAATAACGGATCAGGTGCTGCAACATTGTACAATTGTACGGCCTATGGAAATTTGAATTCTGGAAACGGGAATTATTCCTTCCCACTTGCTTTGGCATCGGGCGAAACCTTGACTTTGACCAACTGTTTGTCGCATGGAGGATCGAAGTATGGGACATTGCAGTCTTCCGCTATACAAACAACCAATAGTTGGATGAGTCCTTTTTCTGTATCTGATGAGGATTTTGTGAGTTTAGACCATACACAAATGTTGCTACCCCGTAAGGCTGACGGTAGCTTGCCTGATATCACCTTCATGCATTTGGCAGATGGCAGTGATATGATAGATGCTGGCAGCTATGTCGGGCTGCCCTATACGGGTAATAGTCCGGATCTAGGATGCTTTGAGAGGCCAGGTATTGTAGGGGTAAATGATGTGAAGTTTCAGGAGGGATTGAGGGCATACCCTAATCCAGTGAGTCATACCCTCAATATTGAAACACCTGAAGCAAATACCACTTTACGGTTATTTAATGCCCAAGGTGTAATAGTAGAGGAGGAATCATTTGCCGACGGCCTATCTCTACATAAAATAGAACTGTCTCACTTGAAGCACGGAATCTACAAATTAGACATGGAGATTTCTGGAAAGCATTTCTATCAAAGCATTGTAAAATCGGAATAAAATTTCCTAAAAATAGGATGTCCAAGCCCTTGTAAGGCTGCTTATAAGGCTTGGATATTTTTATGATCATAGTTTTGGCTCTTTAACCTATTCATTTATATCTATCATCTTAATAAAACTTTATTCAGCTGTTTTATAATCAATAACTTTTTGGTTTTTATATCCCCTTTTTAAGCTGTCTTGATTTCGAGAACGTTGCCGATAACGGTTGCGTTAATTTTTGCACTTTATTTATAAAAAATAGACCTATTAGAGGGTAATTTTAGTATTAATAGCAAATCAGAGCGTTACCTTCTTTATCTGATTTTGTTTTTGATCCAACTAATGAATGATATACCAAAAGGCTTTTTCATACTGCAGGCAAAAGTATCATCTAAAGCTCTTTGATTTCTTTCATTTAGATAAAAAACGGATCGTGAGGTCTTACACCAACAATGAATATTTAAACAAAAAGAGTAAAAAGTAATACGATATGAAAGCAGGTCTACTATTTATGATTAACAAAAATTTTAACAACAGATTTACAGCCATGATCTTGGTTATGGTATCTCTGGTGTTGTTGGCATCTGTGGCAAGGGCACAAGCCTTTCCGTTTACACAGCGCAAGAAATGGGACGGCCCCTACGATGTTCGAATGATTTCAGCACCTAACTTGGAAGCAGTGTATTTGAATGATTCCAAAGCGGCATCTGGAATTTTGCAAGCGGATAGTATTATCAGTAACGCTACGATCAGAATGACAGGTAATTTGATGGAAATCAATAATAGATACAAGGGCGGATCTCCTTTCGTTCAAATTGATATTCCACAACAGGCATTGATGTGTAAAAATCCAGAGGCAGCCTGTATGTTGGGATTGACAGGTACGCCTAAGCTGCCTACCTGTCCTATGAAATATAATTCACCCACCTATATAACTAAGTATGTAAGTATGGCTTATCCTGATTATGATACAGACATGAGTACTTTTAGTTCTTCTATGGCACAGCTTGATATCCCTTCATGTGCGACTATTGAGGCTGCTTATTTGTATTGGGCGGGCGACTTTGCGGGAAGTAATCCTGCCATTACGCTTCAAACACCGACCAAGAGTTATAGTGGTACTGGCAACGTGTTTAACACCACTAAAGGTGCAGGGGCTGCTTATAGAACTGTGAAATTTAAAAGACCAGGAGGTACTTATCAAAACGTAACTGCGATCACTACCTATGAAGGTCCTGAAAGTTATGTATGTGTAGGAGATGTTACCACCATGCTACAAGGTACCGGAGGAGGGCAGTTTTGGGCGGCTAATATCTCTTCATATCCTAACGAAGGAAATGGTGGCTCTACCAGTGGTTGGACATTATTCGTAGTATTTAAGTCTCCACTAAGCCCACCTCGCTTGATTTCACTTTGGGACGGCTTTAAAAACATCACCGTTAACAATACCGAAACATTTACACTTACTGGCTTACAAGCACCAAGCACAGTGGGGGCATTTCAGTCATATGTTGGTTTTGCGGCCTTGGATGGTGAAAATTTGGCTACGCAGTTAGCAGGGGCAGACACCCCAGAAACTTTAGGCTTTACAACCAATAATGGTGGTAGCGCCAACATAAACCCATTTTGCGATGGTAGCCAACCCAAGTATCACCTCTGGAGTAAGAAGGGATATCCTGCTCAAAGTGACATGTCTGACAACCTTGATGCTGATGGCTGTAAGTCGCCAGTGTTTGATGGCACATGGGCTACTGCTTGTGATGGTGTTTCAAGTTCTCACATTACTACTTACGATCAGACTAAAAATACCAATGGCAACGAGTTGACAAGGTTACCGACTAATGTGAATACCTTAGGCTATGATGCCCACTTCTTCAAGCTTCCCAACGGTGCCGTAGGTGCCAATGCAACACAAGCGACACTTACCGTAAGTGCAGGTCCACAAGGGTCTACGCTACCTTTTATGGCCTTCGTAGCTATTGAGCGTCTCCAGCCCAAATTGGAAATGACCAAGGCTTCGGATGTAGACGCTACCGGTACCAATACCGTGATCACCTATACGCTCAAAGTGAAAAACAAAGGGAATGATGTTTCCTTGGGTGGAGATATCATACGTGATACTCTGGATTTAGCAACTACTTATATAACAGGTTCTTTAATAACAACTCCTGCGTCTTCGGCAAATATGGTTTCAGGCTTTCCGTCGACCTTGGGTGATGGGAGGCAGGTTTTGAATTTTAATGTTTCCAAGAAGATAAATGCGGGTGATTCTATTTCAATTGTATTTAAAGTCCGGGTCAAGGATTACGCATCCAATATAAACCTTTGGGATGTGCAATGCAAGCGTACCATTACCAATACGGCATGGATTGCCTATAATACCCTTAGCTCTGGCATTCTCATCTCCAAAAGTAATGGTAATGATTGTGGTATTGGCTCAGAAACTAGGGTGTTGATTCAGGATCCGCTCTTTGCGGGTGCCTCTACTACTAAGAAATTGGGACCTTTCAATGCCTGCCCATACATTACAGAGTCGGTACTTGACCACGTGAGAGCAGAAATTAAAACCGCAGGGGTACCCGCTGCAGACATACTGCTTTATGATATTCGTAATTCCAAATACGACCGCGTACAGCCAGCAGATACTTTTGGTGCGGCACTCAATGTGAGCTTCTTTGCGATCAAAGACAACAATACCACTGGCAACTGCCAGGATATCTATGAAGTACAGTACAAGACTTGTACCTTGCCATTGGATATGCTCTCATTCACTGGGCAATGGACACCAGGTGGTGCACGTTTGAATTGGGTAGTTGCTAAAGTAGGCGAGGGGGATTATTTCATTGTAGAGCGTTCGGGTAATGGACATCAGTTTTTCCCTGTGGGTAGGGTTAATACAAAAGGATCCAACAACTATTCGTTCATTGATGCTGAACTAGGCAGCGGTGCTACTTACTATAGGTTGGTATATGTAGCTGCTAATGGCAACAAGAAGTACACCAATACCATTACACTTGAAAACAACGGTAACACCGATCTCAGTATCTATCCAAATCCATTTGCAGGTACTGCAAACTTGATCGTTCAAAACGATGCAGAGCTGCCTTATGACCTCAGGATCGTGGATCTTACAGGAAAAGTGGTGCACAGCTCTACAGGGCACTTTGCCAATGAAACCATCGTGATCGGAAAAGAGCTCACCGCTGGTACTTATTTGGTGGAGATCGTTTTTGAGTCATACAAACTGAACAGTAGGTTTGTGAAAATGAATTAAGGCAAGCTTTAGGAAAGCATGCATTGAGCGCTTGTATGTGTTTATTGAACAGGCGTTCAAATAAAAGACCATCATCATGTTTTAGTTTGTTTAATGGTTTAATACGCAAGAGGCTACCACGAGGTAGCCTTTTGTGTTTTGTACTCGTTAGCCGATGTTTGGTAGTAGCTTTATTACGTCTTCGATATCATTGTGGCGTAGTGGCGATGCTTTTGAGAAAGTAGGTATTAGTTTCACAGATTTGCCATTATGGTTTTAAGAAGAACACCCCCCTATGACCTTTATTGCCTGATGCTTTTTAAAATTTGGCTCTGCTTTCTCCAGATTTGACACCTGCTTTGTTCTGAAATCGATGTGCTTTGCCCTGAAATCGATGTGATTTGTTCTGAAATCGACATGCTTTAGTCTGAAATCGATGTGCTTTGCTCCGAAATCGACATGCTTTAGTCTGAAATCGATGTGCTTTTTTAAATTATTGTTTTGTTTTTAGTTGTGTGTGAGTGTGCTTTATTTAAAATTATAAAAATTTATTTGGAGTGAATATTTGTAAATACTATATTTGAATCATATACCATTTATGATAACAACTTAGAGGTATGTGATATTCCAAGGTCCATGAATACTATAGGGGGATGTGATTAAGCTGATTCTATTAAAAAAGCTTAGATATGATGTAAAGGCCTAGGAGTTTCAAGTATTTGTAACTCATAATAATTCCATAATGAAAAATGTACACAAAGACATCCTGTCACAGCTACAGCGTGTAGGAAATTTCAATGTCAAAAACGATGAGCTCCTCTCCGTAATAGACGAGCTTGGACCTATCAGGGAAGGCATCGTCCTGACCATAGAAGAAATGCAAAAGGCACAAGATGTGCAGGCCAAGGATGTAGGTAGTGTAAAGGATGAAAAAGCCAATTCCAAGGCAGAGATGATCGAAGTAGTGGTGCGTTATGCACTCCGTGCTTCGGTAAAGGCAAATCAAGCTGAATACGAGACGCTGGCGGAAGTACTAGATAAGCCAGTGTCGTACTACAATTCCGTGGATGCGCAAACATCCATCACCCGTGCAAAGAACACGCGTAATCTCATTGCTGAAAACAGGAACGTGCTTACCAACATTAAGGACGAGCACATTGCTGAAATGGATGCGAGTATCAAAGCCTTTGGAGGCAAAAAGCAGGCACCTCTGGAACAAAAGCAAGAAAAGAAAACCTATGGTACCGATCGCCTTGAAACACTGGCAGCGCAGGGTACGAGGTGGATAGATCAAGAGAGTAAAATCATTCATAGCTATTTCATTAAGAGTAAGCCAGACTTGGTCAACGAGTTTGACACTATATCTGCACTCATAAGGTTAGGTCAGCGCCATACCAACGCGCTCTTGCATCTCAAAGACGACACTACGGGTAAGGTGATCGCTAATGCCTCGGTTACTTGTTTGAAAAATGAAAAAATTGCCGTAATGGTTGATAACAACGACTATATCGTAGAGAATATCATTTCGGGCAAGCATGAGTTTGCCATAGCTGCACAGGGCTACCAGCCCCTCAAGGTGAGTATGAACGTACAACGTGGTACTACCACCGAGCTCGAGATCAAGATGAAGCCCATTGCTTAATTCGATTGAGGATCATAAAATACACAAAGCCCCGCGAAGCGGGGCTTTGTGTATTACAAGAGTATAGGAAGCCTAAATGAGTCTAATCAAAATCGACGAATCTTATGATTTAGGTATCCACTTCGAATCGTATTTTTTTAATTCAGATCCAGCTCTACCAAAATTAATAGTTACTCCTTCCGAAACTACTGGATTAAGGATAATATAGGATGAAAGGATGATGCAAATCGTTTCTAAATCCACATCATTGTCAAGTATAACCCTTAATTCGAAGTTTGATTCAGTACTGGTTGAGTTTTCGTGGATTTTCCCAATTTGTATATTGTTTTTATAGATTGATAAATTATAACCTTTATGTGCCACGATAAGGAATAAAGTATCGTTGATTAAGATTTTATAATGCACTGATGGGTTTTTGAATTTCTCAAATGTATACACATTATTATGGTATTGAATAATTACAGCATCTTTAAATTCATACCATTTGTATTTTAATCGGAAATGCGAAATTTGTACTGGATTATTTATTTTGCATAATACCCAATAGGCATTGCCTAATTTCCACCATTTAGGTCGGTCATAAAGACTTTTTGTTTTATAAACTATATTTTTCCCTGAATAGAATTCAAAGGACCACGTGTCGCATTTTATATTGATATTCATTACATAAAAATATGAAATATAGATGGTGTGTGATATGATTGTTACATAAAATAAATTTAGACTTTGAAATACTGATAATGGTATGCTTTGGGTATATTTCAGCCCAAAATCTCCCCATTCGACCTCCCTTTCCCGATTTTGTAAAAATCCTTCCCAAAAAGAAAAAACTAATAGAAATATAGGCTCTAAATGCCTGAATTTTGAGGTTTTTGTAGTTTGGTATCATTTTGCATATTAGATTAGTAGTGAACGCTAAACATTTATTATTATGCTCAAAAATTATATTTATATAGTCACCATTTGCCTCATATGTAGTTCACATTCTATATGGGGCCAATTAGTAAAGATCACTTCCTCTCCACAAGCCGAAGTTAATATTGGTATAGAGCAAGGAAGCTATCAAGTGAAGATAGAAAACCTGTCGGGTGCGATCATGAACAACGCCAACATTCAAGTGACCTTGCCTACAGGTATAGAATACGTGGCTGGCAGTTTGAATGAAACAAGTGCCTACCAGGTTCAAGAAAACAACATTAGTAATCCAAACGTACCCGTATTTAGGGCCAATAGTTTGCCAAACAGTTCATACTATCAGTTTACCATTAAATACAAGGGGACCTGTCAGGCCGTGAATTACCAATTGGCGGGCAATGTTTTCAGGAATTCGGTAGCACTTACCTCTTCGGTGGGGACTTTTAACCATACTTCTGCGGCTTATAACATATTATATCCCTCATTAACGATCACCAGCCTCAGTCCTAAAACCTACACTTTGGTAAATAAGACCAGTACTACACGTCAGATTACTGTGGTCAATGGAGGCAATGGCGCACTTAACGAATTTTATATTTCAGATACCCACGCAGCTAGCTTGCAGATTACCGCAGTGAATAAAGGTGCACTTAGTGGTGGCAATTTAATTTATCTTTCTGCCAATGACTTTAAGACTATCGGTAATAAAGATGGAGTGTTTGATAGCAACGAGAGTATAGTGGTGCAACAAACACTGTATGGGGAGACTTGCGTGGACGTAACCGTTACCTCTACTATCAATGCCTATTGGTCGCTCAGTAGTAGCCAGTGCCAAAGCTCCACTACCTATGGTAACGTGTTTATCGACTTCATTACTCCAGTGCTAAAGCAAATGGCTACAGCTTCATTCAATACCTGCTACAGTACTACCCCCAGTCCTCAACAAATACAAGTGCAGAATACCAGTGCTATAGCCGCTGGTAGTGTACAATTGGATATTTTCAACTCTAGTGGTGCTGCATATGATCCTAATATTTTCACAAAAATAGATGTGAGCAGTATTAAGTATAAAATAGGTGCCAATGGAACCCTTACTTCCATTACGCCCACTGCTACTTATCCCACCTCTACAACAGGTGTATATGCCTGCTTGGGTGCCGATGCCGTGGGTATGGTAACACTCACTTTGCCTGATGTACCTGCCAATCAAACCATATATGTGTATTGGAATACCCTACACTGTTGCATCAGTTCCTGTCTAGGCGCAAAACTAGGTGGCTGGAAAAGCACCATTAGGTTCAAAGATCAATGTAATGTAGCGTTTACCAATACCATAACTGGACAAACTTCGGTTCAGGCAAGTATGAGCTTCTTTACAGAAACACCTGCCACGATTTCCAACGGTCAAAAGAAGACTTTTAGTTTCATGGTTTCCAGTCATATCAATACCTATCCCACAGCTACGGGCGCGTATTACGAAGTGTTTTTCCAACTGCCCAAAGGGTTGGTATATGAAGGACTCACGGGTGACTTGGCTTGGATGAGTAACCCAAATACTTGGAATCCCACTTCTGTAACTTACAATGCCACCGCAGGAACACTTACCGCAAAGTATCCCATGCCTTTGAGTTTCTCTTTGCCAAAAACTGAGATTGCCCTCAAGTTAAAGGCCGACTGTAACGTGAGCGGTGTGGTAGCAGGTAGCAATAGTATAGCCATGTCGGTTTATTTTGTAGCCAATCCCACATGTACTTCTATTTGCAAAGTGCCTTTGGCATGTTCCAAAACTGTGAGTACTACCTTGGTTTGTCCGATCGCATGTGCCGAAGGTTTGACTTTTGACAATTTCACCATACAGCGTACCAGTTTCGGATTGCCCGATAACAACTCTGATGGTTTTCCAGATGCAAGTGGAAGCATAGATGCGAACAAGGTGAAAGCCAATAGGGTGATGACCAACGATACGATCAAGGCAGTGTTTTATGGAAAAGTAATGACTTCCGCAGGCCACCCCACATGGCAGTATGCTTATGCCAAATCTACCATGGCTTTGGGTTCATATCTCAGTGCCATTTCAGGAAGTGTAAAGATATTTGATGCCAGTGCCAATGCCTTTATCAATGCTACCGGCGTAGCCATTCAAAAGACGAGTTCGGGAGAAGCCGCTACCTTCAATATGGACTTTAGTGTGCCTACTTTGCAGGCCAGTGGCAATGGGCAACTCAATGGATTTCAGTGGGAAAATAATGATTTGATAGAACTTACCGTTTATTATACCCTAGCTGCTAACATAGGAGGGAAGATTCAAGAAGTCACCGTGAACAATGAGTTTTATCTGAGTGATGTGGCAAGCCCTACCAATGCAGCCAATAAGTTTCAATGTGGTTTTTTTGACGAGAACATTACTTTTATGGGCTATTATTTCTTCACCGATAAAGGAACCAATGTTAACATATCCTCCTGTAGTAGTTTCATAGATCAACTTTATTATTTAAGTATTGGCGATTGCTGCTCCAACTACGAAGGCGGTAATTTATTCCCTTATGAGTACCGCAACTGGGGCAGGGTTAAAGAAGGTAAAGTGACGATCCCCAATGGCTATAAGGTGTTGAATATTAAATTGGAACAATGGATCACCAAAGCAACAAATACCAATATTTATGAAATAAAAACAGGCATACAGCCAGACTCGAGATCAGGCAATGACTTGTATTTTAATCTAGAGCAGTATTACAAAGTAAATGGGGGAACCTTTAACCTGAGCGATGATGGTTTCAAAGGCAAACTGTCCGTTGAAATCGCACCAACATGTGCTGTACCTACAGGTGTATATCAAGACATGCCTTGGTCCTATACTTTTAAAAGGGCCGCACGTCTGGAAAGCGGAGCCAGCACTGCTTGGATGACAGAATATCCTGATAGAATAAAGTATTCTCCTACTACGCTGACGCTCTCGGCATTGAATCCTAAAGAAGATGGATTGAATAAAACAGTAACTTGGACGGTATATATCAAGAATGCAACTGCAAACTCCGATGCACGAAATACTTGGATGCACATCGTGTCACCTAGTGGCAAAGTGCAAATTGTTAAAGTCGTGGATGCAGCTACTAATTTGCCAGTGACACTCTCTGGCGATATATTTCAGCTAGGTCAGGTGAATTTGAGCAGTACCAAGACCTATTATATCACAGCTACTTATTCGGCATGTTCAGTAGAAAGTATCAATGTGTATTCGGGCTATGAATGTGCGGGCTACCCAAGCAACTTCGCCAGCTTTACTTGTCCTATTGTGCAAATGACCTTGTCTGTAGATCCCAAGCCTTCACAGTTTCAGGTGCGTATTAGGGACAGTTATGTGAGTAATCCATGTTCGGGCAATATGCAAGTGGAAGTAGAGATTCGCTCAGTACAGTTGGGTGCAGTCGATAGTCTCAAGGTTAATTTTACCTTACCTGCAAACAACAGTATCTCCTACATTACAGGTACGGGAGGATTACAATACAATCTGAGTACTGCCTACAGATCCATTGTGGATCCTACAACGCTGTCGAGCGGTACTTATTCCTACCTCATCCCACCTTTGGATGCCAATATTGCCCAAAACGGATTGCCAGGAGTGATGGATTTGAGCAACAATACCTTGAAACTAAAGTATAATGTGCAGCTCAATGGCAATTTCAAGGTTGGGGATTACTTTAACATAAGTGTAGACGGAAAATCCCCATGTGGTACTGTATTGCCTCAGATCAACCTTGCGGTGGATCCGAGTATGAAGTTCGATCAAGATGTTAGTTCTGGACTCTCTACTGGTACTACTGATAGTTGGAGTGCTAGTTGGGGCGATTATGACAACGATGGGTTTGAAGATTTGTTTGTACCAGAGTATGACAAAACAAAACCGAGTCATCTGTACCATAACAATGGTAACGGTACGTTTACCGAAACCAATACTGCCATTGCCAACGATAAAGTTTCTGCTACGGCAGCCACTTGGGCTGATTATGACAACGACGGTGATCTAGACTTGTATGTGTCTACAAATATTGGTGCACCTGGCCTACTGTACAACAACCTCGGTAATGGTACTTTTGCCAAAGTTACTTCTGGGGATATCGCTACAGATGATGGCTACGACCATACCGCCAGCTGGGTAGATTATGATAACGATGGTTTTCTCGATCTCTTTGTGTTGGACATCATGCCTACAGAGTTCAATAAACTGTATCACAACAATGGTAACGGTACCTTTACAAAGATCAAAGATGCAGCTATCGTGACAGCCGTGTCTAGCTCCATTGGTGCCACTTGGTCTGATTATGATAACGACGGCGACATGGATATATTTATCCCTAACCGCGATCAGAAGAACTTCCTATATAAAAACGAAGGCAAAGGCAAGTTTGCCAAAATCCTTACGGGGCCACTGGTGTCGGACTCTTTAGGGTCGGTGGGTTCCAGTTGGGGAGACTATGACAACGATGGTGACATGGACCTATTCGTGGCAAATGCAGGTACTAAATACAACTCATTGTATACAAACAACGGTGATGGCACTTTCAATAAAGTGACCACTGGACCAGTGGTTACAGATAAGGGAAATACTCATGGAAGTACTTGGGCTGACTTGGACAATGACGGGGACTTGGACCTATATGTGACCAACGATGGAGGCGAAGGCGATTTTCTATACATGAACAATGGCGATGGTACCTTCCAGAAACTGGACAATGACCTTACTGAGCTGAAACAGAAATCTTTTGGTACTGCTGTGGCTGACTATGACAATGACGGCGATTTGGACATCTTTGTGGCTAACCATTCTGGCCAACCCAATCAGTTGTACATCAACAGCAGGGGCAAGTGTAAGCAGTCTATTTGTTTCAAACTTATAGGTACGCAATCTAATCGCAGTGCTATAGGCGCCAAAGTAAGGTTGAAGGCAACAATCAATGGCAAAACCGTTTGGCAAATGCGTGAAATATCTTCGCAAACGGGTGGTGGCGTGGCTTCTCAAAATTCAATGAAGGCTTATTTCGGCTTGTACGATGCTACACAAGCTGAAGAAGTCATCATAGAGTGGCCTTCGGGCTTGGTTCAAAAGCTCGGTCCGCAATCTGCAGGGCTTTGCCATGAAATAGTGGAGCAACAAGGCAGTATAGTGTGTGGAAACGTGTATCATGATGTAAATAGTAATTGCGTAAAAGATACTGATGAGAAGGGGATTCCCAGTCAAAGCGTCAATATAATATCCGCAGATCATACTTATAATGTGCAAACGGACACAGCTGGCAATTATCACCTATATCTCTCGGCTGGCACCTATCAAATCAGTCAAGAAACAGCTACTAGTTGGACTACTTGCAACGGTGCTGGGTATACC
>CAMFLX010000043.1 GCA_945957555.1 uncultured Cytophagales bacterium
GTTGAGTAGCCTTTTTAAGTTCTTGTGGTTTTATTTATTCAGTCACAGTTAATATCCCAAGATCTAGTGTTGCGTCTTTAGCAACACTGAATGTTGAACCGCCTTGTAAGCTATTGAATGTAACAGTTTTGATGTATTTAATAGTTGGTGTAGTAGATGGTGTAGGGCCCTTAATAACTGAAGGATTACTATTGTTTATGTAAGTCTCAGTAGGGCCAATAAGCACTCTGTTTGACTGATCAACTTGTATGTCCACTTTGTTGGTAAAAGTTACCACAAAATCCTTATCAGTTGGGATATTAGCAAAAGTCCATACACCAGTAAGATTGTCCCTTGTTCCTGTATATATTTTCTGTTCTGAAGCATTGGTGATAGATGCAGAGAAATCTAAAGTTACCACAGACGAAGCTGGTAACACTTGTTCAATCCCAGGATTTGACACTGTGTCTTGGGACTTAAAATTAAAGTTGCCTCTAGGCCAGAATTTGAAAGTCCCTGATTTGTCAAAAAACTGGGGCTGAGTAGTAGTAGCAATAAGTTGACCCACGTTAGTCGCAGTGCCTCCGATTCTTGGAGTTACTTTTGATGAAGCTACCGAGAATTTAACAATTTTGCCATTTATGGTTTTTTGTCCGTCAATTACAAGAGTTGCCTCAGCGTTTGGAACATTTGTAAAAGTGAATTTGCCATCAGTACCAACACTTAAGGGATATACATTTGGTTGAATTTGGGCATCGTATTCAAGTCTTACAGCAAGACCACTTGCTCCTACTAATGGTGTATTGGCTACTAAATCATCGTCATAAAACACTGTACCAGTAAGGGCTCCCGCCAAAGCTGGGAGTTTTACGATTTCTGCTTGTGAAATTGTAAATTCATGAGTGTTGTCGTTTGGTACTGTTTGTAAAAGACTTGTAGGTACTATTAATGTTCCTTTAGAATTCCAAGAAGCGTAACCTTCTTTGCGGATATAAAGTGTATAGTCGCCAGCAACTAGATTTTCAAATACAGCCTCACCGTCTTTATTAACAGTTTTGGTAAGTACCTTTGCATTTTGGCTTACGGTGATTGATGCACCTTCAAGTCCCGAAGTTCTTCCACTTTCTGCAGAAGGGATTACGTGTACACTTAGCAAGAAGTTCGTTCTGAGTACGCCATTGGGTACTTCATTTTCGTTAGTAGGGCTAATGATTTTGTCTTCCTTTGGTTTACAACCAATTAGTAAGGCAATCATTACTGTCGCAATTGCGAAGAAATAGTTTAATTTTTTCATGTTTTGAAATTAAAGTTACAACAACTATTTTTTGGAATATTTCAGACAAAATTACATAACATATCTTGGAGAAGCAAGACATGTTCAAACATATTTGCAACATTCAGGTGCACAGTATGTTACCTCTTTGTATGATTATTATATTTTTTTGAAGCTATTAGATGGTTTTAGACCTATGTAATGTATTGTTTCATGGAATATTTGCATTTGTATGATCTGTACTATGCCTTGGTATCATCATGTAAATGTGTACATTGTGTGATGACAAATTGTATTATTCATATATTAAATTAAATTTATTACATAATTTAAGTTTCTTCAATACGACATACAAAGCTATAATTCTTGCATGAAAATAAGATGTTCAGACGATAAGGGGATTTATATCCTCAACCTTTTTGTAATAAAAATCGTTATTAACATTCATGTCTGTACGTACCAGACCAATCATATATAACTACATTTATGGATAATCAAAGAATCCTCTTCAGGATGCAATTCCTTTTCTGTTTCTACTTGATTTTTTTTGATGCAATTTATGCACAAAATCGCACCGCCAATGACAAGATTACTCCATTTGTGGGTAAATTTTCTTTTGGGGTAAGTCCAAGTTATTATGATGGCTTTAATGGAGGCAACTCGCCAGTCAGTAATATTGCTGACTTAGCAAAGCGGGCTAAGATGAGAGGCTTTAGACAGTTGGTTATTGACCAGTTCATGCTAGACTACAAGCCCAATTATGAACTTAATAACTTCAAGTACTTTGTAGAAACTGATAGCATAAATATTTTATCGCTCTATCTTAATACTCCTGCAAATAGTCATCGCTCCACCGATAGTATTACTTGTACCGTAAATAATAGTCCAGTAAGATATAGAAGCGAGAGTTTTGCTAATTTGTATGAATCCATTTGGGACGATTCTCTAAATGGAAAAACGCCAATTAATGATAACAACTACTATGCAAAGTATGTATATGACCTTGTCAAAAGTTATAATAAATATGTAAAAGTGTATGAGGTATGGAATGCCCCAGATTTTTCAAACTCTCTTAATGTGGAAAGAATCAAAGGCGATCCTGGAAATTGGTGGGATGGCAATCCGAGCCCTTGTGATTTGGTATATTTAAGAGCACCATTTACAGATTACGTACGTATGCTACGTATTACCTATGAGGTTGTAAAGTCGGTCGATAGCACTGCGGTTGTAGCATTAGGAAGTATAAGTAGAGAAAACTTTTTGGATGCGGTATTAAGGAATACCGACAATCCTGATGGTGGTAAAGTAACAAGTGCTTATCCATTAAAGGGTGGTGCATATTTCGACGTTGTTGGTTATCAGAGTCTTCCTCAATATACTCTTAAAGAATGGGATGATAAATTAAAGATATTCAAATACTTTAGACATTCTGATGCGGGTGTTGCCAAAGTGATAGACACCAAATCTAAGTTTGGAAATATACTTCAAAAGTATGGATATAACGATACCTTATATCCTCGTAAACAGTTTATGGTTTCTAAGGTAAATATCCCTCGTAAACAATACAATGATCGTGATTTTATTGGTTCAGTGGAGGCACAACGCAATTTCCTTATGAAGTTGTACATTGCTGGGCAAAAAAATGATTTGAAGTATGTGAATTTGTACACTATTGGCGATACCCGCGATGAGTCTGCAAGTACTAGCGACTTAGAAGGTAACGATCTCATGGGTTTATATTACAATTTAAATAAGGCTACTACTGCTACTGCAACTTTAAATCAATCAGGTGTTGGAGTTAAAACTATGGTGTCGCTTTTGGAGAAATACGATTACAACGTAACCATGACCGACAGCCTGAAATTAAATAGCAAAGTGGACGGTGCTGTATTTATGAACGGTGTAGATACCCTTATCGTGCTATGGGCCAAGACAACAACAGATTTAAGTGAGGTGTCCAATGTAAGTTACACTTTGCCAAGTCTGTTTGCTAGCAATACGTCTTTGCTGGATATGTATCCTTGGGATTATTCAAGTACTGGCATCATCAGCCAACAGTCTGGTAGTACATTAAATTTAACCAGCTCACCAATCATCATAAAACTTAATATTTATACTGGGGTGGATGATGAGAAACTGGCAAAAACTTATTTTAATATTTACCCAAATCCTGCTCAAAAAACGGCCGTAATTTCGCGCCAAAGTGAAAATGCAAATACATACTTGAGGGTTACAGATATTTCAGGCAGGCAACTATATGAGTTGCCTATGGAATCTACAGAATTGCAACTCGATTTGAGGATGTTTGAGCCTGGTATTTATCAGGTCTCTTTGAGGAACGAAAATGGAGTGAGGGTTCAAAAATTGGTTATAGAGTAAACGTATCGCCTATAGGTTTCTAGTGTTTGAGGAACTTGAATGTTCCATAGGAGAGTATAAAAAACGTAACCATACTTTCCGCCCATGTTATGAATTGACCTGTACTACAGTTGACATTGAGGTCTGCAATGCCCATCCAGAAAAAAATCATAGAGCTGTAATAAAAACTATTCCACAATAGTTTTGGAGATCCAGCTTCTTTAAGTAAAGGTTGGAAGCAGTTGATATCAATACTGTATAGTAGAAAATAATCGAGGCTGTAGGAAATAATGATCAAGAAAACTGATAAGAGGATTGTAGAATACTGCTCCTTGTCACCATTGATTTCTTTGTCAAACAAATCAATCTCTTTTTTGATTACGTTGATCATGAAAAACAAGGTCTTGAGTGCACAAAGACCTACAATTAGAATCTTTTTATAAAATATACTGATGTCGGTTGCAAGTATGTAAAAGCTACCTAAAAACAATAATATAATCGTGAGATAATAAAAGCTTAAGATTTTTTTATTCATAAATGTGTTTAAACCACGTAACGTATTGATTGATAAAAAATCATGTCAAATATATGAAATTGATTCTTCACAAAAACATAATTTTTAATAATTCAAAAAGCATTCCGCAAAATGTAAATATTCATAACTTTGCATAAATATTATTATAAATAATTAAAAAATTAATGAAAGGACCAGTTTCTCAATTTATTGAAAAGCATTATTTGCACTTCAATGCCGCAGCTTTGGTTGATGCCGCTAAAGGGTATGAAACTCAACTGCTCGATAACGGCAAAATGATGGTGACCCTGGCAGGTGCCATGAGTACGGCTGAACTAGGCAAATCCTTGGCAGAAATGATTCGTCAAGACAAAATACATATTATCTCTTGTACTGGTGCAAACTTAGAAGAAGATATCATGAACCTAGTAGCTCATAATTCTTACAAGAGAGTGCCCAATTACAGAGATTTAAGCCCTCAAGACGAGTGGGATCTCTTAGAAAACCATTTCAATAGGGTTACCGATACTTGTATTCCAGAAGAGGAGGCATTCCGTCGTTTGCAAAAGCATCTTTTTGAAATCTGGAACAACGCTGACAAAAAGGGAGAGAGGTATTTCCCTCATGAGTTCATGTACCAAATGTTAAATTCAGGTGTATTACAGCAGTACTACGAAATAGATCCTAGAGACAGCTGGATGATCGCTGCAGCGGAAAAGAATTTGCCAATCGTGGTGCCTGGCTGGGAAGACAGTACCATGGGTAACATTTTTGCTTCATATTGTATCAAAGGTCAATTCAAACCTACAACAATGAAGTCCGGTGTAGAGTATATGATGTGGCTTGCTGGTTATTACAAAGATAATTGTGCTGGCAAAGGTATCGGCTTTTTCCAAATTGGTGGTGGTATCGCTGGGGACTTCCCTATCTGTGTAGTGCCCATGTTGTATCAAGACATGGAAATGCACGATGTACCATTCTGGTCATACTTCTGTCAGATCTCTGATTCCACAACTTCTTATGGATCTTACTCAGGGGCTGTGCCAAATGAAAAGATTACATGGGGCAAGCTCGATATTAATACTCCAAAGTTTGTAGTTGAGTCTGATGCCACTATAGTAGCACCACTAATGTTTGCCTACATATTGGGTTGGTAATCATTTGATGTATAGTAACAACAAAAGGGGCCTAAATCTAGGCCCCTTTTGTTGTTTTGTACCTTATACTTTGTTTCGTTTTCTGATATTATTCATAATAAACAAATAGCCTAAGCCATTCAATATTAAATAGCTTAATAAGAGCAGGAGTAGGGGCGACTTAGAGTTTATGTCTTCATAAAAGAGCCCTCTTGAGGTCAAAATTTTATTCAAGTATGTATAAGATGAATAGTATACGACAGCCGAAAAAGCGAATACTATGGTCATGTATACAGCCATGTATAACCAAAGGTGTTTTGTAATGGTTGCTGTAGTATAGCCCAATTGTAACAATAGTAAGATTTCGGTTTTTGCTTCGGTGATGATGAGCGAAAAATTAAGTAATACGATCACAAAGGAGAAGAGAACAAAGGCAAGTCCTATAACCATGAGAATGTCCACCAATATTTTACCCCAAGCATTGAGCTTGGCAGTTCCTAGTTTGTCAGAATTTATCAGTAAATTATTGCTAGATAGGTATTTATCCATGCCTCCAGCATATTTTTTATTAGTTTTTACGATGAGCCTAGAGGGCTTGTCCGTCCCATAAAATCCACCAATGTTTTTGTTTGCCCATTGCATAAAATTCAGAGGTACGAGTACACTAGAAATCCGCTCACTATAACCAACGATTTTTCCAGAAAAAGTCTTTTTGCCATTAGGCCCAGAAAGTTCGATTTCTAGCGGGATGAGGGCTACTGTTCCTTTGGAGATTTGAGGCAAGCCACTGCTAATTGCATAGCCATAGTTGTATAAATTGATAAAATCTTCCGAAACTATAATAGGAACAGGATCACTTGGGTCTGTCCATCTAAAGTTGCTAGGTCGGCTGTCCACAAATTCATCGGCCACGGATTCAAAAAATAACTCTGTAGCAAACTCTAGACCACCACCTGCAGAAACCTTAGCCCATACTCTAAAGTGGTTGGGGGTAAAAAATCCTATTTTTTCTATGAAGGGTTGCTTTTGTAAACTGTCTATTTCTCTCTGTTCTAATACAGACTTGGAGTTGAGTATGGTATTGAAAATGACCACGTCCTTACTAAGTACTACAAAATCAGATTTTTCTAACTCGGAGCTAAAAGAACTAAACACATTTTGGTAGATCTTGAGACCAATCAAAACAAAACTTATCCCAAGGCAAAAACCCAAAGCCGACAAGAGGAGGGTGTTTAGTTTGGTTACTTTCCAGAATATTTTGAGAATGGTTTTCTTCATAGCCTAAATGCTTTGGTTTCATTAAGATACACATCACTGCCAAGACTAGTGTATATATAGTGTGCTTTTCTGGCCCTACATTCTTCTTGTATGAGTTCTGAAGCTATTTCAGCATTATTGCGGTCAAGATGACTGAAAGGCTCGTCTAATAGCAAAACCTCGAAAGGTTGTACCAAAGCTCTGATGATAGCAACTCTCTGTCGCTCACCATAAGATAAGTGTGCGCAAGGTTTGTTTTTTACATGAGCAATATTGAGTCTTTCAAATAAGGATTCTAGGCTGTTCCAATCTTTAAAGCTTTTGAGTTCATATTTGAGTTTTATGTTTTCCAAGGCCGTTAAGTCCAAGAAAAGACGTAGGTCTTGGAATAGCATGGATATTTTCTCTTGACGTACTGTAGCCCAAGTTTGCGAGGAAAAAGTTTTTATGTCTTTACCATCAATACAGATAGATCCTTTATAGTCGTTTCTAAGGCCATATAAAAGATGCATAAAACTTGACTTGCCTTTGCCAGAAGGAGCAAAGATTTTAATGTATTGGTCAGTGACGAACTCAAAGTCCTTACCCCAAATTTCTGTCTGTAAATCAGTAACCCCGTCGAGTGGCGACGGGGTTACTTTTTTAAATGATATGTTCATTGTGTTTATGGAAGTTCCGTACTACCAGTTGCAGCACTTACGGTATCTACCACAGTACTGTCCTGAATAGACTCCATAAGCTTTTGCATTTCTTCTTCTCTTTGTTTCCTTTTCTCTTCGGCCTTTTTTCCAATTTCCATGAACATTTGGCCTAGGCTTTTTAAACTGTTTTGTTTCTTGTCTTTGAAATTGACAACAAACTCTCCCTTAGAGCTAGTACTCTCAGGTTTGAAGTTCTTAATCACAGCTCCTTCTATAGTAACCATATTAAAAGCTTCTTTAGCTTCCTTGTCAAATGCGTCAAGTGCCTCTGGTTTTACTTTAGTGAGATCAAGCGTTATTGCACTTGCGTTTCCTGAAAGAACAGAAAGGGCCTCTCCACTTATTTTTTCTGTTTTGCCCAAAGCCAGTTGATCTGCATATTCTTTAGAACCAACGATTTGTAGTACGCCTTCCTTAACAAAGATACTAGCGATGCCTCCCATGATAGCGTAATTGTTACCATTTTTTACGATCATGCCCTTAGCGGCCAAAGAATCAAGAATTGGATTTAATTTTTTGTTATCTGCAACACCTAATGACACCGCAAAATCAACGGTAGGCTCAGGAGCCATATAGGTTGAATCTGTCAAGTAGTCGTATTTTTCCTTTTGTACTACTCTTATACCGTTGATTGAGCCAACAATGTCTCCAGAAAAGGTTTCAGCAAGATAATCATAAGTCAATCCTTTATATACGCGGTCAAGTGTCATATCCACAGGACCTTTGAGCATAGTGTATTGTTTGCCTAGTTCTGAGAAACTGATTCCAGCAGCATAAGCAAGAATCAGGTCGTTTCCTGGGTGGTTTTTTACGATTTCGGCATTTACTGAAGGCTTCGTGAGTTTGCTAATTTTTTCAAACAACGCTTTTGATCCATCAACTTTATAGTTACCAACTATTTTGCCATCTTCAAAATTGATGTCAGTTGTAAGGTATGAATCTTTGTAGTCATCCAAGCCAAATGAACTTGCCATTGGATTTATTTTTTTGACTAGTTCTGTAATCTTGCCATAATCAATCCAAATTTTAATATCAGCCTTAGAGCTGGCATTGCTGGCGAAATTTTTGTTAGCAGCGATTAGAGTGTTTTCTGGTTTTGCGTCTAGCACTTCAACTGCTCTTTTTTCGGCAGCATTTTTTGAAAAAATAACCAAACCAATATCGCCTTTGTGTGCAAATACTACGGCTTCTGTTACAAGATATTTTACATCACCTTTTGTTTGGAATTTCTTACCATCGTTTTTTGAGAATTCTTCTATTCCTTTTTCAAATTTAGTTTGATCGGACACGATGAATAAAGCCCCAAATTCCATATCAGTCTCGTTGCTACCAGAACCGAATAGATAAACGGTGTTGAGGAAATCCACACCCGAATCTTTTAGTTTGGTCATGATGGAATCTTTGTCTTGATTCTTAAAAGTTTTAAGGACATCATCGAAGGTTAAGCTTTTCATGCCCATACTTTTGACGTCGTAAGCCATTACTCCAAGACTATTGCTGGGAATGTAAGACAGATGCTTTGGTTTTTGTGTACACGACATCATAAGTGTCGCCATTGCGGCAATAAGCCAGAGAAAAAGTTTTTTCATGTTTTTTAGCATATAAAATTCACACAATAATAAGGATTTTTTCAAAACAGCTCAATAAATATGAGGAGTACTTTCTTAGGATCGTTAAATACATATTATTTTTTGTTATTTTGTTGTATTGTAAAAACATTTCAGTATATTTGCAGTCCTTTTTAGGGAAAATATTAAATAATACAAAAAATGAATCCTCTATTAAAAGAAATTGAAAAATTGTACGCAGATAAAAGAGCGAGTGTTCCTGTGTATAATTCTGGAGATACAATTAACGTTTCTGTTAAAATTAAAGAAGGTAACAAGGAGCGTATTCAGCAGTTCCAAGGTGTTGTTTTGCAAAAGAGAAATGTAAACAGCAATGGAGAAACTGTAACAGTTAGAAAAATATCTAATGGTGTTGGTGTAGAAAGAATTTTTCCAGTGCTTTCTCCATCTATTGATTCTATCGCTTTGGTAAGAAGAGGTAAAGTGCGTAGAGCTAGATTGTTCTATTTGCGTACCGCTAAAGGTAAAAGAGCAAAAATCAAAGAAAGAATATAATTCCTTTAATACAGGAATATTTAAATCCCTCGCGAAAGTGAGGGATTTTTTTTGCCACTTAATAAATCCCTTTAGCCACATAATTGTTTTTCGGTTTCCTAAGTGCTTGATTATCGTATATTTACCTTACACGTTTATATATGTATGGAAGAACTTTTAAAATCACCGACTCGGAAATCAAAATACACTCTATTTAAGTTGATAAAAGTTTACATAAGACTTATATCTATAAGAGCCAATAGCTCGAAAAGAAAAATCAGTAAGCCCTCAGGAACTAATACCTTTGGTAAATTTGGTCGATTTCCCTTGTATTAATGTTCATACTTCGTCAATCATTTTTCGTTGAAATACAAACCCAGCTTGCAAAAGTTTAGTAGGGATAACCCATCTACTTTTTAAAACTAGCTCAGCTTTGGTTTGTAAAAGTAGGCTACCTACTTTAAGCATCCATTTCTTTGTTGGTAGGTCTATAAATGCATCGTGTTTTTTTCGAAGATGCCTCATCATTGTTTCATTGTCTGTTGGGTTTGGTGCACAAATGTTGTAAATACCTTCTGGAAGCTTTTGAATGGTGATAAACTCAATAGATCTGAGAAAATCTTCGATATGGATCCAGCTTACCTTTTGAGTACCAGAACCTTGTGCGCCACCGAGACCCGCCTTAACTAGTTTAGTTAATACAGGCAATACACCTCCATGACTGTCCAATACCAATGCGATTCTGAGTGCATATTTAATAGTGGAAGGAGTTGTTGTTTGAAAGAATGCTCGCTCCCATTTTTTGCAAACATCACAAGAGAAGTCCGTTCCAATCTCTCCAGTGGGTTCATCTTGTGGCTTATCCGTCGCATGGCGATAAATGGTTGTTGATGATGAATTGATCCAAAATTTTGGGGGATGCTTACATTTTTCTATGGCTATGCCAATAATAGTGGTCGTATCCAATCTTGAACTATAGATTAATTCTTTATTTTGTTTGGTATATCTGCAATTGACTGACTTTCCAGCCATATTGATCACAATATCAGCTTCTTCAAGACATAATACCCAAGTGCCGAGTGTTTTTCCGTCCCATGGATAAAACTGTGCTCTTTCAACTTTTGGGTCATTTCTGGAAATTAAGTATACATTGTTTCCATTCTCTAAATAATGCACAGCTAATGCTTTTCCTAGAAAACCACTTGCTCCGAAGATTACTATTTTCATATTTATAGTTTCTTATTATTGTTTGATACTCAGAATACCTGTTTGATTGGGTTTTTGATGCTCTGATTTTTGATTCTTTTGGCCAATTCGGGCAGTTTTATCGTTGGGACTGCCGGGAACTGATGATGTTCCCAGTGGTAGAACATATTGTAAGTGAGCCTGTTCTTCCATTTGTTATCGAGCGTTCTTGCATAATATTCTTCGTCGCAGTCGTGATGTACAGTCCAAACCGCAAAAAACGCACTGGTTAACTCTCCTACTGCCATAACTATGCAGTGATACATCAGGAACTTGATATGAAATATAAATGCAGTGGCAACAAATATGATGATCAGGCTTAGTTCTAACAATGTCCAAAACCTTAATTTCAAGTTATTTTCCAATAGGGCCTTTATGTGGATTTTGTAAATATGGATAGGTCCATAGAGTAATGCTCTAAGGACACTCATTTGCGCGCATTTCCCCTCCAGATCTTCATCTGTAAGACAATGTTTGTGATGGAGTAGGTGTGTGTGTTTTACCGCATGCATCGAGGCCAAAAGAACGAGACTATTCATGGCCATACTCAGTTTAGTTAGAATATTGTGAGTGCCTAGTGCATTGTGAAATGCATTATGAGCCTGTCTTAAACCCGTTAAGAAAAGGAAAAAAGAGCAAACAAGCGCCAAAGGATACCATTCGTAATTGGCCAACAACCAAGAGCTTATGAGCCAGGGTACAGTGATATTATTTTCTACAAATATTTCCCAAGAGTTTAGATGAACTAGGTCTTTCCAATCGATTTTGTTTAAAGTATGATGTTTCATAGTGATAGCGATTTAATTACCAGAGAGCCTTCTCTCTTTTGAAATGAACTAGTTTGTGTGTAAAAGACAAGTAGTACAAAGATGCGGAAGCAAGTAATGCTAAAAAGATTGGATGAGTTGGGCCATAAACAGTTGCAACAATAGCTTGTGAAAGCACTAATGACCAATAATTTTTTAGTTTTTCCTTTTCTATATTGGTTTTAAACTGCTTAAAGATCTGGACAAGTGCGCTGATAGATTGCCATATCACTAAAAGGATACAACTGATTTTAGCACAAGTGCTTATCTGGGAATTTATATTGATAAACAGTGTAGCAAGTATTGTTGTATTCAGAAGTACTAATTGAATGTAGTAGTCTATTTTTTTCATAAATGAGTTTGTTTATAGCTTATATAAATGTGTCTAATGATATAAGTGTGAAAACTGCCAAGTATAAAGCTGAATAGCATAGCTATAATGGCAAAGCTGACTTCATTCGTGGTGGCACAGATAATGAAAAGTACAGTGACAAGGACAACTCCCGACCAATATATCTGATAGAATTTTCTATGGATAATATCATTCGTTATTTGTGCGGTATTTTTGATGGCACTGATAAGTTGTATAAAGCCCCAAGGTAGCATGAGCAAAGCACTTATGTACAAACCTATCAAGGTTAAAGCACAGCCTATTATTGTCCAAAATAGTGTTATTTGGATGTAATACTCAAACTTTATCAGTTTGTGTTTGTCTTTTGTTTTTAGGAATACTTGATCTACTATTTCCATTGTATTAATCGTTCGGTATTTTCAGTAAACAATGAAACATTTTAATTTTAAAAAAGGAGATTTCTCTCCCGTTGTTTAAGGGTAATCCTTCGGTTAACGAATCATCTTGATGATCGAGCTAAAGAACCAATTCTCTTCTGCTCTTAACATTGTATCAACCGATTTATCCATTTTAGTCACAAATTCATTCAGTTCAGTTATTCTTTTTTTAAACTCTTTGACCTCGGCTTCTTTTTCAGAATCTTCGACCTGTTCTAGCCTATTTAGAACTTTTATTACGGGCTCCAATTCTCTGCGTTTACGTTCCTTGGCTACTTTTTTGGCAATTTCCCACATGTCTTTTTCAGCAGTAAAATACTCTTTTCTGTCACCGGGGACTAATACCTTTTCGATCAAATCCCATGAAAGTAGCTCCCTTAGGTTCATATTCGCATTTCCCCGAGAAATACTCAAGTCGACCATAATGTCCTCGGTAGTTAATGGCTTTGGGCTGATGAGTAGCAAAGCATGTACTTGAGCCATGGTTCTGTTAATGCCCCATTCGCTACCGAGCCTGCCCCATGTTTGTAAGAATTCCTGTTTTGCTTCTACGAACTTCATTGTATCGAATATAGTACAAATATAATGAAGTTTTTAAACTTTCAAAAGCTATTGAAAGCTTTTTTATTGTTAATTATATTATAAGTTAAATAGGTTTTTTAATTCGGTAGCTTCGCTGGGTTTAAGTCTACCCGCAAGAACAAGTCTCATCTGCCTTCTTTGAAGTGCCTGATTGTATAGTTCAATTTCAATATCGGTCTCAGGGACTACTTCAGGAACTTTTCTTGGTTTGGAATCTAAGTCTACCCCAACAAAGGTATAAAATGCGGAATTACTTTTGAATTTGGTTTTATTAGGAATGTCTTCTCCATAAACCTCTATGAGGACTTCCATCGAGGTGTTAAATGCACGAGTTACACGAGCCTCCATAGTGACTACATTTCCAAGTTTGATCGGTTGTTGAAAGGAAACATTGTCCACGCTGGCAGTTACCACAATAGAATTAGCATGCCTTTGGGCTGCAATTGCAGCGACAATGTCCATCCAGTACAGTAGTCTTCCCCCCATCAAGTTTGTGAGAGTATTGGTGTCATTGGGTAAGACCATTTCGGTCATTACAACAAAGGAATCGGATGTTTTTTTTGATTCTTGCATAAAAAAGGCTGCCCAAGGCAGCCTAGTTAAAGTTTTATGAGTTTCCTTTTAACGTTTTCTAGCTCTGAAACGTGGGGTAAACACCTTATTAAAGCTAACGATACGCTGTTTGGTCACTTTTATTGTATATTCTACTCTTGCTGTAAACATGAAATAACCATCATTTCTTAAGTTATTTCCTCTTTTCCTATATTTTCCGGTTACTTCTGGATCGTTGAGGACCAATTTCCCATCAGAGCCAACTGTGTAATAATAATAGTACCAGTTGTTTGGTCTGTCATAATTGTAATTGTTAATTTCCCAAGATCTGTCACTTAGTAACTTTTGTAAATTGTCACGGTTAGGATTTGCAATGGCTTCATCAAATTCGGCCTTGCTTTGAACTGGTTTTATTGCATAATTTTTTGAAACATCATCTAAGTAATCCGTACGTGTATATCTATATCCGAATTCGGTACATAGATCCCAGTGGTCTAAGAGTTTGATCCTCAAACCAAAACCGAAAGGTATAACGAGTGCAAATTGTGAGTATTTTACACCTTCAGTTTTAATGGGTCTTAGCCTGTACCACTCTCCATTTAGCCTTGTAGTAGGGTTGTATTGTAAAACTCCAATACCAGCATGTAAGTAGGGCACGATATCTGCTCTTCTAAAATAAAGTGGCTCAAATCTAACAATATCGTAAACTGCTCCAACATTGAACTCAATACCATGAGTTAAGAAAGATAAGTTACGAGTTTGGTTGTCTCTTCCTTTGTCTGAACCTGACAAGGTGAGGTAATTCATCTGCCCTCTAAAAATGAAACGTTTATCATACCTATAGTTTAGGCCAACACTTAGGCCAGGTCTAAAAGTAAAGCAGTCCATTTTGTCACAAAGCTCGCCGTAATACGTCCCTGATGCAAGCCCCATTTCTAATTTGATGGCATTCAAATAATTCTTTTTATGAAGATGCATGTGAGGGTGCATCGTTTTGTGTATGTGCTCGTTATGACCTGCATGGCCATGGTGGCCACCCGTTGGAGGCGTTTGGGAAAACGCTGATATACTCAATAATAATAGTGTACGTAGTAAATATTTCATATATATATCGTAATATGGATCTCTATCCGAAAGAGCCAAAAATATAAAAATTTTGTTACTAAAAAAAATTACCACCCGTTTTTTCCGACCAATGGAACAAAACTGAAGTTTTCATACGTTTCTTTGACAAGTTGGTTTTCGGAAACCTTCGTGAGTTTTACCATGCTTTGCTTTTCTCGGTTACCCACAGGTATGATCAAAATTCCATTTATTTTTAATTGTTCAATCAGTGTGTCTGGAACCGTAGGCGCACCTGCAGTAACTATGATTTTATCGTATGGGGCATACTTAGATAGACCAAGAGTTCCATCACCGTTATAGAGGTTTGTTTTATATCCAAGGAAATTCAGAAAATACTTAGTTTTATCATAAAGTTCCTTGACGTATTCAATAGAGTATACATCCGCGCCAAGTTCTAAAAGTATACTGGTTTGATAGCCAGATCCAGTACCAATTTCCAGTACCTTGTCATTCTTTTTGATTTGGAGACATTGTGTTTGAAATGCGACAGTATAAGGCTGAGAAATGGTTTGTCCATTGCCAATAGGAAATGCCTTGTCTTCATACGCATGGGCCTCAAAAGCATTTTCTAAGAAAAAATGCCTGGGAACCTTATTAATGGCATCAAGTACGGCTTTGTCTGAGATTCCTTTTTGGCTCAAAATCTCTACCAGATTTTTCCGCATGCCCTTGTGCTTGTATGAATCTACTAACATGTAAAAATTTTTTTAAGCGACTGTAATTATTGATATTTGTAAGAAATACAATTGCAAAATTAAATGTTTACTGGAATCATTGAGGCACTGGGAGAAGTTAAATTTTTAAAAAATGAAAAAACTAATTTGATATTAGGAGTAAAATGTTCATTTTTAGACGAAATTAAAATCGATCAGAGCATTGCTCATAATGGAGTTTGTTTGACGGTTACAGAAATGGATGAAGAACTCTACTATGTAACATTGATACAGGAAACTGTAAATAAAACAAATTTTGGTAGCATTAGAGTTGGAGATTTTGTTAATTTGGAGAGATGTTTGAAAGCCAGCGATAGGTTTGATGGACATTTTGTCACAGGTCATGTGGATGGTACTGGGGTTTGTGAGATAAAAGAAGACCTGAATGGAAGTTGGAAATATGTCATAAACCATAGCAGTAATAATTTTGTTACAGTGGAAAAAGGTTCTGTAACTGTAAATGGAGTAAGTCTTACGGTTGTTGATTCTCACAAAGACTCATTTTCTGTTTGTATCATCCCTTACACCTTTGAGTTTACAACTTTTAAAAATTTAGAAAAGGGATCTATAGTTAATCTGGAGTTTGATATTCTAGGTAAGTATGTGTCCAAGTTAATCAATAACAAATAAAACAATATGAATGTCGTAATAGTAGATGCTGATGAATCAAATGTTGATTTTTTGAAGTCAAATCTACCTAAACTTAACAATCTGAACATTATAAACACATACGCTTCGGGCACAAAGGCGTTAAATGAGATCAGGAAAAGCAAAATAGATTTGATTCTGTTGGGTGCAGATCTTGAAGACATGCGCGGTTTTGAATTTCTGAGCATGTTGGAAAATCCACCACTGGTGGTTCTCATTTCCTCAAAAGCTAGCGATGCGGTTAAGGCATTCGAGTATAATATCCTTGATTATCTTGAAAAGCCAATGTTGTTTCCTAGATTAATTAGAGCTGTTGAAAGAGCCTTAACTGTTCATGAGGCGGTAGAGTACGAATCTAATAATTCTTCGGTAGTTTTCTTTAGATCTGAATTGAAGACAATAAGAATAGCCCTAGACGAGATTATATATGTAGAAGCTCTCGCAGACTATGTGATTATTGTTACTGAAAACAACAAGTTCATCGTCCATACAACCATGAAATCTCTAGAGGTGAAACTTGGTGGGGGTAACTTTTTACGTGTTCATAGATCTTATATTGTGAACATAAATAAGATAGACTATATAGAAGGCAATGACATATACATTAGCCTTAAGACGATTCCTATTGGTGCATCGTATAAAGAGTTACTATATGAAAACATTAAGTTCTTATTTTAGAAAATTATAATTTCTCATAAATCCGGAGAACTTTGATCTTTTAATGGGGGAGCTTTTAAAGGTTTTTTTAAAAGTTTCCTCATTCATGTTTTCTAAGTCATTAGCACTTATGTCCAGTAATATATCCAAAGGCTTAAATCTTGGCTCTTGATGTGTCTTGCTAAACCTGTTCCATGGACATACATCTTGACATATGTCACATCCAAACATCCAATTGTCTAGCTTGCCCTTGAATTCTTGGGGAATATTTTCTTTGAGTTCGATCGTAAGATATGAAATACATTTGCTGCCGTCTACAGTATAAGGATTACTTATCGCATCGGTTGGACAAGCATCAATACATCTGGTACAAGTGCCACAATAATCTTTAATAGGACCATCGTATTCAAGTTCAAGATCACATATGAGTTCGGCTAAAAAAAAGAAAGAACCTTGAGTCTTGGTAATAAGGTTACTGTTTTTGCCGATCCAACCCAAACCGGATTTTTGAGCCCAAGCTTTTTCCATAACAGGGGCACTGTCAACAAATGCTCGAAAAGAAAATTGACCAACATGCTCCTGAAGTCTATTCACCATTTCAAATAACTTGTCTTTTATGACTACATGATAATCTTCTCCATAGGCATATTTTGATATTTTAGGAGTGTTTTCTATTTCCTTTTCAGGATAATAATTGTAAAGTAAACTAATCACTGATTTGGCGCCGTCAACCAAAAGCCTAGGATCCAATCTTTTGTCAAAATGGTTTTCCATATATTGCATTTGCCCATTCATATTATCCTTGAGCCATTTTTCTAGCCTAGGGGCTTCCTCTTCTAGGAAATCAGCTTTTGAAATGCCGCAGAAATCAAACCCGAGCTCTTTTGCCAAAGTTTTTATGGTTGTGCTGTATTTATATTTATGATTGTATGTGTCCAAATGAGTTGAATATTAGTGCAAAAATACCTTATTTACGTAAATTTTAGTTTGACAATTGAAAAAGAAAGTAATTAACGATCCCGTTTACGGATTTATAAAGCTGCAGGGCGATTTAATATTTGAAGTAATCGAACATCCTTTTTTTCAGAGGCTTAGGAGGATTAAACAATTAGGTATTGCGGATTATGTATATCCTGGTGCATTGCATACACGATTTCATCATGCATTAGGTGCATCGCATTTGATGAAGATTACTCTTGATTCATTAAGAGAAAAAGGCCACGATATTACAGAAGTAGAATATGAGTCCACGATTCTTGCAATTTTACTTCATGATATTGGGCATGGGCCTTTATCACACGCCTTAGAATATACCTTGCTTTCTGGGGTAAAACATGAAAGGATATCCTCTCTTCTAATTCACAGGCTCAACAAAGAACTTAACGGGAGGTTAAGTACTACCATCCAGATATTTGAAGGATCTTATCATAAAAATTTTCTACATCAACTTGTAAGCAGTCAGTTGGATATAGACCGACTGGACTACCTTAATAGGGACAGTTTCTTTACTGGGGTTACGGAAGGCACTGTGGGTGCGGAACGTATTATCAAGATGTTTGATGTGGTTGGGAACCAACTGGTAGTTGAGGAAAAGGGGATTTATTCCGTAGAAAATTTTTTGAACTCCAGACGCTTAATGTATTGGCAGGTGTATTTTCACAAGACAAGCATTAGTGCAGAAGCCATTATTATCCAGGCAATCAAAAGAGCGAAGGAATTATTGTCGACTGGCTATCAGGTATACGTGACTAAGGCATTGGAACCCTTCTTTAAAAGAGAAATTACCGAACAATGTTTCATAGATGAACTTACTTTGTTGGAGGCTTTTACCAAATTGGATGACAATGATATTTGGGCATGTATAAAGGACTGGCAGTATAGTGGTGATAGGGTTCTGAATTTATTGAGTAATGCACTACTTGATAGAAGATTGTTTAAAACAATCATTTTTTCGGAGGCTCCAGATCAAGACCAACAGGATAACTTAAGGTGTGATATTGAGCGTAAGCTTGGTTTTGAACCTGGTGAATCTAAATATTTGTGCGTCAGTGGTGTTATTAGTAATGAGGCATATGTATCTACTAAAAATAATATCATGATACTAAATAAAAATGGTAGTTTACAAGATATTGCAGATGCTTCCGATTTGCCAAACATCAAATCTTTAAGTAAGATTGTAAAAAAGTATTACCTTTGTCACTTTAAGGTTAAGTAATGTTATCATTCTCAGCACTACAAATCGCTCAAATGTTGGGTGGGGAAGTTAAAGGAAATGCTTCTCAAGTTATAAATGATATTGGCAAAATAGAATCGGCGACAAACAACCAGATCACTTTTTTCGCTAATCCCAAGTATGAAAATTTTCTATACGAAAGTAGTGCAGGTGTAGTACTTGTTAATAAGGCGTTTGTTCCGAAGAGAGAGATCAAAGCTACACTTATACTTGTTGATGATCCCTATTTGGCATTTACCAAATTACTTGAAGAATATCATAAGTTTTTGCAATATAGCAAGGTTGGCGTAGAAGAGCCTGCATATATACATGAATCTGCTACTATAGGAGCTAGTCATTATCGTGGTGCTTTTTCATATATAGGAAAGAATTCGTCTTTGGGAAACAACGTAAAGATTTATCCTAATGTTTCTATTGGTGATAACGTGAAAATTGGAGACAATACGATACTTTATGCAGGCGTAAAAGTATATGACAATTGTGTTATTGGTTCAAACTGTAAGCTCCATGCCGGGGTTGTGGTAGGAAGCGACGGTTTTGGATTTGCACCCCAAGCTGATGGTACTTATAAGTCTATACCTCAGTTGGGTAATGTAGTCATTGAAGACAATGTAGATGTCGGCGCTAATACAGTGATTGATTGTGCTACGATGGGGTCTACTATAATTAAAAGAGGGGTGAAGTTGGATAACTTAATTCAAATAGCTCATAATGTAGTGATAGGAAGCAATACGGTAATAGCTGCTCAGGCTGGAATTTCTGGTTCTGCCGTTATTGGAGACAATTGCATGATTGGTGGACAAGTAGGTATTGTTGGACATATTAATATCGCTAGCAAAACTAAAGTCGGTGCTCAGTCGGGCGTGTCGAAAACTATTGAAAAGGAGGGTACCGCATTGAGCGGGTCACCAGCATTTGACTACAAATCACAGTTAAAGTCGAGTGTGATTTTCAAAAATTTACCTCGAGTGCAAAAACAACTTGAAGAATTGGAAGAAAAAGTGATAAATTTGTATAACAAAATGGACTAGATTCGTTCCATTTTTACTTCTATTTAATGGCTGAAAAACAAAAAACATTAGCAGGGGAGATAAGTGTTAAAGGTATAGGATTACATACAGGAGTAGTATCTACCCTTACATTTTGTCCGGCAGGACCAAATCATTGGTTTAAGTTTCAAAGAACAGACCTAGAGCATCAGCCTATTGTGGATGCAGATTGTGACCTAGTAGTTGATACTTCCAGAGGAACTACTATTGAGAAGAATGGGGTACGTGTTTATACTGTTGAGCATGTGCTTGCAGCACTAGTAGGCATGGATCTTGACAATGTTTTGATAAAAATAGATGGACCCGAACCTCCTATTATGGACGGCAGTTCGATCGAATTTATTAATGCTATTGAGAATGTTGGCATCGTAGAGCAAGATGCTGACAGAGAGTACTTTTCTATAGAGGAGGAGGTGTTGCATTGTGAACAAGAACGTGGTGTAGAGTTGGGAGTATTGCCACAGAAGGGTTATAAATTTACTGTAATGGTAGACTATAATTCACCAGTATTAGGCCCACAGCATGCGACTCTTTCTGGTTTGTCGGAGTTTAAAAAGGAAGTTGCCAACTGTAGGACATTTTGTTTTTTGCATGAGCTAGAGTTCTTGGTTAAAAACAATTTGATCAAAGGTGGTAGTCTAGATAATGCGGTAGTTATAGTAGATAGAGTGCTAGATGCGCAAGAGCTTAGCAATTTGTCTAAATTGTTCAATAAAAACATTGAAGTAAAAAAAGAGGGAACTCTTAACAATATAGAACTAAGGCAAGTAAATGAACCGGCGAGGCATAAATTGCTAGATATGGTTGGTGACCTTGCACTAATAGGAAAGAGAATAAAGGGACACGTAATAGCTCAAAGGCCAGGTCACGCAGCCAATGTGGCCTTGGCAAGAAAAATAAAAAAATCCATGGAACGAGTTGATAATATTTTAGAAAGGGCCCCTGGTATGCCCGCAGTAGTCGATGCCGCTAAAATCTATAGCATGCTTCCGCACAGATATCCATTTCAAATGGTCGACAAAATCGTGTTTTTGGAGGAGAATACCGTAATAGGGGTAAAGAACATCAGTATGAATGAGCCACAATTTCAAGGGCATTTTCCTAACAATCCTGTTTTCCCTGGAGTATTTCAGGTAGAAGGTCTAGCTCAGACCGGTGGGGTGTTGGCATTAATGGCTCAAGAAGATCCAAGTAACTATTGGACCTATTTTTTAGGAGTGGAAAGTTGCAAGTTTAAAAAAATGGTAGTCCCTGGCGATCAGTTAGTCTATAAGTGCACACTGTTGGCACCGATTAAAAGAGGATATGTAAAAATGGAATGCAATGCCTATGTGAATGGGGTTTTGGCAACAGAATCTATTATGTCTGCAATGCTTGTAAAGAAAAATTAATTAGATGAACCAACCACTTTCATACATACATCCACAGGCAAGAATTGCCGATAAGGTTGTAATAGAGCCATTTGTGTCAATCCATAAGAACGTAGAGATCGGAGAGGGAACATGGATTGGGTCAAATGTCACCATTATGGAGGGCGCAAGAATAGGGAAAAATTGTAAGATTTTTTCAGGTTCTGTGATCTCTGGGCCTCCACAAGATTTGAAGTTTGCAGGAGAAGATACGACTTGTGTCATAGGAGACAATACCGTGATCAGAGAATGTGTTACTGTCAATAGGGGGACAAAAGACAAATGGAAGACTGTAGTAGGGGCTAATTGCCTATTAATGGCCTATGTACACGTTGCCCATGATTGTGTGATCGGTAGTAATTGTATTCTAGCAAATGCGGTAACGCTTGGAGGACATATCATTATTGATGATTTTGCAATATTGGGAGGAGGAACATTGGTACATCAATTTACTAGAATTGGGGCACATGTTATCATACAGGGAGGCTCTCTTATCGGTAAGGATATTCCGCCGTATACTAAGGCTGCAAGATTGCCTATTAGTTATTGCGGTATCAACTCTGTTGGGCTTAGAAGAAGAGGATTCAGCAATGAGAAGATCAATGAGATTCAGGACATCTACAGGACGATTTATTTGAGAGGTTTTAACAACACCAAAGCCGTAGAGAAAGTAGAACTTGAGTTTCCTGTTACACAAGAGAGAGATGAGATTATTAATTTCATAAAATCTTCTGACAGGGGTATTATGAGTGGTATTCGTAGGAATAGAGTTTATAATGGTGACTAAGTAAATATCCATAAATAAAAATATAAGAAAGCTGCCCATTGGGTAGCTTTTTTGTTTTCATACCTCTTAATTGTTGAAGGTATGTAGGTGCTAATCTATCTTGGTGACTGGGGCAATATTCGATACCAAGAATTTTTTCTTGTTCTTAGCATCAGTGCAAAGCACTCGGGTTCTTCTTAGTTCGCCTTTTACAAATACTCGGTCTTGTAATAAGAATCTATCCCCTTCCTTTAGGTCTTTGAGCAGAGTTTGTTGCTTGTGTTCTGGGTCGTATTTTTGAAGGATGAGCATGAGCTCATGGTCTGAGCAAGAGGTTGCTTTGGGGCTGATGGCATAGTTCTCAAGTTCAAATAGTATATCCAAGGGAAATACCTCTTTGGTCAAAACTGGTTCGAGCAATAGGGAAAAGTTTTTTTTCCATTCTATACCATGAGGCAGTGCCTTATGGCCATATTCTTTCTGAGTGACTAGGTGCGCAACTTCGTGGAGATAAGTAATGAGGAATGAGTAAGTGTGCAGGTTGCCATTTACTGCGATCTGATGACTGTTGTCGCGACGGTCATACCTATAGTCTCCGTATTTGGTTTTTCTGGGTTGGGTTATTTTAAAGGAAAATTGATGGGTTTTCCATAGCCTATAGCAGTAGGAGGCTGCGGCCATAGGTACTACACGTTTAAATATGAGAAAGTCTTTATCGTTTTCCATATAAACAAAAAAACCACGCCTAAGCGTGGTTCTTTCTAAAGAAAATTAATTCTTAGTGTTTTACTTCTTCTACTTTCTTAGCAGTGTCAGCAGGAGCAGCAGCAGCATCTTTAGATGTGTCAGCTGGAGCAGGAGCCTCAGTTACAGCAGGAGCCTCAGTTTTAACTGAATCAGTTGCAGTTGTAGCAGTATCCTCAGCTTTTTTGCAAGATGTGAACGCTACCAATGTAGAAACCGCTAGTACAGCAAATACTTTTTTCATAACAGTGAAATTTTAAAATTTGTTTTATAGATTTTAGTGGTGCAAATTTAGCTAATATTTTTAATCATACAAATTTTTTGTTATTTTTTTCTAAACACTATGGTAACCGGAACTCCCTCAAAACCAAACTTTTCCCTTATTTTGTTTTCTAAGTAACGTTGGTAACTTTCCTTCACGTACTGTGGAAGATTACAGAAAAAGGCAAATGTGGGGCTGTGGGTAGGAATCTGCGTAACATACTTGATTTTTACAAACTTTCCTTTGACCGACGGTGGAGG
The DNA here is from genome assembly GCA_945957555.1 of uncultured Cytophagales bacterium. Classification (GTDB taxonomy): domain Bacteria; phylum Bacteroidota; class Bacteroidia; order Cytophagales; family UBA9547; genus CAMFLX01. The sequence goes on from CAMFLX010000043.1 coordinate 23,161, forward strand.
GAAATTTTCAATCACTTCGAGCATTACTTCATTGAGTTCATGCGTTGGGATTTTCTTAGTCTTGTTTGCATATACCAATTCTACTTTTTCGAGAACATCAAAAACTCTTTGTTTATTAAGCACCGATGTGAACAATACTGGGTAGTAATCTAGCGGCATTGTTTTTTCCTTGATGAACGTTTCATAAGTCTTTGCGGTGGTATGGTCTTTCTCGTATAAGTCCCATTTGTTTACCACTAAAACAATGCCCTTTTTGTTTTTATGTGCTAAGGCGAGTATGCTTAGATCTTGAGATTCAATGCCTTGTGTGGCATCTAACATTACCACACACACATCGGAGTATTCCAGTGCTCTGATGCTGCGCATTACAGAATAAAACTCTATGTCTTCCTTTACTTTGGCTTTTTTTCTAATCCCTGCAGTGTCGGTGATTACGAATTTTTTACCATAAGCATTATATAAAGAGTCGATAGCATCGCGAGTGGTACCAGCCACATCTGTAACGATGGACCTGTTTTCTCCCAATAGCACATTGAGCAATGATGACTTGCCTACGTTGGGTCTGCCAAGAATAGATACTTTAGGGATTCCTTCATAAGGATCCTTGTATTCAACATCTTTTTCAAAGTGTTTCACTGCCTCATCCAGAAGGTCTCCTGTACCCGATCCGTTTTGGGAGGAAATACTATATACTTCTCCTAATCCTAAGGCGTAAAATTCCCCAGCATAATTTGCCTTATTGGGAGAGTCCGCCTTATTGGCAAGCAAATACACTGGTTTTTTACTCCTTCTGATATATTTGGCAAAGTCTTTATCTAGGTCAGTAAGCCCTTCGCTGATGTCTACCATAAAAAAAATCACTGTGGCTTCTTCAAGAGCCAGCTTCACTTGGTTACGGATTTGCTCTTCAAAGATATCATCGGAGTTGACCACATAACCGCCAGTATCTACTATTGAAAAGTTATAACCGCACCATTCTGAGTATCCATAGTTTCTGTCTCGGGTCACACCAGGCTGATCGTCCATGATGGCATCTCTTTGGCCTGTCATTCTATTGAAAAAAGTGGATTTGCCCACATTTGGACGTCCCACTATTGCTATTAAATTCTTCATTGTCTTGTTTTGTAGAAATACTTTTTGGTTATAGGTTAGTCTTTGTTGTTGTAGCCAAACTTGAGGAGCGATTTCTGTTTGCTACGCCATTCAGGTTCAACTTTTACATGGGTTTCCAGATGTACCTGTTTCATAAAGAAACCTTCCATCTCTTTTCTAGACTGAATGCCCACTTTTTTCAAAGCGCCACCTTGGTGACCAATGATGATGCCTTTCTGGCTGTCACGTTCCACGTAAATCTCCGCCATGATCCTGATGATCTTGTCGGTCTCTTTGAAAGAGGTGATCACGACTTCGGAGCTATAGGGGATTTCTTTTTGATAATTGAGAAAGATTTTTTCTCTAATAATCTCGGCCGCAAAGAATCGTTCTGGTTTGTCAGTGTATTCTTCTTTGTCGAAATAGGGTGGGTGTGTGGGAAGGAGCTCGATCAGCTTGGGCAGTATGCTCTCTACTCCAAATTTTTCGAGTGCCGATACGGCCATTACTTCTTTGCTAGGAACAATCTCTTGCCATGCTTTGATTTTTGCTTCTACCTCTTCTTGGTTGGAAGTGTCGATCTTGTTAATGACCAGAAAAATGGGTTTCTCTGTTTTGAGGATCATTTCTATGAATTCATCCTTTTCTGGAGTTTCGCCTACCTCTTTGATCAAAAGGATCACGTCGGCGTCTTCCAGGGAGGTGATCACGAACTTCATCATTGACTTATGAAGTTCGTATTGCGGTTTTAGCACACCAGGGGTATCAGAGTAAATGATCTGGAAGTCTTCACCGTTGATGAAGCCCATGATCCTGTGCCTGGTGGTTTGGGCCTTAGAAGTGACAATAGAGAGCTTTTCACCCACTAGAGCATTCATAAGTGTAGATTTCCCTACATTGGGTTTCCCTACTATGGAAACGAAGCCCGCTTTATGATTTTGTATGTTGTCCATAAATATTTCACAAAAATAGTTTTTTTTTGTGAAAAATCCTCATACCTTTGCATCCCAATTACATCGCGGGATGGAGAAGTTGGTATCTCGTCGGGCTCATAACCCGAAGGTCACAGGTTCGAGTCCTGTTCCCGCTACAAAAAGGGACTGATTAACATTCGTGTTAATCGTCCCTTCTTTTTTTGCCTTTATTTTGCTTGAAAATGAAGCGATTAACTTCATAACTTCATTCACTCTTTTGGTTCGACACTGCCCGTTTTTCTTGTCATAGTATATTCCTTCTGGATACACGATTTTTTGAAGTGCCTGTTTTGTATTATAGTTATAATTCTTCCATGAATCCGTTAAATTTATTGCAATTTTCAAAGCTGTATCTATCTCTTTATTGAGGTTCGACGACTTAAATTCAAGATCGTTAAGCTTGGCTTCAAATTCCTTCTTTTCTTCCTTGTATTTAGCGATGTACTTCTCGTAGAGCTCACGATTTATTTCTTCGCTAATGAATCGTTCTTCCAGTCGCTCAATCTTTTTATCAATGTCGCAAAGCTCCTTCTCTAAGGTTTCAATTGCTCCAGACTTATCTTCATTAAACTTCTGAAAGGTAGCCTCTAATTGGTAGCGGAATACTGGTAAATACTTTTCCTCAAAAGTAAATTCGTTCAGCATGTCCTGAAATTGTTCGTTCAGACGTTTAGCATTTTCATTCACACAACATCCATTAGTTCCGCATTTGTAGTAATGGATGTTCTTTTTCTTGACGATGTAGCCCCTCATTGGTTTTCCGCACTTGTCGCACAACAAAAATTTCTTTAACGGCAATTGCTCGTTTTCTTCAAAGACTTTCCAACCTTGTGAGTTCATATCCTGCAACTGACTAACTTTCAAAAACAGTTCCTTAGATACTAGCTTTTCGTGTTTGCCTTCTATGATTGCTCCGTCAAGCATATTGTGGGTTATAAGTCCGCAGTAAAAAGGATTTTCAAAGATTTTGGTTATCATTTGCTTGTGCAAAGGAAGTCCCATATCGGCTAATCTGTCTCTGATTTGCATATTGGTCAAGCCTTCATACGCTTTCCATTCAAAGGCCTTCTTAATGAGTTTTCCTTTCTCGTTGATGACAATCTTTTTCTCTCCGTTGATTTTTACATTGTCATATCCCAAAGGGGCTTTGGTTGACCAATATCCCATCAAAAGTTTTTCTCTTGTTCCCGCAATACATTTTTCTCTTCGCATTTGGTTATCATACTCGCTAAAGATAAAATGTATGTTTTGCTGAAGACTACCACTGGCCGTGGTAGTATCGGTAGGTTGAGTAACCGCAAATACAGTGATACCCTGTTTCTTTAACTCTGATGCGATGTAAATGGCGTTTGCTCCCGAACGTGAAAAACGGTCTACACTGTACACAATAATATGAGATACCTTCTCCTTGCTCTTTTTAACAAAGTCAAGCATCCGTTTGAACTCCTTACGTTCATCGCTTTTCGCACTTTCATAAGTACCTCCAAAATAAGACAGCACATTATATCCTTGCTTTTGAGCATACGTTTCACAAGCTTTTCGTTGTGTCTGCAAACTAAGATTGTTATCAGCCTGCTCTTTGGTTGATACCCTTGTGTAGATAACACAATTGAATCCTAGTGCCTTAGTGATATTGCTATTTACTTTGGCAAATTTTTCAAAACCTTTTGCTACGTTTCTCATGGCTCTGTGCTTTTTTATTAAACTCGTGTCCTTCGTGAATGATTGAACAATATTGAATAGTAAAATCACAAATCATTTGTGCCTCTTCATCTGTTACTTGTTCAAATCCTTCAAACTGTCTTAATTTTTCCGGTGTTAAATCTTCTCTGTTTAACTTTTTAGCCCTTGGCATGGCTTGTATGGTTAAAGCATAGGTCTGCTATTTCAGTGGCTATGCTTATTTGCCAAGTCCCTTTTGTTGTAGGGTATTTTATTGTTCTATAAAACCAGCTTCACCGTATTCTGAATCCTGGTTACTACGCCCTTGTGGCTTTTGATAACGATGTCTTGATAGTTACTGTCTTGGAGAATATCTACAATTTTGCGTTTTACATTCTGCTCTTTAATCAGTTCTACCGTTTTCATTTTCTTGTTTTTGAAATTAATAGTTACCGTCTCGTATTCACCAGAATGTATGATTTCAAGTAACCTTCTTTCGTTATCGGCAAGTATCTGGAGTTGTGGAATAAGAAATGAATCCTTAGTATCTGAAAGGAAATTGTTCAGGATATTAGAGATGGAAATTTTAACGTGTGTCTCATACGTCAGCTTCCGAACATCACCCGGTTCAAATACATCCAGTTTACTTTCAAATAGTGGTAGAATAAATCCATCCGAAAAAATATTCAGAGATACAGGCACTTTAGTGGTAAGCGTTTCCACAATCATCAATTCCAAAAATGAAACAGACAAATTATCGTCTATGCTTTCATAGCTTTTGGATTCAAGAAAAGAAAGAAGTTCTGTTTTAGAATCATCATTGGGTAGTTTATCCAATTGGTCTCTGTTGAGACTAAACAGTTCAAAGAGCCATTTCAAATTGATTTTGGTCAGTATCTCTGACTTGGCTTTCTCTATAATGGGGATAGGAACACCAAAAGTTCTCAGATCATTAATGATTTTAATCCAAACATACTGAATGTAATCATAACGTCTCCATTCACTTTCTTCACGGCTGTGTTCCAGTAAGCCCTGTTGATCCCAATGCAGAACGGTACGGTATTGAACGCCCACATCCTTCAATAAAAAGATGGGCTTAATGAGCTTCTCATGCAGCTCCGTTACTCTAAGCAAGGAACGAATCCCGATGAACTCGTCCAGTTTTGAAGTATCTTCCATGTGGTAAATTTATGCACAAATATGCTATTTAATTTCAATAAAACATACGTTACTTATCATAATATGTTTAGCCTGGACACAAAAAAGCCCTGACGGATTCCGTCAAGGCTTTACTAAATCACTAAAATCTACTTAAAATCAATGTTTTATATCATTTTTCCATCGTTGAACCTCCCGCTCACCTTTGGAACTACCGAAATAGTAACCAAAAATATCCTTGGCTATAGCTCCTGCCATACCTGTTAGGTTACCAACAATAAAACTTTCTTCGGTATTCATATTCCCCAAACCTTTGGAAAGAATATAACCTGTAATTCCAAAGAAGGCAATGACACCGATATAAGCCAACAGATTTTGTGTAATGTTGCGTGAACCCGACCTTACTACTTCCACTTCACGATTACGTGCAGAGATACGGTCTTCATTTTCCGCTTTGATAATTTCCTGCTCATGTTGTTTGAGCATTTGCTCCAGTTTGAGAGCCAGTTCCGCTTTTTCCTCTTTAGAAGTTACCACTTCGTCAATAATACCTCTTGCTCCGTCCAGTAATTTCCCACCACTAAACAGCTCTTTAATAAATCCCCAACTCATAATCATCTTATTTTAACCTGTTTTTAACTATTTTCAACTTTCATTTAACTTATAGGCAACTCTATACTAATCCTCAAAGAAATTCAGAGAACCCTTTACTCCGTATCTGTTCTTGTAGATACTAATGGTTCCATTGTCCACTTCTCCAGCAATTTCCACTTCATGTTCCCATTCTTTGCCTCCTTTGAACTTCCCGTCTTTCGTGGTTTGTAAAATGAGGATGAATGCGGTATCAGGATATTTCTCACGCATCAGCTTGTAGCTTTCCAAGTCTACTCCCAAATCAGTAATTGAATCCAGTATTACGAACTGATAGTTGCCTACCGGAATATTGCGTAGGTCTTTTACAAAATGTAGGTTCTTAGGCAAGGATGGTAATAAGTTCAGTTTCTCTGTAAGTGGTGCAGAATTATATTCTTCGCCACTTACGTACAGTACACTTCCGAAATTAGTAGCCAGGTAATGCCCGAAGGATAACAAGAAGGTTGTTTTACCGCTTCCTGGCTGACCGAAAATCATCATGTCAAAGTTGGTGGCTGGCTGACCAATAAGTGCAGCCCATTTGCCAGTAAGATTCAACTTTTCAAATTCCATCCTGGCTACTTGTTCTGCCGTCATTACTCCGTTGAGTTCATTACACTTTACTTTCTTCACGCCTTGGTTATGTGAACAAGCTCCACGCTTGGCATCGGAATACTTTTTGGAACGGCACTTACGGAGTTCTTTTTCACCAGTGTCATAGATTCTTCCGAGGTGACAGTTACAACCTTCTATAATACCCATCAATCCATTGAGTTCTTGGTCTGATACTTTGAGATTACCTTGTTTGTATTTCTTTACTTGGTTGACAATGGTCTGAACCCTATCAAAATATGGATCTTCGGAAGTGATACTGGCTTTGCCAACATATTTCAGGAAGGCTTCAATCTTATCAACTTCTAATTCCTTACCCTGCATTCCGATAAAGCGTTTGATAACGGCTACTGATTTATAGACTGTTTCACCACCAACAATACCTACATACCTTGCTAGGTCTGCATCATTGATAACCAAGCGTACCTCACTGCTTGGGTTAGAGTTATTGTAGAGCTTTACCAGCTTATCTTGGATTACCCGAATATCCTCCGCATAGGGAGATGATTTCTTGATAAGCTTTTGAACGATGGCTCTTTGAAGCGATTTGATATAGGACAATACAGAAGATAATGCCTTTGTCTTGTTGTGAAAGCCAATAAACCGCTTGATGAATTTCACTTCCTCATCTAGGTTCTCTACAAATTTGGGTACTACTTCTTCATCATCCGATACCTTGGTAGTTTCCTTTTTACTAATTGTTTTCTTTGGCCTAGTG
>CAMFLX010000044.1 GCA_945957555.1 uncultured Cytophagales bacterium
CGAGATTCCTCTACGTCTCGTGGGCTCGGAGATGTGTATAAGAGACAGATGATGCACGACTTGGAAAGTGGTTGAGTATGGATCCACTGTTTACAAAGTATCCTAGTTGTAGTCCATATAATGCTTTTTTAAATAGTCCTTTGATCAATATTGATGTAAATGGAAAAGAGGCTATTGTTATTCATGCTAATAGTCCTGATGAGGCAGAAGAGATAATTTTTGATGATGATAATATTGTGGTTCCTCGACCATCACCATCACCATCACCGCCACCTACAGTATCTAATACAGAGGTAGCACCTGAAGGTATTTATGCTCCTGAGATAAATACTCCTATAAATAATGCGAGTTCTGCAAATAGTAGTGCTGGCTTAGTCAATAATATAATTATAGAGCCTATATTGAAATCCCAAGCAGCTCAAGCTGTAGATGACTTGATGATCAAATCTAGGTTACTTCAGACTTGGAAGGCTACCTATGATAAAGGTGTAGCCCTTGAAATGCAATCGGAGTTAAGGCTTGCAAGTAGGCTTAGAAATATAGATGTCCTTGGCAAAATAGGAAAAGGAATGACTGGACTAAGTTTATTGACCAATGTGTATAGTACATTTGACCCATCGGTTAATACTACAGATAAGGCTGTTGCAGGTACTGGGGCTGTAGCAAATTTTTTAGAATTACTTGGACCCAAAGTGGTGGGGCCTGTTCTCGGTCGGGCTAGTGTTTTGACAGGAGTTGGGGTTAGCTCATATCAATTAACAACTACTTATATTGCACCAGCACTTGATAAGACAAATTATTTTGATTATGCAGTGAGGCAAGGGATGGAAATAGGCCAATTTACAAATTCTGATGTATTAGGAGCAACTGTTACGGGGGTTGTTTCTCTACCAATTGTTCAAATTCCATTACGTGTATTTGAAGGTGACTTTGGTTTTTCTAAATAATAAAATATGTCACATGGATATTTATTTTAATTATAAAGGGGCTGTCCGAAAAGGTCTAAAATGAAACTTTTAATTAAATTATTCCAAGATTCATATTGTTTAATAACATAAAAACAAGTATTAAATTGCACTAAAAAACAAGAGGCTGCCCTTTTCGGACAGCCTCTTTATACTAATGATAGTATTCAAAACTTAGGGGACAATACCAAATTCACTATAGGTTTAAAATACATAATTTTTTTATAAATTATGAACCTACTTTTTCTAAAACAGTAAGCTTCTTTAGTAGAGTACAAATCTTTTTAAAGCACCAATCTGTTTAGAAATATTGTAAACTTAAAAGCTTAGAATTTCAAAAATAATATTTGTGAGATTTTCGGGTAGATAAGCTCTTGTGAACTAACGAAATAAACCATAACATTTCTGAAAACTACCCGCTCTCTCGTCGCCGCTTCATCAATTGTCGCCGCATTGAAATAGTTTTTTGTATTTTTTCTCACTTATTGAGAAAGACTCTTTGTAATATTATACTCACAATAATACCGAGTATTCACCATAAATTTTAAACACTTAAATTTTTATAAATCATGAACAATTTTTTAAAAAAAAGTGCCCTCCTTTTGGGAGGCGTTGTGAGCTTTTATGCGCACAGTCAACCACTCATTCAAAAAGTGCTACCCTCAGACAAGTCTCGGCCTGGCTGGTTTGGTGACCCAAACACTAGACATACCTCTATGGCTATGGATGCAAACACTTTGGTGGTGGGCGATGCGGAATGGTACAGTTATTTGCCTAGTAACATAGGCTGTAGTGCAGGTTATGGTGCCGTGAATATTTACAAGAAATCTGGTACTACTTGGGCACTGAGCCAAACGTTTTTGCATACCCCCGGTTCTGAGCGTAAGTTTGGCGGCAATATGTCCCTACGCAACAACGTACTTGCGGTGTCAGCAGAGCGAGAAGACAATGGTGCGACCACAAGGGTAGGGGCCATATTTGTGTACAAGCGTAACGATGCCAATGCCAATTTTACCCAAATCGGAAAGGTATATCCGCCAGATGGTTACAGCAGTATGGACTTTGGTAACAGCAGCGTCGCTACCAATGGACAATATGTAGTAAGTGGTGGTAAGAATGGGATTCAGAAGATCTATGTGTTTCAGGTTAACAATAACTCTGTGGCTCATTTCAGGACGATCGCTACCCCTGGTTTCGTACCCTTACAAATGTATGTAATGGACAACAATACCATCATTGCGGTCAGTTCTGGCAAAAATATCAAGATGTTTAAGTTGGAAAACAACAACTATGTAGAGGTGGTTGATTCTAAGCTTACCATTACCAATCCGTATCACAATTACACAGGCATCTCTACCTTTGATGGGAATACTTTGGTGGCAGAAGTAAGAGAGCAATTTATGGCTACCTATACTTTTTTTAGGGTATTCAAGTTGGGATACAATGTTGTCGAAAGCACAAGTGATATTTCTGCGGTACCCTTTAAGGTCGATAATTATGGAGGAAACTCATATACCCCAAGCATAACCTTGAAGGAAAATAAGTGGCTGTTTATTGCCAACCGTCGCACTTGGGGTAGTACTGTTCGAAACCAGGCATTAGCTTATAGGTATCACAATGGGAAATACTACTATGCAGGTACTGTGGATAGGTCAGATGATAATATTTCCAGTGCCTCGGACTTTGCCTCGGGGCTTGTCACCAACGGTGAAATATTGGGTATTGCAGATAAGGGAGACAAAAGTAACGGAACCGTAAATTACAGTACAACCTGTGACCAACAAGTACATCCCGGAGCAGTGTCCTTGTATGATGTAAAGTACGATTATATGTCTTGGGGTAATGCGGGTGCACAAAAAGCAGTGAACCCTTTGGCAGACAAATATGACTATATGGGTTATGATGTGGCTGTGTCTGGTGATTATGCCCTTATAGGAGTCGGAGATAATGATTATGAATATTTCAACGGAGCCGCCATGCTTTACAAAAAAGAAAATGGTCAGTGGAATTTCTTAAGGAAATTACATCATTATCAAGGTTTCCTAAACAACGCGAGAATGGGTGATGCTGTCGATATCACTACTGGCTCAGCCATTGTTGGGGCACCTTTATACATCAACAGCACAGGGGTGACTACAGGAGCCGTTTTTGCCTATACAAGTTATAATGTTAGTGCTGAACCTCTAGAAAATGTTGCTAGTGCTAAAATTGTTTTGTCGCCAAGTCCTGCAGCATTTGACTATTTTGGATTTGATGTTTCAGTTTATGGAGACCGACTAATCACTTCTGCACCTTACAAAAACAACAGCAAAGGAGCCGTCTATTACTATCTTAAAGATGCTGCAGGCAATTGGGTGTATCAGCAAACCATAGCGCATAGCAGCTTGGCAAACAATGATAACTTTGGTTATTCTGTAAAGCTCTATGGCGATTATTTACTCATTGGCGCTCCTGGCGCTGTAAGTAATGATGGTGCCGTTTATTTGTATAAACTTACCAATGGATCCTTTGTCTATCAAGCTAAATGGACACCCATTGCTGGTTCTAAGGGTTACTTTGGGCGTGATGTAACTATGGGGGCAGACTATGCAGCCATAGGAGGATTAAGTACCACTAGTGTGAGAGTATATAAAAGATCGGGTACGTCATGGGCTTTAGATGCAACTTTAAGCCCTGTAAGCGCTAATACCAATTTGAATGTAGCTATAGATGGTACCAAACTTATGATAGGAGTATCAAACGAAGGTGGACAATCGAAGGCAATACGCTACGAACTTTGGGGAACAACATGGACTAAGACGGGTACAATGCTTTTAGGGGCAGTAGGAAGGCCAACAAGAGTGGCAATTGTTGGTGACCAAAGCTTGATCGGTTATAATTCCAACAATTATAAAGAAGGATATGGGCTCTTTGTGAACTTTTATAACATCAGTGGAGCTAGGGCTGAGACCAATGATCTAGCATTGGAGGAGCAATCCACAACGGAAGACTTCGTACTGTCGCCTAATCCAGCCCGTGGTGGCGTGGTATCAGTGTACTTGGAAAATGCACACACAATAGATCTCGTTTCTGTTACTGGAGGTAAGGTGCATCATTTTGAGATACAAGGAGGACAATGTAATCTGAGTGGGGTACCAAGAGGTGTATACATAGCTACAATCACTAGCCATGAAAGGCATATCACACAAAGATTAATAATTGAGTAAGTTTGTAAAACAAAGGGGGCTGTCTGAAAAGGGCAGCCGCCTCTGTTTTTAGTATAATTAAAGAGTTTTTTAGCATCTAAGCCACTGTGGGTCTAATATCAATACAATGAATTTCAGCTTTTTTGACGGTTTGCCGAAGGCTTACAAGTCCTCAATGATTTAGGGGCTTTTGTTGTAGGGCTCTTTAGTCTCCCAAAATCTGTTTGGCATGTTCACCAGTATTCACTCGGTCTATGATCTTTTCGATCTTCCCGTTGGCGTCTATCACGAAAGTGGTTCTGGCGGTTCCAAAGGTCTTTTTGCCATCCTGTACCTGTTCTACCCATACACCATATTGTCTATGAATTACCTGTTCTGGGTCTGAGATCAGTGAGAAGGGGAGAGAATTTTCTTTACTAAAGATCTTATGCGACATCTCATCATCACTACTTACGCCCAGTACCGTATAACCGGCCTTGGTCAGATCTTTATAGCGATCGCGCAAGCTTTTTGCTTCTGCAGTACAGCCAGGGGTGCCGTCTTTGGGGTAAAAGTACAGCACGACTTTCTTGCCTCTGAGTTGGCTCAGAGTGATACTTCTACCATCTTGATCTGTGCCCGTAAAATCTGGTGCCACTTCGCCTATTTTGGGCACTGATTGCGAAAAGCCTGTGGCAATAGCCATGCCTAAGGCCAAGAAAAACAAATACTTCATAATCTTACAGTTTTGAAATTGATCCTACTAGCTTAACAGATTTGATTACATTATGTTTTCATATTTAGGCAATCGTCTTTTTTATTTATATTCGAGACTTTTTGAGCGATTGCCCAATTTTGAACATCTTTGAATCATAGCGTTAGTACATTGAAAATCATAGAACATAGTTTTTTGTTGTTTATCCTGATACTCTCAGTCATTGCATTCCTTATTCCTTCGGGGTTTACAGTGTTTTTGCCATACTTGTCTTATCTTTTGGCTTTGGTGATGTTGCTCATGGGTATTACCTTGAAAAAAGAAGATCTTTTGGCGGCCTTTGCCAACTGGCGTTTCGCTCTTTTGGGTACCTTTCTTCAGTTTCTACTCATGCCTTCCATTGCATATATGCTTGCTTTGGTTTTAGACCTGCCTTTGGAGTATCGCTTAGGTTTGGTCTTGGTGGGCACATGTCCTGGTGGCACGGCATCCAATGTCATTGTATATTTGTTCAAAGGCGATGTGTCGCTTTCGGTACTCATGACCTTTATGTCTACTGTGTTGTCGGTATTGATGACACCGTTTTTACTAGAAGCTTATTTAGGTACGCAGATGGATCTTCCTACACAAAAAATGATTCAAGATATCTTTGTTTTGGTCATGATTCCATTGGCTTTAGGCTATCTTTCTCAGCGTTTCATCAAAGCGAAGGTTCAATTAGCATTGGAAAAATCAGCGTCTTATGTTGCAATAGGGGTAATTGCTATTATCATTGCGGCGATCATAGCCTCTAACGTGAGTAACATTCGTACTTTGTCGTTTCTATTATTTGCGGTGGTTATTTTGCACAATGGTTTGGGTTTGTTGTTAGGGTATCTCTTTACTCGTTTATTTACCAAAAACAAAATGATTGCGCGCACCATTGCTATAGAGGTAGGCATGCAAAATGCTGGCTTGGGCGTGGTATTGGCCAACCTACACTTTACCAAAATCGTTGCCTTACCTTCAGCTATTTTTAGTTTTTGGCACAATGTGTCGGGAATTAGCCTTGCCAATTATTGGAAATGGAGGGACTCTAAATCCAAGGAATAGTTTAGCTAATTAATGAAGAAGTATTATCGATTTTCCCTTAGCCAAAAGCATCATTTACTTGCTGAGATACCTTACTCCCTCTTTGTGACTTCTTAGAAAGGGTGATTTGTATACTTTTGAAATCAAAATTTAATCGAGTTTTCAAAATGAAAAAACAAATCTTAGCCATTTCTATGGTGCTGGTCTCTGGCATTGCTTATGCACAACCTCAAAAGGGAAGAAGTTTATTAGGGGCAAATTTGAATGGAAGTTTTTCTACAGAGGAGAATCCCAGTTATCTGAATTATGGATTCCCCAATAATGGAACAAAGACCAGATACTCTTCTTTTGGGATAGCTCCTAATTTGAAGTATTTCGTGAGTGATAAAGCCTCTCTAGGTTTTGGACTTTCTTATAACAATTCAAGCCAAAAGCAGAGAGATATAAAAGCGGATACTTTACTCAATGATTCCCATTCGAATGCCTTTGGTGTTAACTTTAATTATACTAAGTATTTCTTATTAAAAGGTAAATTGTATTTGGGTCTTGAGAACCAGCTATATACTAGCCTTAATAAGACCAATAGCCCTAAACAAGACTACTATAAAAGGGATGTGGTGTCAACGGCAATTAATGTCGGATATGCATTCAGTCCTGGCTTGCTGTATTTTGTTTCGGACAGATTGGTGTTTAGTACTTATTTTTCTTTGCTGGTTGTTAATTTTAATAGCTCAAAATCTAATTATAAATACAGGGAATATGATAACGTTTCTGGTACTTATAGTTTTAATGAAAAAGTAACCAAAAGTTCTTCTCTTGACGCAAGAATGGTTAAATGGACAAATTTAAGTAGTCTTACGATTGGAATTCATTACTATCTGGGTAAAAAGGCCAGCGAATAAATTTACGCTTAACTCCTAACTGATTATGTTGGCAACTGGGGCCAAGGCTTCAGTTGCTACGTTGTTTCTAAGCTCGACTTATCATTATTATACCTTCTTCTATATTAGTAACCTTTTCTTAATAGCGATAAATATTAAGCTTTGTAAAACTCTTACACCCTCTTTACTCGTACTTGTTATCATAAACCGTGGCGTATGAAAACAGATGATATAGTGAAGCAAAGTTTGGAGCTTGCCAAAGACATTCAGACTCGAGCAATGGAAAGAGGGGGGAGTTCAGCTTTTAGTAAGAGATTAAAACCCTTGCTCATATACCCTGCTGCCAAATCATTCCTTATTCATTTATTAGATGTGGCTTTTCGATCTGATAGTTATGCCGTCATCGCAAAATTTGTGAAGAAACTCCTCGGTTCCTCACACGACCACTGGGTGTTGTTTTCTGGAATGGAACAAAAACTCATCGGTATTTTTCAGGTGGTGGGGCATCGGTTTCCGAGCGTGAGTATTCCCTTTATGCGCGATAAGATTGCCGACGTGTCCAAAAACGTAGTATTTGTACATGGCAGTGTAGAATTTGAGAAACATGCGGAACGCAGAAAATCAGAAGGTATTGCACTTAATATCAATCTTATTGGTGAAGCCCTTATGGGTGAAGAAGAAGCTTATGAGCGTGTAGAACAATATTGTAGGTTACTTAATGAGCCGAGTGTCGATTATATTTCGGTGAAGATTTCTACCATTTATTCTCAAATAGAGTCTATGGCCTACGAAGAGACCTTGGTCGTGCTCAAGCAGAGGCTTACTACGCTGTATCAAGAGCTGTTGGACATTCACGAGAACACTGGCCGTTGGAAGTTTATTAACCTTGACATGGAAGAGTACCGTGATCTATCGCTCACTGTGGATACCTTTATCAGTACCTTATCCATGCCTGCTTTTCAGCAATTACGGGCGGGCATTGTGTTGCAAGCTTATATCCCCGATTCCTATCGTTATCTGATTAAGCTACAAGAATGGGCAAGGCAAAGGGTTGAAGATGGAGGAGCTCCGATCAAGATTCGGGTGGTGAAGGGGGCCAATATGGAAATGGAGAAAACGGAGGCCTCTACACAAGGTTGGCCACTGGTTACTTACGAACATAAAATAGATTCTGACGCCAACTACAAGAAGATGTTGCTACAACTTTTGCAAGCCGGGTCTTGTGAAAGTATCCATGTGGGCATCGCCTCACATAATGTTTTTGACTTGGCGTTTGCGATCTGTCTGGTGAAAGAGCATGGGCTTCAGTCCAAGGTGGATTTTGAAATGCTCGAAGGTATGGCGGGCAATCTTTCTACGGAGATCCTTACACAAGGGGTAAATGTGCTGTTGTACACGCCCTTGGTAGACAAAAGCAATTTTATGAGTGCCATTGCCTATCTGGTACGTAGACTCGATGAAGGTACAGCCGATGGCAATTTCCTCAAAGAAGGTTTTGAGCTCACACCACAGTCTGCCAAATGGAAAGAATTGGAAGCTACGTTTTTGGCCTCGGTGGCACGTATCAATGAGGTGTCTGACCAGCCGAAGAGAAAGCAAGACCGGGGGCATGAAGATCTTTCGCTACAACAGGGCTTTGCCAACGAGCCTGACACCGACTGGGTTTTGGCGCAAAACAGGGCTTGGCTCAAGCAGATTGTAGGAAAATGGCAGCATACCAGCACAGTAAATGGTGCCTCATACATACCAGTGTCGGGTACTGCCAAAGACCGAAAAAAAATACAGCAAGAAAACTGGCAGGGGGCCATTCCTTGGGCATACGAGCTGGCAGATGTTGCGGACTATCAAGATGCGATCAGTAAAGGTAAGGCTTCTGCTTGGATACGCCTAAGTGCTGCTGAGCGCATTGCTGTGCTTCGGGAGGCAGCCGTTGAATTACGTAAAAATCGGGGCGACCTCATTGGTGTTGGTATCGCTGAGGTAGGGAAACTAGTGAAAGAACTGGATCCTGAGGTTTCAGAGGCCATAGATTTTGCAAATTATTATGCATATGCTATGGAGCAATTGACCGCAATTCCTGATTTGGATTTTGAGCAAGGGGGGATCAACTTGGTTCTTTCGCCATGGAACTTTCCCATAGCCATACCTGCTGGAGGAGTCTTGGCTTCTTTGGTGTCTGGTAACGCCGTTATCCTAAAGCCGTCCCTTAATGCTGCAGCCTGCGCCTATCTCATGTGTGAATGTCTGTGGAATGCTGGTGTGCCTAAGGACGCGCTTTTCTTCTTGCCTGCAGAGGAATCGGTATTGGACTCTTTCTTGGCTAAGGGTAAGGTGTTTGACGCAGTCATCCTTACGGGCGGAACCGACACGGCTAAAATGCTTTTGGATCGAAACCCACAATTGAACCTCTTTGCTGAAACGGGTGGTAAGAATGCCACCATCATTACGGCTCTTGCTGATCGCGAGCAGGCCATTAAACATGTGATTCATTCTGCATTTGGTAATGCCGGACAAAAATGCTCTGCTACTTCGCTTTTGATCCTTGAAAGGGAAATTTATGAAGATGGCAACTTTAAGAAGCTCTTGTACGATGCGCTACAGAGTAAAAAAGTGGGATCACCATGGGAGATGGACACGCAAATAGGCCCTTTGTGTGTGGCCCCAAACCATAAGCTACAAGCTCTGATGAAAAATACGAGCCCTGAGCAGTGGTTGCTGCGACCTCAAGTAAATAGATATATGATGCAACCGGGAGTATTGTGGAGTGTGAATAAGGGCGATGAAGCTTATCGTGAAGAATTATTTGGCCCAGTGCTGGGTGTGATGTGTGCTCATAACCTACAAGAAGCTATTGAACTTGTGAATCATCTTGAATATGGTTTGACTTCAGGTTTGGAATCGCTTGATGAAGACGAGATAGAGCTATGGAAAAACAACATACAAGCAGGGAATCTATATGTCAATCGCTCCACTACTGGTGCCATAGTACAGCGGCAACCCTTTGGAGGGATCAAGTCTTCCTGTTTTGGTTTTGGTATGAAAGCTGGAGGTATTAATTATTTGACGCAATTTTTGCATCCCGTGAATACGTCCACGACCATTCATGCTACATTGGGAGAGTCTATGAGGAGTCTTTTGGCTCAGCTTGACGATTCATCTATTTTGGATTTGGTGCACGCTCAGAAGGATTATGCAAAATGTTACGAAAGTTTCTTTGCCTTGGAAACTGATGAAGCACATGTAAGGGGGCAATACAATCTCAATCGCTACCTAAAGCCTAACAAGGTAATTCTTACCGTGGATGAGCAGGTCAGCCTTAGGGATATCATGTTGGTATATACAGCCTGTAAGGTATTGGAGGTGCCGCTGGAGGTAAAGGGACTACAGATATTAAAAACACATGAGCTTCTTGCCCAAATGGGCATTACCTACACTGTGATTGATTCTTGGGACATTCTTGAACCCTCCTTTAAGCATGGTACTGTGGTTAGGGCTTTGAATAAGTTCAGGCTTCCTGATGCCTTACTCAAAAAGGCACATGCTAAGGCCTTTCATTTGTACGGCGAAAAGCCTCTTTCTTCGGGGCGTTTTGAGTTGCTCAATTATCTTACAGAACAGAGTATTTCTTATAGCTTCCACAGGTATGGTAACCTGATGGGCAAGGAAGCCTAAAGGCTGTATTGTCTATAATAATGAATTGAATAAAGGAGCTGTGTAGCTGTGTGTGCAGCTCTTTTTTGTTTTTGGGTTATTTTTACAACTGTTCCTAAGTTGTTTCCATATTTATAGGCGATGGAGATATCATTTCTTAGGTTTGATAAATGCCCCCTATTTTTTATAAAAAGCACTCGGTTTTCAGAGCAAACCACATCGATTTCAGAGAAAAGCGCATCGATTTTAGAGTAAACCACATCGATTTCAGAGCAAACCGCATCGATTTCAGGGTAAATCGCATGGATTTCAGAGAAAAGCAACACGATTTCAGAGCAAACCGCATCGATTTCAGAGCAAAGCATGTCGATTTCAGAGCAAAGCATGTCGATTTCAGGCTAAAGCATATCGATTTCGGAGAAAAGCACACCGATTTCAGAGCAAAGCATATCGATTTCAGGGAAAAGCACATCGATTTCAGAGCAAAGCATATCGATTTCAGAGAAAGGCAACACGATTTCAGAGCAAACCGCATCGATTTTAGGGTAAAACATGGGGCAAATATTGAAAAGCATATCGCAAATTTTCTAAAGCAAAGGCTTCATATTGCAGAACATGTGGCATATTTTCCAATGCATATCAGTAATTTTTAAAAACAAGTAGATATGACGGTGAATTATGTTGATTTTGGAACAGAGCAATTAGTTTTTCTTGTTAATGCTATTTATTGCTTGATAGTGTACGTTGGTTCTCCAGAAAAACCCAGTAGTTTTGTGGCTGATTGAGTGTTTAGTGAGCAAACAGTGACTAATGGAAAAGTTTACGTTAACGTTTAGAAGAGAAGACATAGAGGATCTCTATCAGATAGCGGAGGAGCAAGAGAAACTCAAGAGCTTTAAATTCTATGTGCCGCTGTTGATGGTCGGCTTTTGTTTGCTTGCAGGTTTGTATTGGTGTAGTAAGTATGAAGAATCTTTTGAACATGTCTTTATTGGGCTCATGGCCTTTGCTTATGCCTATTATTTGTGGGATGCATTCCGAAAGAAATACAAAGTGGCCAAGGGTACCATTGCTCATGTAGCCGCAATGGTGGAGCAATGTGAAAAATACACTTTTCATCAGGTTTCTATGTCAGACAAATGTATTGTATTGGAGCAAGACGAAGATTATTATCAATATGATCTGGCAGATATCAAAGCCTTAGATGCCATGCCCGATCATATTTTTGTAACATTTACCGAGAACAGGACCTTGCTCTTACCAAGGAAGTCGTTTGATGACGGTGGGTTTGATAAGATTAAGAAAATGCTGAAGCCTGATGGGGTAAAAGCCTAAAAATGCTGAAGTAAAAGCGGGTTTCCTGCATAAGTATTGGGTTTTTAAACGCCAGTAATGGCTGTTTCAATGATTTTTGAAATTAATGTAATGATTATTGCGATTACTTGAAATCTTGATTTGCCATGTCCTTACTTTTATCTTGCTCACTCAAAATCCTCGAAGACAAAACTGTAATAAGAGAAGAATGCCTACAAAGAATAATGCTGCTTGTCGATTCTTTTATATTAACTTAGTCATAGCCAGACGTATTTTTTGGTATCCTCCATTTCTTTTGACAACTATATTGGTTTTTATCACAATCCGAAGCTCGAATTTATACAATACAGAAGCGTATACAAACCTCAATATTGCTCTTTTATGTACCATTTATTAGATTATTCTTATTTATTATAAAAAAAAGTAAAAATTAATGTTTACTTTTTAGTTACAAAGACCCTATTCAGCGTAATTAATTGAAACAAGGATACAATATTTATGAATAGACTGTTTACAAACACAATTTCGCGCAATTTCGAGGGGATGTTTTGGGCTTTGCTTTTGACTTTAGGGCTAGCTCATGGGTTACATGCACAAAATCTGGTCACAAGTGTAGAAGCGGAGAACGGGACCTTGGTGGGACTCACCATTGCTAATCAAACGGGCAACAGTAGCGGGAAATATGTCACAGGCTTTGATGCCACAGGTGATAAAGTAACCGTTACGGTCAATGTTGCCAAATCGGCAATTTACAGATTGAGAGTTGCCTACAGGGCCAATCAAGGCCCGAAAACCCAAGATTTGTATGTAAATGGGACTTCTAACGGAAGCTTGAGCTTTCCATCAAGCACCAATTTCGTGGAATTGGACGCTGGGGGGATCTGGTTGATTTCTGGAAATAATACCATAACGATCCAGAGTAATTGGGGCTATATGGACGTGGACAAATTTAGCATTTATACTTCAGTGCCTCATGTGTATAACATAGATGCCAATCTGGTGGATCTTTCTGCCAACCAAGTGGTCAAAGACTTGTATACTTTTTTCAAATGTCAATTTGGTAAAAAGATCATTTCGGGGCAGACAGACAGCTATTATGATAATCTAAAGACTACTGCTGGCAAATCGCCCATGCTTAGGGCCTTCGATTTTCAAACTTACACCGCAGGATATTCATATAAGTGGGTAAATAATGGACATGCTTTTGGTGCGGATCCTAATGGGTCTACTGAAGCTGCTATTGCTTGGTATAACGGTACAGGCAAAAAAGGTATCGTGAGTTTCCAATGGCACTGGCATTCTCCAAGTGGTGGCACTGCAGGTACTAACACATTTTATACAGATTATACCACATTTGATGTCACACAAGCGGTGATCAGTGGTACGCAGCAGAACAAAGACGTCATTAGGGACATAGATGCCATAGCGGTTGAATTGAAGAAACTGAGAGATGCCAACGTACCAGTGGTATGGAGACCTTTGCACGAAGCAGGTGGCGCTTGGTTTTGGTGGGGTGCCAAAGGGCCTGCTGCATGTAAGTCATTGTACAATATATTATTTGATAGGATAGTGAACTATCATGGGATTCACAATTTAATTTGGGCTTGGTCTACACCAGAAGCAGATTGGTATCCAGGAAATACCAAGGTGGATCTGATCGGCTACGACTCATATCCCGGAGCAAATAACTACACCGTGCAGAAAGCCATGTTTGACCAACTGTTTACCATAGTGAATGGTCAGAAACTCATAGCCATGACCGAAAACGGTCCAATCCCTGATATCCAACTGTGTTTTGACATGGATGCGCCATGGGCTTATTTTATGTCTTGGAGCGATTTGGTGACGGCCCAAAACACCACACAGCATATCAAAGATGTATTTGCAAATGCTTCAGTGCTCACTTTGGAGAACCCTGGAAGTACATGTGTGGTAACTAATGTCGATGATACCGTAAAAGAGCAAGATGGTACTTGTTTCCCAAATCCATTTACAGAATCACTAAGGGTTCGAGCTGATGGAGACTTTGTTTATACTGTTTATGATATGATGGGTCATGTCATGGAAAGTGGTACTGGGCATAATACCCTAGAGCTGGGTCAAAATCTGGTTTCGGGTATGTATTTATTAAAGGTCAACACTCAAACGACCGAAGAAAACGTGAAGGTCATTAAAGACTAAAGAAATCCACATTCAATACGGATTTTAAAAAATGCATGAAAAATCATGTGCTAGGCATTGCCATGTTTTTTGGTGTTGGAAAGGCCGTATCAAGGCTGATCATTCAATCCAATTGTGGCTTTGTTGAACTAAATAAAAAAAAGCAAAACGAGTCTATAGGCAAATATTTCAAAATCATCAAAGAATAAATTTTATGAAGAGATTACTACTTATGTTGGGTTGCATTTTTATGCTTTCCAACAGTGCTTGGTCACAAGGATTCACCACAAACAATACCAATGGCAACCTGCTGGATGCTTGTGGTAATAACTTTATCATGAAGGGCATGAATGTGCCTTTGGCTTGGTACGTAAGCAATGTCAACGGAAGTATTGCAGCCCTCAAAACCAATACAAAATCGAACTGTCTGAGAATAGTGGTAGAAACGGGCACCTCTGACAACTCTTGGCAAACCTGTGTGGTGAACTGTATTAATAATAAAATGATCCCCATGGTAGAGTTGCATGATGTAACTGGAAGCACCGATCCTGCTAGGTTAAAGGCCATGGGAGACTTCTGGGCCAGCAAAGCTGCATTCTTCAACAATACCAATTTTAACGGCGTAAACATCAAGAAGCACATTCTCATTAACCTAGCGAATGAATGGGGTACTTGGCAAACGGCTACTAACAAGAATACGGTATGGAGAGATGCGGTGATTAATGCCATCAAACCAATGAGGAATGCGGGAATTACCACAACGATCGTAGTAGATGCGGTAGGCTATGGGCAAGATATTGACGATGCGTATAATATCAGGACTTATGCAAAAGATATTCAAAGAGCTGATAACACAAACCTCGGTGGGCCATCAAACAGTACTGAAAAATCGAACCTTTTGTTTTCTATACACATGTATTGCGAGTGGAGAAAAGGGGGCGATAATATTGCGATCGTCAACACGATCAAAAGCTCGGGTATCCCTATTATAGTCGGAGAATTTGGTTATCAACATGCTACTGACGGTTCTTGTGACATTGATGAGCAATTAATTATCAATACCTGTCAAACAGGAGGGATAGGCTGGCTGGCTTGGTCACAAAAAGGAAATGGTAGTCCTGTAGAGTATTTGGATCTTTGTAGCGACTGGAATTGTACCCAACTGTCTACATGGGGCAATACCGTGATCAATGGTACCAACGGCACCAAGACAGCGGTAGAATGTTCTGTTTTCTCAAGTACATCATGTGGCACCAACAATCCTACGCCTACAGTAAGTATTACTGCGCCCGCCAACAACAGTTCCTTTTGTGTTGGCAGTGCTATTACCATCAACGCAACCGCATCTGTCAGTAGCGGTTCGGTGAGCAAGGTAGATTTCTACGATGGAAATACGCTTTTGGGTACAGACAATACCAGTCCTTACAGCTATACCTTTAACAATGCCTCAGCAGGAGCGCATACGCTTAGGGCCATAGCCACCAGTGCTGCCAATGTGGCCTCCACTGCTGCTACAGCAACAGTCACGGTCAACGCACTGCCCGCCATAGCGCCGCAGGTACAAGTGAATGGCGGTACCTGGACGGCCCAGTCCAGTGCTCAGTTGTGCGAAGGAGGAAGTTTGAACATCGGTCCACATCCTTATGATGTAGCTACAGGTTGGACATGGACAGGGCCGAACAATTTCATGGCTAGCGTAAGAGAGATTCAGTTTCCTGCGATTACAGTGGCTCAAGGTGGGGAATATACGGTGAACTACAAAGACGCCAATGGTTGTACCAGTACTGTAAAGATCCCTGTGTCGGTGAATGTCAACCCTGTGGTCACGATTACTGCCCCTGCAAATAACTCAACCATAACGGGAAGTCCTGCCAATATTACGATCACCGCCAATGTTGCGGGTACGGGCATCAGCAATGTGCAGTTCTATAATGGAACCACTCTCTTGGGCTCAGATGCGACAGCTCCCTACAGCTATATATGGAACAACGTAAGCAACGGTACTTATACACTCAATGTAAAGGCGACTACCACAGCAAACTGTACAGGTACCAGCATGGCTACAGTCACGGTAACACCTGTAACAGGTCATTCTGAGGATTTGGAGACCAGTGGCATCAGCTGTTTCCCAAATCCATTCCAGGAAACCTTTACGATCACTGCCCCAGAAGCCTTTGACTATGTAATCTATGATGCAGCAGGTGTAGTGATTGAAAAAGGGCATGGCAACAAGCAAGTGACTACTGGGCAACAGTTGCAAAGAGGTGTTTATATGGTTAAAATAACAAGTTCCATTGGGGATCATTGGATAAAGGTGACAAAATAGGTCTTTAGATATATTGTTGTAAATACTTATGAGATCTTTAGCCTTTTGGTGATGAGTTTGCCAAGGGCTAAAGTACTTGTAGGGGGAATGCTGTTTTAGTTATTGGTTTCAATCATGGTCTGCAGTGTTCTTACTTTTATTTTGCTCACCCAAAATAAAAGTAACAAAACAAAAAGGTGGCACGAAAGCTAACCGCAAGATCGATTTTACGCACAAGGCCACTCAGCCCTGTCCATCGATCTTGCAGTTCGCACCTTTCGTGCACAGCCACGCACGCAAGAGCTGTGGCAATTAGAGAAGAATACAGAAGGAGTAAAATATTTACTAAAGAAAACAGAAGAGCCTTTGACTAGAATCTTGAAGGTTGTATAGGTTTAAGTAAATGGCATTGGTTTTAAGCAAGTACAAATGTTGAAAAATAAATTAATAATAAATATATAGTTCATGAAGTTTCGAAATTTACTTTTAAGTTTTCTCGGATGTGGCATGGGTGTAGTAACGTCCATGACAGTCACACCCATCATTTCCAGAAGTAAAACCGTCTATACTTCAAGTGGTACCGCCGCTTATCTGGTGGATAACAGCTTTGTAGGGACTGCATTTAACGTAGCAAACAATACCTGGATTGCCCTAAATGTAGGTACGGGTAAAACAAGTATTTACTTTAATTGGAACAATCCAAATTATACTTGGTCCGATCAAGTAGCTGCTGCTGGTAGCTGTAAGCAGACTCCTGCCATGCCTGTGAATTATACCATCCAAAAGTCGTCTAATTCCACCAATGGGTCAGACGGTACTTGGACCACTATGGTGACCGTAACCAACAACAACGTAACGGCTCGTGGGCATGTGGTAGATTTTACAGGTTCTTCTTGGATCAAGATGAATATCACTACCGGAGGTGGCCAAATCAATGAAGTTGAGGTGTTCGATCTTTCCTCAGGCGGTAACGATCTTTGGTTTTTTCCAGGTACCAGTATTTCTGCTAATACTTATAAGGGTACACCTCCTGCACAAAACTATGCAGATTTGATCAAACAATCTTATCCTACATTTACCCCAATGATGATCAGAGGAGGTATCCCTTGTATCAACAGTACACAGTTCAAAAATGATATCAATTTATATTTGGCTGCCGCTGGCAATGTAAAGTATTGGGCCATAGAAATGGGTACCAACGATGCTTGGGGTGGCACTAATGGTGGAGTCAGTACGTTTAAAACAAATATGCAAGCCGTGATTACGGCCTGTAAAAATGCAGGTATTCAACCTATCATCGCTCGATTATTGTCTACCAATGCAAGTGCTGCTGGCTGGCAGGTACATGCTGATTATTTAAAAGCCATAGATGACCTAACTACTCAGAACAATCTTACTGCTGGGCCAGACCTCTACACTTATTTTCTCTCACACGCTAGCGAGCTCAATTCTGATGGTGTGCACCCCAATGCAACAGGTGCGGCAAGTATTCAGAGATTATGGGCTGAGAAAATGGGGCCAGCCTTATACGCTTCGTCTAATCCTACACCAACGATCAGTCTCACTGCTCCAGCTAATAACAGTACTTCTTGTGTCGGCAGCTCTATTACGATCAGTGCTACCGCATCTGTGTCTAGTGGTTCTATCAGCAAGGTGGATTTTTATGATGGGAATACTTTGTTGAATTCAGACAATGCGTCGCCATACTCATATATTTGGAGCAATCCTGTTGCTGGAGCGCATACCATTCGTGCTATTGCCACCAGTGCGGCTAATGTGGTTTCAGCAGAAGCAACCCTTACTGTTACGGTAAATGCGGCAACAGCTATAGATCCATATTTGCAAATAGATGGCGGAACTTGGGGGCCTCAGGCCTCAGCACAAGTTTGTGAGGGAGCAAGCCTCAACATTGGTCCACATCCTGTAGACGCCAATGGCTGGACTTGGACGGGTCCAGACAATTTCACGGCCAGCACACGTGAGATTCAGTTTCCTTCCATTGCGCTTACTCAAGGAGGAGAGTATACTGCCAATTATAAAGATGCCAATGGTTGCACGAGTACAGCCAAGATCCCTGTAACGGTAAATGCCAAACCAGTGGTTACGATTACAGCTCCCACTAACGGTGCTATCGTGTCCGGCAATCCCCCCAATGTAGCCATTACTGCAAACGTGACAGGTACGGGCATTGGCAATGTAAAGTTTTACAATGGAACCACACTATTAGGCACAGACGCTACCTCTCCATACTCCTATACTTGGAGTAATGTGGTAAATGGTACCTATACCATCAATGTGAAGGCGACGAATACCAATAATTGTGTGGGCTCGGCCAGTGCAACGGTAACCGTCACACAAGTGACTTCTATAAGTGATGATCTTGAAGCGAACGGAATCTCCTGTTATCCTAATCCCTTTACAGGTGAATTTACCATTCAGTCAAAGGAACAACTTTCTGGTTACAGTATCATGGATCTCTCAAGTAAAGTACTAGAGTCGGGTACAGGTTTAAAAGCAGGCGCTTCACTACAACCTGGCATTTATCTGCTCAAGATTAGATGCGCTTCGGAAGATGTGTTGCTCAAAATTGTAAAGGAATAATATTTGTTGTTGTTGAGGTAGTGTTTTGTGATTCATTTATTAGGATAAGGAATTGGGGTAGGTTTATTATATGCCATACGACAACCACGAAGTGTTTGAATGTTAATAGCCGTAGGTGCAAACCTACGGTTAGTGATTGATACGCTACCTCACAACCCTTTAAGGGTCGAGCTATAGATTGAATGGAGAATTAGGAGAATTGACATATAATACCAGGTAAAAGTATCTGATGATGTTGCTTCAATTTATAAACTTCTAAGAAGATCGCCTTTCTCGAAACCTTATATGATTATTATCCTTATCTTGTCAAAGCATCTAAAATACAGCTATATGAAAAACAAAGTACAAGGAATCCTCTCAGTTCTAAAATATTCATGGTGCCTGATAGTTTTAATTATATTCAGTCCAGTGTTGGCACGTGCTCAAAACTGTGGCTGTACCCATAGTCTCGTACCTGCGAAAGGAACCATTACCTTCGATGGCAACCTACAGACGCCCAAGGTAAAGCCAGGCGACGTGATCTGTATTCCTACAGGCACCAGAACCCGCATCATCATCAAAAACATAGTAGGTACAGCAGCTAATCCCGTGATCATTCAGAACTGTGGAGGGCAGGCGATCATTAGCGATGCAGGCACCACCGCAAGTCCGATCTCTATAGTGTCCAGTAAGTATTTTAAGTTCACAGGTTCTGGCGATCCAGCCACATTGTACGGGATCAAAGTTACGGGCGGCTCCAACGGGATCTCTTTTGGAGGCAGTAGCAGCAATTTCGAAGTAGATCATGTAGAAGTCAGCAATTGCGGCTTTGCAGGAATAATGGCCAAGACCGATCCAAAGTGTGCAGACCCTATGTCCTGGCGGGAGAACTTCAGCATGTACGATGTGGCCATACACCATAACTATGTACACGATGTGCAAGGGGAAGGCTTTTATATAGGCAATTCATTTTACAACAGCATAGGCCCAGGTACCGATACCTGTGGTGGCAAGTTGGCGCATGGCATCAATGGACTGGATGTGTATAGGAACATTGTAAAACGCACAGGTTGCGAAGGTATACAGGTAGGTTCCGCACCTAAAAACTGTAAAATACACGATAATACCGTGGATACCACAGGTCTCAATCCTTTTGCCAATTTCCAAAACAATGGCTTACAGATCGGCAGTGGTACAGGGGGCATGCTGTATAATAACTGGATGAATTATTGCCCAGGCAATGGTATCGTCTGTTTAGGTATTGGGGATAATCTCATCTTTAACAATATCATCCTCAACTCTGGAGCAGATACCGCAGCGCTTGGTATCGGGATTTTTATGGATGAGCAAAGTACAGCAGATACACTGCTAGGCAAAGGAATGAAGTTTATCAACAATACCATCATCAATCCAAGAGGTAATGGCATTCGTATCTATACAGATCGTTTACCCATGAGTTATATACTGAACAATATCATAGTTCAATATGGTACCAATCCGGAATACTTAAGAAAGCTCAACAGTTCTGTCAATTTAACCATACAAGGAAATGTATTCCGTAATAAGTTGTCGGATCTTATGTTTATGGACACTGTTAAGAGAGATTATCGCTTAAGGGCAGGTTCGCCTGCCATTGGTGTCGGTGTGAATGCCTCGAGTCATGGGGTAACATTTGATTTTAACAATAATTTAAGAACGACACCCTATGATGCAGGTGCTTTTGCCTATAATCCTGTAATGTCCATTTCTGATAAATTGGGAATAGAGGAACTCCCGTCTACCTTTTTTGTATATCCCAATCCCATGAGTTTCAATGCAGAAGAATTGAACTTTAAGTTTTTCTTGGATGAGGCTGCCGAAGTGGGTATACAGTCCTTTGATATGCAAGGTAAATTGCAATCAGAGCTTTCGACATCATATTATAAAGCTGGTTGGAATGACGTAAAAGTTTCAAAATCATATCAAGGGCAAGCCAAAGGGGCGATGGTATTTAAACTTATTAAAAACGGAACCATCCAAGACTCACAAATAGTGATGATGAAGTAAATAGGGCTAGAAATTCATGTTATGTGTTTTTGAGGGGTAAATCGTTCGCACAAATCTCCGAAACGCTTGCACAAATCTCCGAGAGGCTTGCACAAATCTCCGAAACGTCTGCACAAATCTCCCAACAGCTCGCAGAGATCTCCGAAACGTCTGCACAAATCTCCGAAACGCCTGCACAAATCGGGACAACAGGTTGAGTTGGGAGATTTTCTGGCAAATTATTATTATAGCAACCCAAACAATTTCAAAATAGTAAAAATGGGTAGACCGATTAAGAAGCTTAAGAAGTTTGCAATCAGGGCAGTAAAACAAATTCTTTTAAAAGTAATTTGATGATTCATTCGACTTTTAAAAATCAATATCTCAGAGACCAACACAATAAATTCAGCAATAATAATTGCTAAAAAGGTCCAAGGCTTGAAATATCCAAAGATCCTGAAACTCATCCAAATTGCGAAAACAGTTAAGATGTTGACCAATGTAATGTGTTTTTTGTAAGTTTTGTAGGTGTCCTTTAAGGATATTTTAAAGACAAGCAGTTCAAGACTCAATGTGATTAAAATTGCAATTAATATTTCAATAATGGCTTTGATGATGAATCCATTATACTTTTTTTGAACAGTTACATTTGAACCATCTATGGTAATTTTAAAACTGGGATTCGACCAATTTGGTCTTTCAAAAACAGGGGAAGAGATCGTATCTTTTTCCAAAAAAAGAATGATTCTGTGGTATTTTTCAAAATGGTATGCAGAAGTATAACACTCATTTTCTTTACAATTGGTAAAGCCCCAGTTCTCCCTTTGGTTAAAACCTTGTCTAGTGTCAATAGTGTCAAAAACATTGAATTTGATATCAGAACTTTCTAAATGTATGGCTTTTAATACAGTTATAGGTTCTCCGTGAGGATCAGAGACCTCAAAATCCATATAAGGTTTAGCAAAAGCGTCACTAAAAGAATTGGTAAAAGCAGTCAATAGTATGAATAAAACAATACTTTTCCCATATGTTAAAGATGCATATAGGGACAAATGTATTGATCATATATTAAATTTCTGCCATTACTAGTTTGATTTTTTTGACAAATATCAAAGAGTTCGAACTTGCTTTCCTATAGTTTTGAGAACACAAAAAACAATGTAGGTATGTTTTGGAATTACAACTTTGCGGGCTTTCTTTCTACAGGCTTAGTATGCGCAATATTTTATGGACTTACCGAAAAGGTCCGAAGTGGTATTATGCCTATTCATCTGGTGTTGGATCTATTTGCAGTTTGTGTATTCACTATTACGTTTGTGATCAGTCTTATTTTGTATTTAATATTCAAGGATACCAAAGAAGTGTTGTTCAAAGTCCTGCATACATTATCAAGTGTTGGTGGTTATTGGTTTTGCAGTGGTTCTTTACATTTGATCACATCGCCCGTTCCACATCTCACGTATCACGTTACACATCCGGCATTCCATAAAAAGTACCTAAAAAAATATAGAAGCTACTAAAAGCTTTGCGCAAAAAGTCACAACTTTGTATTCATATAATTTTGAACATTCATAAAATCAATAAAAATGGCTAATTATTTCAATACGTTACCTTTAAGAGAGAAACTTGCACAACTAGGTGTTTGTGAGTTCATGGACAGATCTGAATTTTCAGACGGTGTTAATGCGCTTAAAGGTAAAAAACTTGTGATCTTGGGTTGCGGTGCTCAAGGTTTAAACCAAGGTTTGAACCTACGCGATTCTGGTCTTGACGTATCTTACGCTTTGCGTAAAGAGGCTATCGATGCTAAGAGAGCATCGTACGTAAGTGCTACTGAAAACAAATTCAAAGTGGGTACTTTTGAAGAGTTGATCCCAACTGCTGACGTAGTGATCAACCTTACTCCAGATAAACAACACACTGCGGTAGTAAACGCTGTAATGCCTTTGATGAAACAAGGTGCTACACTTTCTTACTCACATGGTTTCAACATCGTGGAAGAAGGAATGCAAATCCGTAAAGACATCACCGTGATCATGGTGGCACCTAAGTGCCCTGGTTCTGAAGTAAGAGCAGAGTACGTACGTGGTTTTGGTGTTCCTACTTTGATCGCTGTACACCCAGAGAACGATCCAGAAGGAAAAGGATGGGCTTATGCTAAAGCATATTGCGCTGGTACAGGAGGCGACAGAGCTGGTGTATTGAAGTCATCTTTCGTAGCTGAAGTAAAATCGGATTTGATGGGTGAGCAAACGATCCTTTGTGGATTGTTGCAAACAGGTTCTATCCTTTGCTTCGACAAAATGGTGGAGAAAGGCATCGACAAAGGTTATGCTTCTAAATTGATCCAATACGGATGGGAAGTGATCACCGAAGCTTTGAAACAAGGTGGTATCACGGCTATGATGGACAGGTTGTCTAACCCTGCAAAAATCAAAGCTTTTGAAATCTCTGAAGAGTTGAAGACCATCATGCGTCCATTGTTCCGTAAGCACCAAGATGATATCATGAGCGGAGAGTTCTCTTCTACCATGATGGCTGACTGGGCTAACAACGACAAAAATCTTTTGACTTGGAGAGCTGCTACAGGTGAAACTGCATTTGAGAAAACACCTGCTGGTGATGTGAAAATCTCTGAGCAAGAATACTTCGACAACGGTCTTTTGATGGTAGCTATGGTACGTGCTGGTGTGGAGTTGGCATTTGAAACTATGGTGGAGTCAGGTATCAAAGAAGAGTCTGCATACTATGAGTCACTTCATGAAACACCATTGATCGCAAACACCATCGCTCGTAGAAAATTGTTCGAAATGAACCGTGTGATCTCTGATACAGCTGAGTACGGCTGCTATTTGTTTGACCACGCGTGCAAGCCACTTTTGGCTGATTTCATGAAAGGTGTTGAAACCAATATCATCGGTAAAAACTACAATGATGGTATCGACAACGGTGTGGACAACAGGACTTTGATCGATGTAAATCAGGAGATCCGTTTCCACGATATCGAGATCGTTGGTGCTGAATTGCGTCAAGCAATGACCGACATGAAAGCGATCGCTACGGTTGCTTAATTGAGAGTCAAGACTTAAGACACAAGAGTCAAGACCACTCTATAAAAAGAAAAGACCTACTCGTAAGAGTGGGTCTTTTTTGTTTTATAATGGTTATGAGATCTACTTGAGAATTGTCAATTTGATGTACTGATACACTGGCTCATTTCTTTCAGTGGCACGGTTACTCAGGAAATTTCGATTAAAAAAACTGTTTCTGGAGAGGGCCTGTATAATAATCTCACGATTAGACACCCAGAAAGCACTGTGATAAACTTCTATAGGGAACCAACTGTCTAATGTTAATTGTATTTTTCTTTGAATGTTTAATTGTGGGTCTATTTGAGAAATATTAAGAACACAGGTATATCCGTCATCAGTACTTTCTGGATCAGAATCGACAATGAAGTCTACTATATATTTGCCATCTGGTGAAAAATATGGAAAGCCATCAGATATCTCTTTGGTTTTTTGCCCAGTCTTGACATCATATAAGGTATAGCTTGTGCCACCAAAGTAATCCCAACCTATTGCATATTGGTTAAATACTTGCAGTTTTCCTGCATAAGAGTAACGATGGGAATCAAATTCTCCGTTGTGATCATGAATGTAAAGAGAGTCTTTGCCTCCGTTGATGGGAAGATAAAATGCAGGATATGATGTGTTGTACTCAATAAAGTCTGGGGCCTTTAAGGTGCGATCCCTTATGTCTATAGCATACTTATTGTAGGCTTTCTTGTTTGTATAATCGGCAATATTAACTAATTGGAGTTTAACATATTTATTTAGAGTGTCTTTACATGAGAGATTGCTAGAGTGGCAATCAAGATTTTTATGGGTTACAAGATCAGAAATGGATAAATTCAAATCCGCATCCAATTGATTTGGAGGAATTCCGTCCCAAGGAATAAGGTATGCAGCTGCTGCATAGCCTTTTGTTTTGTGATTAATATAAACTTTTACCCAATGGGTCTTCAATGTATCCTTTTTGTTAATAATAGATAAAGGTATCTCTGTTTGCTCTAGGACAATTAAGGTATCGTTGTTGACAACTTTATCTATAACAGGTGATTCCAGTGATGGTTCTTTTCTGATATTTATCCCACTTGGGGTGTTTACTATAGCGATGCTCTTGTAGATTCTATCTTTTATGAACTTTTGTATTTGAGTGCTGGACTTTATTTTCGGATCAAGTAGGTCTTTTTCTTGTTTGTCCCTACATTTTATTTCGATACGTGATATAGGGAAAGTACTTCCAAAAGGTTCACGGGGGTGTGAACCAAATGAGCATTCCGCACTTATGGAGCACCTGTAGCTACTCCATTCTTTATTATAAATATTGTCCCATATCCATATATTTTCAGTTTCATTATTACCCAGGCCAAGATTACTTTGTAGACATTTAATGATGAAAGGATTGTTCCCTCCAATGATTTCAATGATGTGATTGCCAGAATCTTTTTGTATGGGTATATATCGAGCATAAATATGTTGGGAGAAAATAGAATAGGGTGATAAAAGTAACATCCATAGTACTATGTAGATTTGCATAGTTCTTTTAGAGTTATTATTTGTTTCATAGTATAAATTTAGGTGTTGTATGTTAATAAACAATGGTTTGAGTTGTGTCGACTAGGTTCATAAACATTATTGTTGCTATATTTATGAGAGAAATATGTTTTGCTATGATTAAGTTTTTAAGATGGCTCACCTCAATTACTACAGTTGCATGTTATGTGTTTTTTGTCTGTAGCTTTATCAGTTGTAAATTCCCTGTGATTTTTGGTGCTGCTCATGTTGGGTTGTTTTTGCTTGCATTTCTCGTTTTGATCGCGCCTTGGTTGTTGCTGTGGTTCTTGATCAAGAGAAGTAATACATTTGGAAAATCTCAAAAGCCAAGCGCCGAGAATATAAATGTATTAATTTTGATACTGGGAGGGATGCTGTTTTGCTTGCTATTATTTACGATGTTTTGTACAGAATCGGGCCCTTGGTATATACAAACTTACAGATTATGGGCATCCAATTATTCGGATACCAATATTATATTAAGCTTTGATTTTGTTTTCGAATGTTTTTTGTTGAGTTGCGTTGCCTGGTTTTTGGTTAATTATAACCTGAGATTATTTCCTAAAAGTAGATATGTTTATATTGGATTGTCCGTTTTTTTTCTTTTAGGGATCTGTTTGTATTGTACCAAGTTTATATCCTCAGGTTATTCTTTCGATGGCTAAGAAATAATTCGACTAATATTCCTAAGTTTTGGAACATTTTGCCCTATTGGAGTCTATTAGGTTAAACAGTATAATCTCTCATTGTGAAAAAAGTCTACTTCTTGTTTTTTGTTTCAGTAATTGCCTCCTTGTCTTACGGACAAGCATATTCGTCAATGACTGATAGTGTATTTAACTATCTTCAGGGAGATTGGTATCAAAGCTACAGAGTGCACAATGGTTCTGCCTGTGCCAATGGAATTCAAAAATTTCCAGTGGCTCCACTGAAGATTACTTACGAACAAACGAGTGATACCACTAGGATCATCGTTAAGCATTCTGATGAAAAATTCTATTCCCATGCCTTGAACTGGGGTTTCGAGTCAGGAAAAAGGAAAGATACCTTGTTTCAGGAATGGGACAATGCTGTCGATGACTATTTGACGATCAACAATGGTGTTTTTAACCCTTTTATTCAAATCAATTCCAATAGAGAACACCTCATGGTGTTTTATGAATATTCTTGGGTTGCTTTTGAAAGAACGCCTCATCGCGCTATGGCTACCCATCTAGTTAAAAACGATTGGGAAGGCGGGTATTGTACTATTAAAAATGGCCAAAGGCAGTGTCTTACCATGGTAACATTTGCTAATTTTCTACTGAAGAATGATACGTTGATCTATAGAACTTCGGGAGACAAAAAGTTCTTGTATAATTACAAGGAACAAGTATATCAAGAAATAGGAAAGGATAGTGTAAAACTTATCTTTAATGCCAAAGACTCTTCCGTCACGATTACTGATAGTGTCAGTTTTGTTTCTTCATATAGAAAAAGCCTAACTGCTAGAATGAACACTTACGATAAGTATAGGAAGTATCTTGGGGATTGGACCGACTTTACCTATGGTGGCATCGTTGGCATTGATTTCCAGAATGATACTATTGTGGGCATGAGGGGCAATGAAGTCGCATTCAAAGCACTATTAATGGGAAATATGAGAGGGATAGATTATTTGCAGGTTCTTGACCAAGAAAATGGATGCGTACCAGCATATTCTAGGTATGAATATATAGGGGTTGCTATTGGTTCTCCAATTTTGCGAAACTATACTACTGGTGAAGAGTTTCATCTACTCATCACTGATGTGAAGGATGTGGCACATGCTGGCTCAAAATCATTAATGTTTACCAACCCTATCACTACTGGTAAACTAGTAGTGGAGAACTTACAAGAATTTGGATACGAGATATTCGATCTCAGAGGCGTTTCTATCATGAAAGGAAAAACAAATGATGGTCAAGTTGATGTGGAAAGCCTGAACAATGGCTATCATTTCATAAAGGTCTCACAAAACGATAGTGTCGAAATATTGAAGTTCGTCAAAGAATAGTTCCTGAATAAATTATCACCAGCCCGATCGGTAAATTATTGCTTTGCTGATCGGGTTTTGTTTTTATAATATTATCCATATATTTGTCAAAGTGGCAAAGCCAAATTTACATATCACCAAGAAAGGAAGAAGCAATAGCAGCCTAAGCAATTGCATCCGCAATACCATATTCTCCATTACCTCTTACCCACAAGTATAATTTTTTCAGTTCTTTAATTTTTCAAATCCATTCCTTGAACCAAGGGAAGGTATTCATTCATTTTCTTCATTAATTTTTTTCTTCATCATGAACGCAGCTTTGTGTTTAAGTATATGTGCTTATAGTAGATATGCTAGGGTGCACACAACCAAGAAAGGTCGTAGCAATAGCAGCTTGTGCAATTGTATTCGCAATACCATATTCTCCATCACGACCTATCCTTAATTAATATCTGTTACATTTTTTAAGATCAAAATCTAATGATGGTACAGTTTGTTTCTGAAAACAAATCAATCATCCTGAATTTCATTTTTTTTAACATTTATAAAATAATAGTCTTATGTCTTTTTTGCGCAATATAATATTGAACAAAACCGCAATGGTTTTGTATATGCTTCTGGCTTCTGTGCCTTATTTGTTTGGGAATGATTCTTCTCTAATAAAAGTCCATTTTCTCTATGGTTCAAAACCTAAGCAGGAATTTAAGAATGTCGAAAAGCCTTGGTTTGGAGGTATGCTGGGTGGTCACGTGGGGATAGAGTATGCGTCTGGGCTCGTCATTGATTTCGTGCCTTCAGGAAGGTTTCATGTGATCAGCCATCGTAAACACAGGCATAGCAGATTCAATAACCGTGCGGTAGCATCGTTTTGGACGGCCTTAGGCTCGAGCTCCATGGATGCAAAGAAAGCCAGTTTTACAATACCTATAACTGAAGCTCAGAAACATACTTTGGATAGTATAGTCCATATTTATACACAAGCAACACCTTATGATTACGCCTTTATAGGTATGCGATGCAGTGCTGCTGCCTATGATATTCTTTCTGAAATAGATGTTTTGAAAAAATGTTCTCGATGGAATATCGTTTTTAAGATCTTTTATCCGAAGAGACTGCGTAAACGCTTGTTCTGTTTGGCGAAAGAAAAAGCATGGAACGTAGAGACCCAAGAGGGTACAAATAGAAGGATTTGGGAGGAAGATTAATATTCGCTGTATGGTATTGGATAAAAAATATATGAATAGTATTAAAGTTTTGCTCATCTTTTCATTGCTCAATATATCTCAGGTGCATGCGCAGTCTGGGATGGAGATTCCGAAAACAATTATTAAGCATGGGAAGTTTGCCTTTATGGCTGGGTATAACTACAACAAGGTACATTGGGGAGAGATAGGACTGGTTAGGGGCTGGAGGTGTAACTACGACAAAGAGTGTTATAGTTTTGCAGAGGGTCTTTATTATTATGCATCACTTTCTTCTGAATTTACGATTCATGATCAGAAGTTCATTGCTTGTCCTAAGTTGGGGTATCATGTAGAGTTTTTGGTGCTGGGTATAGGACTGAACGTGGTGGACTATACTGATTTTAGCAGTCATGCATTTGGCCTGAGACCTGAAATCGATCTGTCTTTGAGTAGTGCTGTCGGCATATACTACAGTTACAATATCTTGACTAAGCACGACTGGTTGAAAACCTCAAACCATAATTTTGGCATCAAGGTCATCGTCGGTTCGGGTCTTTATTCCCCAATTTATGTAAAGCGACAAAAACGCAAACAGAATCCAAAGTAGACCAAGATGTATACCGTTAGATTAATTAAGATTACCAAGAAAGGTCGCAGCAATAGCAGCTTGAGCAATTGTATTCGCAATACCATATTCTCGATTACGACCTATCCGCAAGTCTGAGCCATTCAGAGGCTGATCTTGCCAGAAAAAGATTTCTGGCCTTTATTTTATTTCTAATTTAACCCAGATTAAGCATTAGACTTTGTAGCGAGACGAAATGATAGGAAAAA
>CAMFLX010000045.1 GCA_945957555.1 uncultured Cytophagales bacterium
ACATGGTAAACATGAAAAATGTCGAAATTATTAATGTTAGTTTTTTCATTGAATAATAAATGATTTGACTACAAATTAGCATTTATTGTAAATACGAATCAAGAGAAAAAGTGAAAAATGATTTGAATGTCCAGAATCTGTATTTAAGGGGAATTTGTAAATATTTGTATATAGGGTTGTAAATCTTATGATTGCTTAGTTTTTACATGATAGTGCATGAGTTAAAACATACTATTTAAAGCAGTGTTTTATTCTTGAACACTCAGTCCTTTTTTTTCCTTGACATCTCCCGTCTCAATTTTTTTGAGGAGCTTTTCGATAGAAAGTTTGATGTCAGATAGGAGAGGTTCTGCCAATAATATGAGTTTACCGTTTTGCACGCTTAAGTGTTGTTCTTTCGGGATATGGTGTGTATTGCTTAATAGAATATGCGTAGAGGTGGTCAAAAGGTGGCTCATGTTACATCTATAGTGAATATACAAGAAGTTTTTGTCGTTGACTTTGAAATATTGCGATTTCAATAGTTTTTTAAGTGCTAGGTTAAACCTCTTTTGGGATTGGTCTTTGGCACGGAAAGGTTTGTCGTCAATAAAAGCGCCTAATACCTCTATGATTTGTGACATCATCAAGAAAGAAAGTTGGTATTTTTGGGCTTGCATCAAAAAATCTACTTCTTGTATATAGCCTTGAAACAGGGATTCGGTTTTCTTGTAGTAAGAATCCTCCATGGCATTACGTTACTGATAGAGTAAATATTTTTTTCTTTTATCTCTGAAAGAATTTAGGTCCTTTTGCCAAGATTTTCTAATTTCTTTCTCAGATTTATGTGCAATGAGCATTTTTCGTAATTTATCAGTTCCTGCAAGTTTGTCAAAGAAAGAGATATTATCAAAAAGATCTCCTCCTAGCCTTGCATAGGCAATCATGATAAATCTTAAGGTAATACCCTCCTCTGTAGTGTAAGTGCGAAGATCCATGCCCTTACATAGTTGGTTTTTGTACATTGGGTTTTTGGCACCAGCCACAGATTTTGGATAAAACTCAAAGGTATCCTTTTTGAAAGAAGGATGTCCAAATGTTTGAAAAGCGTAATCGGTACCTCTGCCCACGCTTATTTTGGTGCCTTCAAAAAAGCACAAAGAAGGATACATCCTTATGGCTTGATCATTAGGTAGATTTGGGGAAGGTTTTATGGGCAAAGAATAGGAGGTTTCATGTGTATAGCCATCCAATTTGACAACCTGTATTTTGGCAGTTAGATTTTTGCCAAGCCATTTTTCTCCGTTTACCATCTGTGCCATTTCTCCGAGTGTCATACCATAAAGTACTGGAATGGGCAAAACACCCACAAATGATTTGAATTTTAGATCCAATGTGGGGCCATCGATGTATTTGCCATTGGGGTTAGGTCTATCAAGAATGACCAATTTCTTATTATTTTCAGCGCAGGCCTCCATGGCATATACCATGGTACTAAGGTATGTGTAGAACCTGCAGCCTACGTCTTGTACATCAAACACAAGAATATCAACATCTGCTAATTGGCTTGAGCTTGGTTTTTTATTTTCACCATACAGTGAAACCACAGGTAGCTGTGTCTTCTCGTCGATTCCACTTTTGATGTGCTCTCCAGCATCGGCATCTCCTCTAAAACCATGTTCTGGGGTGAAAATTTTTACTACTTCAATGCCCATATATTTAAGAGTATCCACCAAGTGTGATTTGCCAATGATGGAGGTCTGATTTACAATCATGCCTACTCTTTTATTCCTTAAGGTATCAATATATTCGTTGAATTGTTCAGCACCCGTAGTGATTTGCGCATTACAAACAAGCCCCATGATACTGATAAACAGCACTAATAATTTTTCCATATCATTCTTCCAATCAAATATAATGCGAAACTTATATGTACACAAGTCCCCTATGTATATTCTCTCCATAAAACATTTTATTTTGTACGATAAGAATATTTTTTGGTTAAATAAACTTAAAATAGTTTTAAAAAATAAAAAAATAATCCTATATTTGTTTGCTAATATATTATTACTAATGATAATGCACTTAAATAGTTTATGGTTGTAATTTGATACTTGAAAAGCTTCATGCCTTGGAAATATGCGTAAAATGATTTTAAGTTTTTTTGAAATTCGATTTTTGTATTTTTCTTAATGCGATTGTTGTGGATCGTTTCTCCTGTTTGTGAATAAATAGAACAATAGACATGTAAATATATATACGATAATTCTTTATGCACGATGAATTATATATATGATATAGCTCTTTTAATAACTATGATAATATGATGGATAAATGGCAAGAAGGTGTAAATTACTTTAGAATAGTAGAAGTTACCAAATCTGGGACACATCTGTATTCAACTTCCAATCAAGTTTTAAATGGTAACGAAGAAAGGATCGATTTGGCCCCCAATCCAACTAAAGATACCGTTTCTCTTACTTATGAAGGTTTTAGTTGTGAATACATTGTTAATGTATACAATGCTACAGGTGAGAAGCTAGAGACTTTTCAGCGCTATGAGACAGGAACTTTCAGTTTCGGCACCAATTATGTGCTTGGGCTCTATTTTGTTGAAGTAGTTACGCCCAACAAGACGCAGATGTTCAAGTTCTTCAAAGAAGCTTAATGCATTATCTTTCAAGTATGTAGTATTTGAAATTAAGAGGTTCAAAGTGTTCATGAAGCTTTTGAATCAATGCAGTATCGTTGAGGTAAAAGTTCAAGAAATTATCTACACGTTCCTGTGGACTACCATTGGGATAGAGCTTTTGTTTGATATTCAGAACTTGGGTAATGACATCTACATTTCTTTTCTCTAAGGCTTTGTTGAGTCTTTTTTCAAGTTCATCTACAATCTTGACAATTTTTGAGTTTTCCGCTGATATGGTTGCCATTAACGATTTGTCGATCAATTCTGCTTTTGACACTAGCAGTTGCTCTAGCGATCGAAGCATTTGGTTTTCTTCACTAAAATCGAGACTAAAATCCATAGCAGTTATCTTTTGTTTGAGTTCTAGCTCCTGCAAGAAAATATCCTCAATTAGAAGGCCTGCTTTTTGTATCTTTTGACTTTGATTGGTATTTACAAGCATTGCGAAGTTCCTCGGTAATACCACTGGCATGCTGACACCGAAATAACTAAAGATATCTTTGAGTTGTAGCCAGTAAATAACCTCTGCGGGACCTCCTACAAAAGCGAGATTAGGTAGGATCACTTCTTGGTATACGGGTCTTAATATGACATTGGTACTGAGCTTTTCAGGATTTGACTTTGCCAAATTAATGATTTCTAACTTGCTTAATACCAGGTCGGTATTAAGTATCTTGTAAGTATTGTCTTCAAATACGATCCTTTCTCTAAGACCTTGGTCGGCATACATCAAATTGATTTCTCTCCCCGAGGCCTGTGTCTTATAACCAAGATTTTCTAGCTTTTGAGCATTGTTTTTGAGAATATTAAATGAATTCCGCTCCGTAAGTTCCTTGATGAAATGATTTGTAAATTCAGATCGTAGCGAGGCGACATCAGGATTTAAAATAACTAAGCCGAATTCAGCAAAAAGATGGTTGACGAGCTTAGCCGTAGCTTCTGCCAAAGTATTGGAGGTTTGATAGAAGTGCTTGTAGGGTTCAAGCTCTTGAGGAAGGCTTGTCAGGAACTCTTGTAATGAATCGCAAACAATTTTGCCAACGGCACCCTTGGCAGGGAATTCCCAAGTATGTCTTTTGCCAAAGAGGAAGAAGTGATTGATTTCTTCAAAGTCATGGTCTTCGGAAGCCATCCAATAGATGGGTACAAAATTGTTTTGAGGGAATTTCTCTTTGAGCTGTTCTGCTAACTTAATCGTGGTGATGATCTTATAGATGAAATAAAGCGGCCCTGTAAATAGATTTAATTGATGTCCGCAGGTAACGGTGAAGGTCTTGTCGTTTAAAAGGTTTTCTATGTTTGCCTCGGTTTTATCTGAAGTTTCTATGGTTTCATATTGCTTCTTGAGTTCTGCTACCAATATTTGTCTTGATCTGTTGTCAAATTTCCTGCCATTGAGAGCATCTTCAATCCCCGCGAATGAAGGTGGATGATTTTGAAACTCGCGAATGCTTTCTTTTTGGTCGATATAGTCTAGAAATAATTTCGAAAATTGATTGGTTTTCGAGAAATCAAATGTATGTGCGTTCATTCAATGTATGTTATGGCGAGGCTATTGTGAGCCCAATGATATTATATGTTTACCAGTTTAAAAATGACAATCTCTATCAATATAGGTTATAATGGCGAATAATAGCATCCAATCCGCTAGCTGCAAAAGTTTTATTCGGATATGCTTTACTCAAAAGTCTTATCTTTAATTCAAAAATTTCCTGCATTGTAATTTAATTTATACACCAACACATCTCTTATGATTTTAGTTTGGTTAAGAGTACGAATTATGGGTTAAACCCTACAAGAGTTCTTAAGCAAGCCCACATTAGATTGATATTGAGTATTTTACAGCTTGTGCCAACAGGACATTAATGTAGGATCAATACATAAAAAAGAGCACTTAGGTCTCAACAGAATCTAAGTGCTCTAAACATTATTGAGCGTTTTGTATTACAAGCTTTTCAGTTCTGCAATAGTTTGTGTTGGATTTGCTGCGCCAAATACATAACTACCTGCTACTAGCACATCAGCACCAGCCTTGATCAATTTAGGAGCTGTTTCCGCATTTACGCCTCCATCGATCTCGATCTTGGTGGACGCATTTTTTTGAATGATCAGATTTTTCAACTGACTCACCTTCGAATAGGTGTTTTCAATGAATTTTTGGCCCCCAAAACCAGGATTCACACTCATCAGGCATACCATGTCAATGTCTTGAATGATTTCTGAAAGTAAACTTACTGAGGTATGTGGGTTTAATGCCACACCAGCTTGAATACCCAAAGCCTTGATTTGTTGTAGGTTTCTATGCAAATGATTACAAGCTTCATAGTGTACTGAGATGATACTGGCTCCAGCTTTTTTAAAAGCTTCTACATAGTTTTCTGGGTGAACGATCATCAAATGTACATCCAAGGGTTTAGTAGCATGCCTAGCCATGGCTTCGCAAACAGGAAGGCCGAAAGAGATATTAGGTACAAACACACCATCCATGATGTCCACATGGATATAGTCTGCTTGGCTTTTGTTTAACATTTCTATATCCCTTTGGATGTTTGCAAAATCGCAGGATAATACTGATGGTGCTATATATGCCATTTATTTGTGTTGTTGAATAGAGCCATTGATGACTGATCAAACAGCTCTATGAATTTAAAATCTAGTTTTCTTTCCGATAAGCATACCAAAGAGTCCCCTTACGAGTTCTTTGCCGATGGTACGCGCCGTTGATGAAGTTAATACTTCCTCTATTACCGATTTTTCCCTTCTGCCTCCAGTGGTTTTCTTTTCTTCTTTGATTTGTTTTTCTTCTTCTTTTTCCTCTTGGATCTTCTCCATTTTCTGAGTGAGGATCTCATAAGCACTTTCTTTGTTGACAGTCACTTTGTATTTGTCATACATAGGAGAAGCGTCTATATGTGCTTTGAACTCCGAGTCAGCAAGTGGGCCCATGACTGCTCTTGGTGGCGTGAGGTGGGTAGAGGCAACCTCAGTAGGAATCCCTTTTTCGTTGAGTACAGTGATCAATGCTTGGCCGATTCCCATAGTGGTGAGGGTTTCGTCAATCTCGTAAAAAGCTGATTTTGGATAGGTATTGACCGTTTCCTTAAGTGCTTTGGCATCATTAGGCGTAAAAGCACGAAGCACGTGCTGGAACCTGTTACCGAGTTGTGCCAATACAGTGTCTGGTACGTCTTGCGCCATTTGAGTACAGAAGAAGATACCTACTCCTTTAGAGCGGATCAGTCTCACTACTTGTTCTATTTGTTCGAGGAATGCTTTAGGAGCATCTTTGAAGAGTAGGTGTGCCTCATCTAGAAAGAATACCAGTTTGGGCCTGTCCAAGTCGCCAGCTTCTGGCAAGTTAAAGTAGAGTTCTGCCAAAAGACTCAACATAAAAGTTGAAAACAGTGCAGGTTTATCTTGTACGTCAGAAACGTTCAAAATACTGATCACTCCTTTACCGTCAATTTTATTGATCAAGTCTTTATGCTCAAAAGAAGGTTCTCCAAAGATCTGTCCAACACCTTGTTGCTCTATAGCAACAATCTTTCTCATGATCGTACCCGAAGTAGCCGTAGAAATGGTGCCGTAGTCATCCTTGATTTCAGCAGCGCCTACAGGATCTGCAAGATATTGTAATACTTTTTTAAGATCTTGCAGGTCTACCAAAGGTAAACCTTTGTCGTCTGCATATTTAAACAGGATAGACAAAACACCCGATTGTGTTTCGTTAAGCTCAAGTATCTTAGAGAGTAAGATGGGGCCAAACTCAAGAATAGTCGCCCTCATTTGTGCGCCTTTGTTGCCACTGAGGGAATACAGCTCTACTGGGAAACCCTGAGGTGTAAAATTAATTCCTAGTGCTTTAGCACGTTCCTCAAGTTTAGGGTTGGTAGTTCCTGCATTGGCGATGCCAGAAAGATCACCTTTGATGTCTGAAAGAAATACTGATACGCCTGCATCAGAGAGTTGTTCGGCGATTACTTGCAGTGTTCTGGTCTTTCCCGAACCTGTAGCTCCAGCAATGAGGCCATGTCGGTTCATCATGCGGAGTGGTAAGTTTACCTGAGCTTCTGGGATGATCTCCCCATCAAGAATACCAGCACCTAAGTAAATGTGTGGTTGATCTGTATGATACGATTTGTTAATTGCTTCGATGAATTTGTCTTTATTCGCAGCTGACATGATGTTCTCAAAATTTCAGCTAAATTAGGACATTTTTATAAGGCTCACAATATTGTCAATGAAGAATTATAGGGAGTTTGGACACTGGACAGAAGTCTTTCTTCTGATTTGTTAATTTTAAATGTTGAATTATAAGTTTTGAATGGTTTTACTTTGATTCATAATTTAGTCTATGACCTACAAACTCTAAATTATGTATTGTTCATACTAGATCCATTTATTCTTTCTCGCTAATTCTATGGCGTCTTCTTTAGTGTTTACCTGAAGTTTGATGTATATGTTTTTTATATGGTATTTAACTGTTTCGGTAGATATGTTGAGGGTGTTAGCCGCCGTTTTATAACTAGCACCTTTGGCCAACATGTTCAGTATTTTATCCTCTTTGTCGGTAAGTGGAGTGTTGTGATTTTTTACGAAAGAGCCTAGCACCATCCTAGCAATGTTAAAACTCATAGGAGCACCACCAGCACTGGCTTGATCTAGCGCATTGATGATATCGGAGACAGAGGTAGTTTTGGTCATATAGCCACAAGCACCAGCTTTTAATGCTTCAAACACTTGCTCACTGTCGTCAAATACAGTCAGCATCAAAATGTCTACCTGAGGTAAAGCTTTTTTGATGAGGGCGGTACATTCTATGCCGCTCATGTGGCCTGCGAGTTGTATGTCCATAATCATTAAGTGGGGGATATGATTGTGCAAGTCCTTTACTGCGTCTTCTCCAGAATTATAAGTTTTTACAACTTTATAGTTTTGAGTAGAATTGATTGCGAAAACCAGTGGGTTCAAAAGCGCTTCGTTATCTTCAACAATTACAATATCTTTCATATGGAGGGTTGTTTCATGTCTAAGGTGTAAGTAAATGTGATTTTGGTTCCTTTGTTGATTTGCCCATTGATCTCAAGACATCCATTAATTCGTTGAGCGCGTTCTTGCATGTTTTTGAGCCCATTAATGCGTTGTAAAGTTTCCTTGTCAAAGCCTTTCCCGTTGTCAGTAAGTACCAAACTAATACCCTTTGGTGTTTTGGTGAGTTCTAGTTTTACCATATTGGCATTAGCATGTACAAGTACGTTGGTCAAGGCTTCTTTCATGAGAAGTACAAGTTGGGCACTCCAATGTTGCGACACCATAAGCGCTTCGTACGATTCATCAATTGGGTAGCTGATGAAGTCAATATCAGTGTTTTGGAATAGCCGTTCTGCAAAATCCTTAATATAGATATATACATAAAATACATTGTTATGTTCAAGATTTAGCGTCCAAATAAAGTCTTTGGTATCATCGTAAACTTCTTTGCTGATCCTGTTGATGCGCTTCAGTTCTTCGCTCAAGTCCTTATACTTTTCCGCATTT
The DNA here is from genome assembly GCA_945957555.1 of uncultured Cytophagales bacterium. Lineage (GTDB taxonomy): Bacteria > Bacteroidota > Bacteroidia > Cytophagales > UBA9547 > CAMFLX01. The sequence goes on from CAMFLX010000045.1 coordinate 8,210, forward strand.
TTCATGTACAACATTTGCGACATAGAGCTGATTGAGGCCAGTTTGTTGCCCATGACATCATGGAAATCTTTGACAACTTGGTCTCTAATGTTGAGATTTTCTCTAGTCTTTTCCTGTACTAGTTCATTCAAAGCTTCAATTTTAAGATGATTGATACGTTTGATTTCTTTTTGAGTCTGAAGCAAGCTGTTTACAAAGTAGTATAGAAGGACTGCGAAAATAATCTGTAGAAATATAAAGGTAAAAAGCTCATGTATGCCATTGGAGCGAATGCTGTCTTGTTTAAAATCATTAATATTGAACCTGTTCATGTAAAAGAGAGCAATGATCATTACGCTGTTCACAATACTTAAGGTGATGCCCAAGCGTATACTTACAAATAGAAAACCACATACAGAGCAAAGTAAAAACCACTCTATATCAATGGAATATAAGCCACCCGATTTCATAAGGCTCGTCATAATAAAGAGGTAACCCATAAGGTTCAATACTAATGCTGACATGTACTTGTTTGCATATCTTCTAACTGAAAACAACGTAGCCATAATGGTTACACAGCCAGTGAGATTAGTAATGTTTTTTAGATTCAAGCCAGGGGCCATCACCCAAAAATAGACTGAATAGATGATGAGAAAGATAAGCATCATGAGCATGGCCATCACTAGATTGTCAATGGTCAAGACCTCAAATTCGTCTTTCTTTAGATTCTTTTTATCAATAAAAAAACTGGTAATGAACACTAAGGCCTTCAATGAGATATTGTTTTGATAAATCTCTCTAAAATTTTTTGTGCACAAATATAAATAAGAATATGTAACAATTGCCTACCAATAATGGGTAGGGGGAAGAGTTTAGAAGGTATAGTTTATTGTATAAGTGTAAGCCAAATGGGTTAGTAGGTTCAAATAAGTAACAGTACCATTTATAAATATTCCCTTCTCCTACATGATGGAGGTTATGGCTTGAACGACAGGCCTTTTTCTGCTAATGCTTTACGAAGTTTGGGTATAGAGCTCGGTCCCATACCGTGTAAGGCTAATATTTGTTTTTCCGTAAATTGAGAAAGCTGCTCTTCGGAGGTAATACCCTTGTTTTCAAGCGCGCGCCTTGCAGGTGCGCTCAAAGTGATTAAAAGTCCTGTTTTGGGCTTACGTTCTTCTTCACATATGGGGCAAGTTGGACAATCGCTACTTTTATAATATTGATGTCCTTTGGGGCAGGTGCGAAGTGTTGGTTCTGATCCAGTCATGTAAGAGCCTTTACGCTTTGTAATTGTGAAATGAACAAACCGATTTGAAATCGAAGATAACTAGTATTAAATTACAAAAAAAGAAATAATTAGTGAAAGCTTAGGGTCTTAAAACAATATAAAAAGCAGCCAATGTTTGGCTTTGACATTGGCTGCTTGTGGATTTATCTTGCTTTTATTGCCGTAGCCACTGAGTCTGAAAACACACCATCAATCCCTAGTTCATAGAAATCTTTGTATTCAGCTATAGGGTTTTCTTTATAGTCAGAAAGTAGTCTCCCTTTCTCATTCCTGAAGGTGTATCCGTGCACAAATAGCCCTCTTTTGTGTGCTCTTGCGATCAGGTCTGTGCTGGGCAGCTTCTTATAATCTCTCATGTCAATTTTGCCATCGGCATTCATATCGTCAGGAGTATTGTCGCCGTTGGCGTCGGTATAAGTATAAGGAATTATATAGGGTTTCCATGGTCCAATACCATTGGCATATGTTTTCACAAAGTCCAAACCCGCATCGGTTGCCAGATCGTTGTAGGTCCTGCTATCGCCTGCTTTTACAAAATCGTAGGGTTGCCCGTTGGGAGCCGTCATGTCTAAAGTCCCGTCCTTTTTTACATCATAAGCATCAAAGAGTTGTACAATTTTTACCGTGGACTTTGATCTGATGTATTTTAAGTTAGATACCTCAAATGATTGTACATATACAGGAGCCTCCTTGCTGTTCCACCCAGCTTTGTCAAGCGCTGCTAGAAGCTTGTCAGAAATGTGTAGTTTTAAATTCTCGTGAAACGTTGGGTGTTTCGTTTCTGGATAGATCGCCACCGTACGTCCTTTTTCTATAGATTTTTGCTTTACGAGGGCTATCACCTCTTCAAAGGTAGGGATCGAATACAATCCGTTAAAAGCTTGGTTTCTTTCCGCTAAGGGCTGTTTCGCCTTTAGGGTCTTGAGTTCTGCAAGGGTGAAATCGCAAGCGAACCAGTCTTCTATTTCATCGCCATCCAACATTTTTTTAGTTTTCTTAGTGGCAAATTCTGGATGATCGGCTACGTTGGTTGTTCCAGACAACATTGGCTCATGTCGTGCTACTAGTATACTGTCTTTTGTCAAGACTAAATCGGGTTCTACCGCATCGGCACCATCATCTATAGCTTGAGAATAACCTTCCAAGGTGTGATCGGGGAGTCTACCTGGGTAGCCACGGTGACCAATGGCTAAGGGCTCTTTTCCTGAAAGTGTATTCCAAGTTTTTGAAGGTGCATTGTCTTCGTCTTTCTTGCAGGCGCTCAACAAAAGTAACCCTGTTGATAAGATAAAAAGTGATTTTTTCATTTTTGAACGTGTAAATATTTGAAACGCAAGTTCTCTACTACATTTTAATTAAATATTATTGGATGGTTATGTCTGTATCCAATATCTAAGGTCTATGTTAAATTTTCATATCAGTATAGAGGTTAAGTTATGTGATTGTTAAAAAGGATGATTTCTTTTTGGATATACAACTTAGGATAGGTCTAAATCTGTTTGCTAAAGACTTTTAACACATAACTGAGCAGAGCTAACCTAAATCTATGATTGAGTATAGAATGCGTCTTCCATTGCTCAAACAAAGGCATTTAAATAGGGAATATCAGCTTTCATTTACGGTGTTTAGAAGCCATTTAAGATGTTTGCAAAACGCATCATAGCGTTAAGAAATGTTCATGCGGCTTACTAAACCATGTCGGTTGCTTACAAAATGGCAGGAGAAGATAGCGTATGTTTTTGGTAGATCAAGATTTTATATCCTAAACAGGCTGATGGCCCTACATAGGCATAGGAACATCACCTGTTGGGGTTCTCAATAGCCTACCCTTATTATGACAGGCCAATTGGATTTTTCTGACGCGAAATCATGGCAAGTTACGCATAATGGATTACTTGACTAAACAATCTATACCAACTGTGCGGTATGGTTCTTGGTATCTACTTTTTCTATGATGTCAGTAATGATGCCGTTTTCGTCAATTTTGAAAGTGGAGCGTGCTGTGCCCATATAGGTCTTACCGTACATGGATTTTTCAACCCATACCTTATAGTCATTAACCATTTTTTGATCAACATCAGCCAATAAATCAAAATTCAAAGCATGTTTCTTGATGAATTTTTGGTGTGACTTTTCTGAATCGATGCTTACCCCCAAGAGTGTATAGCCTTGGCTTTTAAGTTTATCAATATTATCCCTAAGATCGCAAGCCTGTGCGGTACAGCCAGGGGTATCGTCTTTGGGATAGAAATAAATAACGAGTTTCTTTCCCTTGAAATCAGAGAGGCTGGTCAATTTGCCATCTTGGTTGTTGAGTGAGAAGTCCGGAGCTTTGTCGCCTACTTGTAGTTTCATGTTTTTTACTTGATCAAATATTTTTCTTCCTTGATATTTCCGAGATTATCGGTAATGCGGATCAATAACTGTCCTTTGAAGGGAATTGTTTTATTTATTTTTTCTGACCAAAAAAGGGTGCGTTTGTAATCGTAGTTCATGAGTACCCAATTGCTGTCTACGAAGCATTCATATTTGGCAATGCCACTACCTCCGTCACTTGCTTTGAACACAATATCTTTCCTGTTTCTGGTACTTACCCTCAAGCTAGGTGGCATGATGTCACGAGCAATGGTATAAGTTCCGGGACCTTTGGTCTTGAAGTAGAGATTGGAACTGTCGCTTGCCCACTTACCACCTGCAAAGGTCAATCGCTTGCGTCCAGCATCAGCAAAAGCAGCAGTATGGGGTTTGTCTTCTAATGCATTGAGGTTGTTAATTTTAATACCCAAGTATTCGTCGAAAGGCACGGTATAGTCGTTGATAGTGAAGCTATCGCCGTCCTTGCTGAACCTAAGGAACAAGGTGTCGTACAGTGTTTTTTCGTTGAAGAACAAGTTTACGTTTCCTTCCGTATATTCGTCTTTTCTCTTGGGAACGATCATTTTCTTGAAATTCATTGGATAGGAAAAATCACAGATCACCAAAGAGTCGGGTAGTTGCTGCCTTAAGTCTACCAAATATACGGTGGTGTATTTGTTTTTGATATATGACGGAGGGAGGGGGATGATCTTTCCTTTACAATATAATTCTGCAAGCAGGTTCATATTATCTTCTTTGTCAGAATATTCCAGCTTCAGAACATTTTCGGTCATTTGCTCCGTCATCTTTCTTTTAGGTGCTACAAAACGTCTGAGCAAGGGCGTTTTGGTATGGTAAAAGGGCTGATGCGCCCTTGCAGAAAGATAAAAGAATACTTGTGTGCTATTGTGGTTGAAATCCTTAACCGTGATCGTCACCTTATGGCTTTTTGCGGTATCATTAATAGTGATAAATCCTCTGTTTTTGGTTTTATAAGCTTGTATGATGTTCCCATCGCCAATATAACATTTGTGAAACCAGCTCCCCTTTCTTCGTAAGGTTTCATAGTCTACGTGCATGTCAATACAATGTGATTCTTCATAGGAGAATTTGTCAAGTGCGAAATCAAAAACAAGACTATCGTCCATGGCTACAGAGATATAGTTGACCCCCTGTAGGTTATAGATTCCATCCATAAGATCGTAGGTATTTACTTCCACACCTATGGGCTGGCCTTCGGCGATGTACACAGTATCTTTACCTTGGTACAGATTATTGTTGACTTTCTTAAAGGGTAGCTCATAGCGACTATACTCATCATTGATGCGTGAGAAAGGGTGCAAAGGCCTGAGCGCAACTTTGGAAATAAAGGGAGATTTTTTGTCTTTAACCTCTGAAAATTGGTTGGCCAGGGGATTTAAGTAATTGCCTAGGCTATCTCTAATTTCAAAATGCAGATGTGGGCCTCCTGAAGATCCCGAATTGCCACTATAGGCGATGATGTCTCCTTTTTTATACGTGATTTCATCTTTCTTGAAGTCTACATCTACCTGAAAGCTTTGCTTCTGATACTGGATGGAACGCATCACACTATCAAGTTTGGGCTCAAACTGTTTGTTGTGCGCATATACCGTAATATGTCCGTTGGGATGCTTCATAAACAGTACCTTGCCATAGCCACGTTCCCCAATAACAGCCCTAAAGACATATCCTTTGGCGGCGGCATATACAGGTAAGCCTTCTCGTCCGTCCGTCTTTATGTCCAGTCCTGCATGGAAATGCCCTGGTCTTAACTCGCCCATGTTGCCTGTAAGAAAATTCTGCTTTCCAGGCTTGATAGGAAACATAAAATACCCTGGTTCTATTTGCTGACCCCAGATATGATATAAACTAAAGAATAAATAGAATATAATGCCGCTTCTTGTTTTCACAGATATATGTAAATGTAATGAACGCACAAAATTACTCGAATTACTGATAAAACATAAACTATTGCAAGGGGCTTTATTTCATTGAAAATTTAAAGGATAGCTATTGAAATTTATAACAAATAGAGATCTGATTCTTGTTGAATTATCTCTTTAGGATTTTTTATCGTACAAAAAGATAGGTCAAATTTATATCTTTAAGGTTCTGTTCTGTATCGTGCATAAATGTGCTTTATTGAATCGGTTTGTTTGTCTTTGCTGAGATTATGCTCATGAAACTAAGATTATCGTATGTTCTATATTTTGTATTGTGGTTTTATTCTGTCTTTAGTCAGCCACAACGAGGCACTAAGGCTGATGTAAATAGGCTTAAGTTTGCTACACTCAATACAGAAAACGGCCTTTTGCATAACTATATTTTGGCGCTACATAAAGATAGGTTTGGCTTTTTGTGGATTGGTACCTATGGTGGTTTGCATCGTTACGATGGCAATCATTTTCAATATTTTACCAATGTAGCCAAAGACTCTAATTCTCTTTCTAATAATAATATACATGGTTTTTATGAAGACAAGGACTATTTGTGGATTGCTACCGAAAGAGGTTTGAATCGTTACAACCCCAATAATCACGGTTTTAAAACGTTCTTGATCCCCGATCTCAATGAGAAAAAGGGGGCAGCGATGCACCTAAGGGACATCGTTGAAGACAAATCCCATGACCTTTGGTTGGCAAGCTATGGTGGAGGGCTTATTTGTATGGATAAGTCAGGTAAAATCAAAAAACATTTTATTAACACAAATGAGCAAGGGTCCTTACCCTCAGACCTTGTAAATGATGTGTTCATGAGTCGTCAACAGGAGCTCTGGGTGGGTACAGAGGGGGCGGGGCTTTGTAGGTATGATACTGTTTCGAAAACTTTTGAGTCGGTAGTGCTGCCCCAAGTAGGGCTCGAATATACCGTAACTCATGTTCAAGAAGATGAGGTTGGGAACCTTTGGGTGGGTACATGGCGACATGGTTTTTTTGTTTGGAATATAAAGGAAAAACGTCTGTTACGGCATGCGACGCAGCAACGATCTGATTTGCCAGATAATACCGTAAGACAAGTATTGATCAGGGGCCAACAAGTTTGGTTGGCTACTTCAAAGGGACTGAGTATCTACGATAGGGAAACGCGACAATTCAGCAATTGTTTTGCGGGTAATAACAAGCAGGAGACATTGCCGATCAATTTGATCTGGACATTGTTAGATGATCCTCAAAAGGGGGTATGGGTGGGTACTTTTGGTGGAGGCTTAAGTTGTTGGGATCTGAACAAAAATAGATTTGAGGGCATCAATTCTCAGTCACATTGTCCCCTAGCAGGGAACGACATCCGTTATTTGATGAGAGACTCACGAGGTCGGTTGTGGATTTGTTTTGCTGAAGGAAGCTTACAGGTGTTTAAGGATGAGGATTATTGTCTTCCGCTTAAAAATCCCCAAATTGAAAGCCTGAAAGAGCAGAAGTTTTATTCAGCCTTTGAGGACCATCAGCGGAGGATCTGGCTCTGTGGTGTAGATGGCGTATTTTTATTAGATCCTGAGTTGCACAATAAAGAACATTTGATGTTTTCAGAGACTGCAAAGGTTTCTGGCTTCTCGGTGTATTCTATTATGCAAGACAGTGCCCAAAACATTTGGTTGGGGGGCTGGAATACGGGCTTGATTCGTGTTACAAGTTTTAAAGATCCCAAGCTGCTTTCTTTTAAGGTATATACCCAAAAAGAAGGTTTACCGTCAGAGATCATTTGGAAGATATATAAAGACCGAAAAGGCCGAATTTGGGTTTCGACCAATAACGGTCTCGTATTATTCGATGAGAAAAAGGAAAGCTTTATAACTGTTCAAGTACCTGGTAGGGTGGTAGACTTCGAGGAGCAGGGCGACTCTCTTTGGATGGCCTCTAATGGTGCAGGTCTCTATTGTCTCTTGCCCAATGGAACCTTGATGGCCAAGTCCATTGTACCAGCATCTATCAATAAGAGCTTCAACTCCTTGATTAGGGACGGTAATCAATTATGGCTCGGGGCACAGTCTGGCTTACTGAGGTACGATATCACTAAAGACCACTATAGTTTTTATACCAAAGAAGATGGTTTGTTGTCCAACTCTTTCTATATGCATGCTGCTTGCCAAACCTTGGACGGCTCAAAATTGCTATTAGGGACTTCTGAAGGAATCGTGACCTTACGTACCAGTGACTTTAAGGAAGAAGTGCCTATTCCGAAGGCCATCATCACCGATATAAAGCTGTTTGATCAATCGATCTCCCTAGAACATGCCAGCCATCCATTATTGCAATTATCCTTATTTGACTTAAAACATATAGCGCTAGAGTATGATCAAAACTTTCTTTCCTTTGAACTATCTGCTTTGGGTACCCTAGAATCTTCTACCTATCGGTACAGTTATTTTCTTGAGGGATTTGATCAAAAGCCCAACATACAGTCAGTTACGAATAGTGTTGCCAGCTATACCAATTTACCTCCAGGTGAGTATGTGTTCCGTCTAGCTGTTAAGACCGTGGCTCAGGGTCTTACTGGCAAGGAGTATGCGCTCAAGATCCATATTAGTCCTCCATTTTGGCAGACATGGTGGTTTAGGCTCATTATGATCATATCATTGGGTTTGGTTTTATATATGATTTACCATTGGCGTACGCGTATGATCTTGGCTCGAAACAGAGACTTGGCCCATGAAGTTGCACTACGGACTAGAGACTTACAAGAGGCCAATAGTTTGTTGACAGCACAACATGATGAGGTAATTCGCAAGTCGGAGCGTATTCTGGAACAGCAACAACAGTTGATGGTGCAAAAGACGGAGCTGGAACAAAGCAATATTTTACTTCGGAGTTCAGACAATCTCAAAAACACGCTCTTTTCGGCCATTTCCCATGATATCAAAAATCCTGTACAAAACTTCATGAATTTGATACAGTTGGCACAATCTACATCCCCTAAAGAATTGCCCGAGGTACTGGGACAAGCGGAGCAACAGGCGAGGTTTTTGGGTGAGTTGACTCAAAGTTTGTTGGATTGGTCCGTATTTCAAGGTAATAAATCTGATCTGGCTAAAGAACCCGTACAGATTGTAGAAGTTTGCAAAGACGTAATTGCTGAGTTGCGGCATCAGGCTCAGCAGAAGCAGGTTACTTTGGTTTGTGAAGTATCCGCAACCTTACACACACTATGCGATAGGAATGCACTGAGAACTATTATTCGAAATCTGTGCCTGAATGCCATTAAGTTTAGCCACAGTCATTCCAAGGTTTATGTGAAGGCTGGACTTCAGGGCGATGAGGTTTGGATACATGTGATTGATCATGGCCAAGGTATAGAAGCTGAAAAGTTGCCTAATTTGTTTAGGTTTGAAACCCAAAAAAAGACCAGGGGCACCGCTGGGGAAATAGGGGCGGGTATAGGTTTGGTGTTTTCTTATGAGTTGAATAAACTGAATGGGGGAGAGCTCTTGGTGACTAGCGAATATGGTAAAGGCGCCACATTTACGATCAAGATGCCATCGCATTATGTGGAGTCACCCCATACAGAAGTGTCTTTGGATCAGGAGTTAATCCTTTCCGACCAATATGATATACAAACGAAGCACAAAGATGTACTACAGGGCAAAGTGGTGTTTCTGGTAGATGATGATGATACTTTAAGGAATACTTTAAATCGATATTTATGTGATCTAGTAGAGATTTATGAGTTTCCTTCTGCTGAAGAAGCATGGAAAAAAGTGCAAGAGTATGCGCCTGATCTCATGATCATAGATTTAAATATGGACGGCATGTCAGGATTTGAGTTTACTAAACTTGTGAAATCAACAGAGAGCACTTCTCATATTGCTTGTATGATCCTTACAGGGGAAAGTAAGCCTGAAAGAATAGCACAAGCATTTGAATTTGGTGTAGATGCCTACCTGACTAAACCTTTTGACAGGCAGTTGCTTGTGGAAAAAATGGGTGCTTATTTTCAACAGCAAAAAAATAAGATCAAGCGATATTTGCTGGATGTAGAAGTTGACGTAGCCAGTATTACTGATAATCCCATCAATAAGGCTTTTTTAGAAAAATTGGTAAAAACCATTGAGGAGCGTCTGGCCGATTCGGACTTGAATGCTGAATTACTCTGTGATGAACTCGGGATGAGTCGCTCATCACTATATCGTAAACTTGATAGCCTTACAGATCAATCTGTTAATGACTTTATTCGCAATATCAGACTCAAAAAAGGGCTGGAACTCATTAAAGAAAGGAGATTAAACATTTCGCAAGTAGCTTATGAAGTGGGATTTAACAGTTTGTCGTATTTTACAAGTAGTTTTAAAAAACATTTCGGTTTTAGCCCCTCGGAAGTCTTGGAGAAAAGAGTAAAAAGTAAAGAGTAAAGACTCATGTGTCAATACAATTGCTTATTGTACATGTTAGGTGTCAACAGGCCTCAGACATATTACACTGATACATTCCTCATAAATTAAATTCGTAAAAATATTTGTGTAGTTAAATGGCTACATTTATATTTGTAGTCAAATAGCTACATGATGAATTTAAGACGAGACGTATTTCAGGCCATAGCCGATCCCACGAGAAGGGCAATCCTTTTATTGGTTGCTTCCCAATCCTTGACTGCGGGAGCCATTGCTTCAAACTTTGATACTGCGAGACCAACGGTTTCCAAACACTTGCAGATACTCACCGAGTGTGAATTGCTAGAACAAGAGCAAAATGGACGAGAAATTACTTATCACATTAACGCAAAGAAAATGAAAGAAGTGGCCGACTTTATAGAGCCATTCCGTAACATGTGGGATGACCGATTTAACAAATTGGAAAGCATCATGCAAAACTACAAACCCAAAAAATAGAATCGTATGGAACGTAAAACAAAAATTGATGCCGAAAGTGGCAAACAGGAATTGACTATTACCAGAGAGTTTGATTTACCGCTGGATTTACTCTTTAAAGCTTACACTGATGCAGAAATTGTGGAGCAATGGATGGGTACGAAAGTACTAAAACTTGAAAATAAAAAGCATGGCGCTTACCAATTCGAAACTACCGACCCTAAAGGAAACAAACACGGATTCAATGGAGTTATCCATGAGTTTGTTCCGAATCAGAAAATCATTCGGACTTTTGAAATGGAAAATACCCCTTTTTCGGTCCAATTGGAGTTTTTGGACTTCATAAAACTCAGTAATGATACCTGCAAGCTGAATATTCATGTGGTCTACAGATCTGTTGCTCAGAGAGATCAGATCTTACAGCTCCCCTTTGCTCAGGGCATCAATATGGCGCACAATAGACTACAAGATATAGTTCTCAAATTGACAAAATAACAAGTGTTGGTAACGCCATGGACTACTCTGTTCCTTTAAAAGGTGTTTTACTACTCGTACTTGTATTAATTGCCTTCAAAAAAGTAAACCCTGCAAATTAATTCATCACATAAATTATTCATAAAATGGAAAAAACTAAAAATACATCAGAAAAGAGAAATAAAATCATCTATTGGGTTGCTACCCTATGGTTAGCACTAGGCATGCTTTCTACCGGATTTGTACAATTCATACAAATGAAAGAAGAAGTTGCTAAAATGGCTCAATTAGGTTATCCCGCTTATTTTTTAATCATTATAGGTGTATGGAAAATCTTAGGTGTTATCGCAGTACTCATTCCTAAATTTCCGATACTCAAAGAATGGGCCTATGCTGGTTTTTTCTTTACCATGTCGGGAGCAGTCTTTTCGCATTTAGCTGTTGGGGATGAGGCCAAAGAATATTTTGGACCCATACTCTTGCTCGTCCTCACTGTAGTTTCTTGGTATTTCAGACCTGTAGGGAGGAAAATCTAGTAGGTATACCCTTTGATATATAGTGAGAATTTTACATAGACAACAGAAACAGAGCCGATACGTTTAAAGTATCGGTTCTTTATTAAACTTAGATAAATTATAAAAACATGAATAGCAATAAAAAAGAATCGACAACAGAACAAGGAGAAGACTTGCTCACCGTGTTAAAAACTCGTTTTGATAAAAACATGAACCGTCATAAAGGTCTCGAATGGGCCAAAGTGCGAGCAAAGCTGGAGGCACATCCTGAAAAATTACGCGTCCTTGATGAAATGGAAGCCACAGGTGGTGAACCTGATGTGGTGGGCTATGATCAAAATACAGATGCCTACATCTTCTATGATTGTGCTGCCGAAAGCCCCAAAGGTAGGAGGAGCATTTGCTATGACCACGAAGCCTTGGAGGCAAGAAAAGAAAATAAGCCAGAAAATAGTGCCATACAGATGGCTGCTGACATGGGCGTTGAAATACTAACAGAAGAGCAATATAGGGGATTGCAACAATTGGGTAATTTCGATACAAAAACTTCTAGTTGGGTGAAAACACCCGCAGAGATCAGAAAACATGGGGGTGCTATCTTTTGTGATCGTCGTTATAATCATGTCTTTGTATACCATAATGGTGCAGAATCATACTATGCGGCAAGAGGCTTCCGTGCTTGCCTAAGGGTTTAAAAAATAATCAACTAAGATAAGGGCCGCATAAAAAGCGATAAGTTTTAGCAACTCAGAAATAAACGACATACAAATGAACCCTGAAGTTGATTGGTACTTTAGCAAAGCCGAAAAGTGGCAAGAAGAGATTGAAAAATTGAGAGAGATCGTTCTTGGGATGGGCCTAAACGAAGAATTGAAGTGGGGCTGTCCATGCTATACGTATCAGCAAAATAATATCGTTCTCATCCATGTATTCAAAGAATACTGTGCGCTCTTGTTTTTCAAAGGAGCCTTGTTACATGATACGCATGGGTTGCTCATCCAACAAACGGAAAACGTGCAGGCTGCACGCCAAATTCGTTTTACGAGTGTTGGGGAGATCATGAACAAGAAGACCATCCTAAAGGCTTATGTTTATGAAGCTATGGAAGTGGAAAAAGCTGGATTGAAAGTAGTATTAAAAGAAACGAAAGAATATCCTATCCCAGAAGAGTTTCAAAAGAAATTGGATGAAATTCCCGCCTTGAAAACGACTTTTGACGCATTGACACCTGGAAGACAAAGAGGGTACTTGCTTCATTTCTCTTCGGCCAAACAATCTAAAACGCGAGAGTCTAGAATTGAAAAATGTATACCTCAAATTCTAGATGGAAAAGGATTAGATGATTGATCAATGCTCTACATTCCTGGTCTCAAAAATTTACCAAGCAAAAACGTTACTATTTTATTTGTAATTTGTTAAGTCAAGTATAGGGGACACGCAAAATATTAAAATGAGTAGCAAAGTATTTTTACTGGGGGCATTCTGCTCACTATTGGGTAAAGTTTTTTCTCAAACAGGTTTGATCAATGATACCTTTACTGCTAGCCTGAACTCACCATGGTCTCGCGTCAATACGCAAATTATTAACAATGAATTGGTGGTTATTCCAAACAGGAGCTCCGCAACGCAGTGGCGTGGAGATCTTGTTCGTACAGGAGGGGTGGTTTTTCATGCGGGCAACTATCCCATAGTTGCGATCAAGATGAACAAACCTCCACGATCCAATATGTTTTTTGATACCAATCTAGGTTCTTACAACGGTACCTCGAATAATCAAAGGGTGATTGTTACCAATGACGGTGGTTATATTTTTTATTGGGATTTGTCCAAAGGCAAGTTGGGGAGCACTACATTATCGCTAGTATCGCCTACAACTTTGTCTTTGTTTCAGTTTAAAATAGCCGAGATTGAATTTAATGCGGCACAAATTGCCCAGAAAGACACTACATACGAAGTCCAATGGTTCAAAACCTTTGCCACCGAAGCTGAAATGAGAACTTATGTAGGGGCAGACCCTCTGATTACTGTAAACTTTAGCGGTACATTTAAACATCCAGGCTTGATGCACGATACGGCAGATTTTGCGAGAATGAGGAAATTTATAGCCCATAAAACAAGCCGACCCTACAGTTCTTACCTAAAATTAATTGCAGATGCACGCTCTTCAAAAACATGGAAACTCAGAGGTCCTTTCAAAGTGTTAACGAGAGAATCGTCTTGGCTTGAAAATGGAATCACTTATACTTCTACACAGAATGGCGTAGAAAACGATTTCAATGCCGCTTACTATAATGCCGTGATGTGGAATTTGACCAGAGATTCAGCTCATGCCAAGAAGTCTATAGAAATACTCAATGCCTATGCCGATAGTACGGAGAGGATTGTTGGAGCTGCCGAAGAGTTGGAAGGCCTTTATGCCTTTTTGTATTGCAATGCCGCAGAGCTAATGGTACATACCTATAAAAGTTGGCCCCAAGATCGCATTCAAAAAAGTAAGGAAATGCTTAAGAAGGTCTTTTTGCCTTGGGTACAAAATTTCAAACCCTGTTCGCATGGCAATTGGGACATCATCTGTATGAAGGCCATGATGGCCTTGGCTATATACACAGACGATTTAGTGATGTACAATAAAGTGATTAACTATTATTATAACGGTGAAGGCAATGGAAGCATTAAAAACTATATAGTTTCTGATGCGGGCCAACTGCAAGAAAGTAATAGAGACCAAGGGCACTCTACTTTGGGTATTGGCTGTTTGGCGGAGATTTGTGAAATGGCTTATAAACAAGGCACGGACTTATACCTAGCCAAGAACAATGCGGTAATGAGGGCTTATGAATATACCGCCCAGTATAACAACGGCTTTGAAGTGCCTTTTATCACCTGGTATGATTACTGTCAAAGGAATCTTAAAGATTATACACCCGATACCATCAGCAGCAAAGGGAGGCCCAGTGTAAGACCCATTTGGGAAATAGCCTACAACCATTACACTTATGTGAAAAAACAAAGTATGCCACAAACCTTAACCATGCTACAAAACATTGGTTCGGAAGGAGGGAGCAATGCGGATAATACGGCTTTTGGTTCCTTATTGTATTATTTAGGTCAAAATGAAGATCACGATGTGCTTAATTCAGTAGAGACCTTCGCTACTTCCGATAGCTACAGCTATCAAGTATATCAATCTGGAGTATTCCTATACCATTTGGAAGAAAACTCAGATATCAAAGTGTATGAAATTTCGGGTAAGGGATTGTTTCATACTACAAACACTGCCGAGCAGATAGATATTAAGATCAACAATCCTGGGATTTATATGGTAAAGGTATTGGGCAAGACTCAAAGTTATACTCTTAAAATTGGTATGAGATCAGAATGAAATATCTTAACAATTGTTTGATATATAAGGTGTTTTAATCTCTATAAGGAACAGCAATTAACCATACATTTTAGTTTTATGTCGGTAGGTGCTGCAGTTGTTTGGAGATATTGTCTAAGGCTGTTTCTGCCTCCGCCTTTTGTTTGTAAATGGCAAGTGTGAACTTTTTGTTTTTAGTGTTTTTAAGAATGACAGCATATTTTGTTTTGCCATCATAAGTACCTACAGAGGCACCTCTCATGCCTGCACTTTGTGTTGGTGTATAGGAAGATACATAAATACTGTCAATTTCTCCCATGTCTTTGTAGCTTCCAAGTGGTAAAGACAGAAAACCTACACCATAGTATATTTTTTGTGTTCGCATATTGATTTTAACCAAGTCTACCAAGCCCAAGATAAAAATACCTAATAGAAGCAGTGCTATACCTGTCCAGTGTTTTTGTATGGCAACGATTGAAACAAAGATGAGGAGGGCTCCGAAAAAAATCTGCATAAAGCCAGCCGCAGAAGATTTAATTTTGGTATACATCATTACAATCTTATTGTGTTTTTACTTTTATTAGAACGTGAATTAGCAAGAAGTGTTGCCCATAAGTCTATATTATGATAGACATCGTCCATTTATTTATGGTCCATCATATTTTTTAACCCAGAATACGCATTGGAGATTGTAATGAGACGGAATGATACAAAAAAGTCGTGAGACACGGAGTTTTTCTGAGTGAAAAGCTAGCAAGTCTAGCTTGAATGAAGAAAAATGAGTATCGAAATGAATTTGAGGTAGCATTTTGTCGTAGTAAATTTCTAATGCGTATTCTGGGTTTAAACAAGAAATAAACTACGAACTGCTAAATAACCGTCTGCCTGTCGATTAGTATAGATCCACTTAAACTATAAATATGTATTAGATTCCTACCAATGTTATCTTCTTAGGCATGAAATAGGATATTTTCTTTATCTTTTAGTAATTTATTTTGGAAGTTTAATAGCTACTCCTTAAATTGCTTGTGATAGGTAACTAAACCATATCATAGGTATTATTTTTTAAAACCCTTTTAGCTTTGCGATTTAATAAACTTTCTATTGTCAAGTTCTATCATAGGTATTTCGTTGACAAATTTTTTACAGGATTTAAAATCATACCATCTTCAGCCTCTGATGCAGAGATGAAGTCCTATGGTTTGGCTTTTAGAGCCCTAGAAGGAGGGTTTATGCTTCTGTATAAAGAAGAAACTGCTCAAGGTAGCCTTTTGTTTAAATTAAAAGCACCTTTAAAACTATCTTTTTACATTTATTGTGAAGACCAATTGCTTTTAAACTATTCTGACCTGCATTTGGAAGGAATGGATCAGGGTTATTTTCTGCAAAATTTTTCTGGTAATGATACATTACACACAGGAGCTGTGATTTCTGAAAATGATAAAGTGTTGCTTCTAAATAGTTTTCAAACACTTTCTCGCTATGTGAAGGACGATGCCACAGTTTCTGTGAAGAATGCAAAACCAGATCAAAAGGAATTATTTCAAGGTACTTTCAGGGATTTTAAGATTCAACTGGCTTTTACGGATCTCGTTGAGGCGGGCTATTTTGAGGTAGAAACAGGGGGTACTACCATTCGTTGCTATGCTGTTAAACACAATACCCAGAAACTTTTTGGGATATTGGAGTTGACGATAACGACCGAGGACCTTGACAAAGAGCAAACTTATCAGGCAGTTATAGGTACCAAACCTGTGATCTGGCGCTATCACTTGGTAAACAGGGAGCAAGTCTCATACAAAGATTTTAAACTTTTCTTTGGAAAGAACCAATTGTTAATGAAGAAGGAACAACCTAAGGTATTAGGCACTGGAGAAAGCGCTTATTTATTGGAGATGGAAGAACCTATCGCCATGGCTGACCGCTACGATAGTTTATATGAGTTGGAGTTTGTGCGTGAGGATCTCAAGACGGGTCAGGTACTTTCCAAAAAAAGATTAGGCTTGCCTGTACCAGATATTGGTAAGATTAAGGTGGCTAAGGCAGCGCAAGGCTATGAAGCCTTTTCGGACATGTATGTTTATCTATAAATTTAAATATAATTAATTATTATGACGCAAGTATACGCCACACCAGGGGTTTACATTGAAGAGAAGAGTGCGTTCCCGAGCTCGGCAGTAGCTGTAGCAACGGCGGTGCCAGCCTTTATCGGCTACACCGAGGACCATGTGAGCAACAACAAGTCGCTCCTTAATAAGCCTACTCGAATCACCTCTTTAGCTGAATATCACCAATATTTTGGTGGTGCCCCTAAAACAAAGTTTGATATTAAAGCAGATAAAGATGCCAAATATCTCTTGACACCTGTTAAAGAAACAAGATTCAATCTGTACAACTCTTTGAGATTGTTTTTTGCAAACGGAGGATCTACCTGTTACATTGTATCGGTAGGCAAATACGACTATACCAAAGGGGTAGAAGTTGGTGTATTGGATCCGGAAACAGAAGGAGGCATCAAAACACTTTTGAAAGAGCTAGAGCCAACCATGGTAGTGATACCTGATGCTGTATTGCTTGCAGAAGAAGAATGCTACGGTCTACAACAAGGCATGCTGAGTCACTGTGGTGTCGACATGAGAAATCGTATCGCACTACTTGACGTGTACGATGGTTACAAAGAGCCTAAGGAAGTTATTGAAAAGTTCAGAACTGGTATTGGCAACAATAGCATGCAGTGGGGAGCGGCCTATTACCCTTGGGTAGAAACTACTGTAGTGTCTGACGCTGAGGTTAATCTTGAAAACATAAATAAGCCAGAAGGCGATTTGAAGACGATCCTAGAAGCAGAGATCGCACTTCTATATCCTCAAAAGCTAGACAAAGATGGCAAACTAGTGGATGATCCTAAAATGACCTTACTTAAGGCTGAGGCTGCGAAATTGGCTAAACCGGAAGAGGCGGCTTCTTTGCACCAGACTTTATTGGTTACAGTTCCTTTGTATAAGGCGATCATGAAAGAAGTGAAGCATCAACTGAACATCCTCCCTCCAAGTGGCGGTATGGCTGGTGTCATTTCTATGGTCGATCATACTGTGGGTGTCTCTAAATCTCCGGCTAACGTTTCTATGGGCAAAGTGGTGAAACCTACGGTGAACATTACCAACTTGGCTCAAGAAGACTTAAACATGCCGTTGAATGGTAAGGCTGTAAATGCGATCCGTACTTTTCCTGGTAAAGGCGTATTGGTATGGGGTGCACGTACATTAGACGGAAACAGTCAAGACTGGAGATACATCAGTGTAAGACGTACGGTGATCATGATCGAGCAATCGCTCAAAATTGCTGCTGAAGCTTACGTATTTGAGCCAAACGTATCCAATACTTGGGTAACCATAAGGGGTATGATGGTCAATTTCTTAACAGATCAGTGGAAAAGAGGTGCTTTAGCAGGTGCTACACCAGAGGATGCCTTCTCGGTAGACATTGGTTTGGGTGTAACGATGACGCCAACGGACATTTTGGATGGCTTTATGAACATCAGTATCAAACTTGCGGTGGTACGACCAGCTGAGTTTATCGTGATCACGATCCAACAACAAATGCAGAAATCATAAAATATTGTTTCAACATAAAATACTAAAATAATGGCAGGAGATAAACAAGACGGGAATTGGCCTTTACCCAAGTTTTATTTTAAAGTAAAGGTAGACGGAGGCATGGAAGCTTCTTTTCAAGAAGTATCAGGTTTGGACGCCGATGTAGACGTAACTGAGTATAGACATGGCGATAGCCCAGTGTTTTCTAAGATCAAAATGCCTGGTCTTAAGAAATACAGTGATGTAACTTTGAAGAAAGGACACTTTACCAAAGACATCAAGTTTTTTGAGTGGTTCAATAAAAACACCCTCAATACTATTGAGCGTAAAACGGTTACCATCATGCTATTGAATGAGTCTGGTCAGAACGAAATCGTTTGGACACTCACCAACGCATTTCCAAAACAGGTGAAAGGTACAGACCTTAACTCTGGAAGTAGTGATGCTGCGATAGAGACTTTGGTGCTTGCGCACGAAGGTCTGGCAGTAACTACGGGTTGATGAATGCTGAATAGTTTAAGATTAGGTAAATAATGGCCACAAAAGGTACATTTGGTGAAGAACCCTACTATCCAATGGTAGGGTTTTACTTCACCATTTCATTTAGTAAGATTTCCAATAAGGTCGACTCAAAGTTCAAGGAAGTTTCTGGAATAGAAATGAAACTTGCTACCAACAACATCAAAGAAGGAGGGGATAACGGCAACGAGATCGCGCTTCCCGAAAGAACTACTTTTTCAGATCTCGTTTTAACGAGGGGACTTTTAAAGTCCAATTCACAGCTTACCCAATGGTGCTACAGTTGGCTCCTTAACGACTACAGTAAAAAAATAGAGCGAAAAGATGTGTACCTTAAGTTGCTCAACGAACAAGGAACTGCTATTATGGTCTGGCAATTTATCGAAGCGTACCCCATAGGTATTAAAATAGGAGGGTTCAACTCCATGGCTACGGGCGATTCTGCCATTATCGTAGAAACCATCACGCTCAAATATTCAAATATTAAAATACTTAAAGGATAAATAATATGCCCTTACGTGTCAACGAATTTGTGATTCAGGCGAAGTTTGAAGATGATCCTGTTGCCTCTGCTGATGATCAGGTCCAATCAGAAAATGAGCTACTGGCCATCAAAGATGAGATCATAGCCGAGTGTATGGAAAAAGTAGAAAGCTATTTGCAAAAAATGGAAGGAAGATAAGGTATGGAGAGTGGTAAACGTGTCAAAATAGTTATAGATGCTTATGAAAAACCTGATTTTACCTCCTCTGTGGGAAGCTATGAGTTTCAGATCAACCCAGAGAAATACGAAAAATCAGCAATGCCTACCGCAAAAAAAAACACACAGGTGCTGAGCGGTGGCGAAAGTGCACCCACCAACAAACCTGCAGATATAGAAATTCTCAAGATCGTTTTTTATGTAGATGCTACAGGCGTAGTGCCTGGCTGCGATGATGTGGAGGCGAATATTAAAAGCCTTAGAAAGCTGTGCCTAGAAACCAACGGTAACATACATAGGGCTAATTATTTAAAGCTTCGTTGGAGTGCCAATTTCATGTTCCCTTGTCTCATGAAAGAGCTCAAAGTAGACTTTCAGATCTTTAAACCAGACGGCACACCTGTGAGGGCAAAGCTAGAGGCTGTGTTTGAAGAATTTATAGATCCAGCCACCAAAGCTAAACTCAACAATAAGAGCTCCCCAGATATGACCCATGTGAAAACGGTTGTAGATGGTGATAATCTCCCTCAGTTGTGTTATCAAGTGTATGGAGACCCTAAATATTATATTCAGGTGGCAGCCTATAATAAGCTCAGTAGCGTTACGCAGTTAACCCCCAATCAAAAAATAATTTTCCCAAGATTGAGTCATGATTAAATCCCCACTCACCGCAGACAGCGATCTACCAACCTACAAGGTGCTCATAGACGGACAAGCCATGCTGGATACTTATGAGGTCTTGAGTATAGAAGTGGAAAAAGAGATCAATACCATCAACACCGCAAAGATCGTGTTGATAGATGGTAGTGCCGCTGATGAAACCTTTGCGGCTTCAGAATCTGGCGATTTTGTGCCAGGTAAAAAGATCGAGATCCAAATGGGGTATCATGCTACCGATGTGCCCGTTTTTAAGGGTATCATAGTGGGGCAGCAAGTAAAGGTGAAAAGTACTGCCAATAGAC
>CAMFLX010000046.1 GCA_945957555.1 uncultured Cytophagales bacterium
ATTTTCTTGTAGCCTTGATTTTTTGCTAATTTGTATCAGAACCTGTCCCGCTCTTTGGCGGGGCAAAAGTAGGCCACCGTGGCAACGGCCATAATGATTACAAAAGCAATATGTTAATAATTGGCTACTTAAGAATTCAGATTTTCAAATAAGGCTATGTTTCTTATCCCGAGTTCATGTTAAATAAGTCCCTAAGCAAAAAGCCTGCACATCGCAGGCCTTTTGTTTACAGTTTTAAGGGTATAAGTGATAAAGCTATTTCTTCCATTTGATCCCGCAGCCTATGGCCTTGGTTGACGTAGTTTTTACAGGCTTGCCAGCAAGCAATGCGTCTACTGCTTGCTCTACATATTTTTCTTTAACAGCAGCTGCATCATCAGTGTTGTCATCTATCGCGCCGATGTATTTAACCACCAAGTCTGATTTCTCTTTTTGTAATACATACACATGAGGAGTCTTGATGGCTCCATAAGTTTTGGCGATTGTTTGAGTGTCGTCGTTTAAGTATGGAAACGTGAATCCCTTGTCTAAAGCACGCTTTTGCATGTTTGCAAAGTCATCTTCTGGGTGTTGACTTGGGTCGTTAGGGTTGATCGCCACTACAGGATAGCCCTTAGATGCGTATTTTTTATTCAGTTCATTCACTCGGTCTTCGTACTTCACTGCAAAAGGACAATGGTTGCAGGTAAACACCACTATATATCCTTTAGCATTGGGATAGTCAGCCAGTGAAACGAACTTTTCATCAATGTTTTTGAGTTTGAAATCGATGGCCTTGTCGCCAACTTTGTAACCTTGTGTTTGATCGAGGGTGAATGCAGTGAGGCCAACCATGACCGAAGCTGCGAATAAAACTAGCTTTTTCATTTTTTATTTATTTGAGTTTGAATTGTAGATGCAAGTTCTGTTTGGCTGAATTCCCCTTCTTTAAAGAAGACCTTTTTACCTGATTTGTAGCATACCGTGGCAGGTACAGCACCCGTCCATGTAGGATCCACCTTATCTATCCAGTCGTTAGGGTTCCCCGCATTGAGCAAGTATACAGGGCTCTTTACTTGTTTTTTGTTCACAAAGGTATTTACCCGCTCTAGATCCGAAGCAAAGTCCACACTCACAAGGATCACCTTGACTTTCTGGTTTTTGAACTGCGTCTGCACTTGTTCAAAATAAGGCAGCTCTTCTATGCAAGGCTTGCACCAAGTAGCCCAAAAGTTCACTACATACAAGGTGTCGTTTTTCTTTTTGGCGGCCAGGGCTTGGAACTGCGTAAAGTTAATCGCCTCTACTTTTTGAGCGTTTTGAGAGCAGAGCAAGAGAAGCGTAAGAGCCGTAAAAAAAATGTATTTCATTCGTATCTTGGGAATAGAAACCTTTGACAATTTATGGATTATAACCAAAGGACTTTCAAAAATGTTTGTGAATTCTTGAAATGTACCACCATATCTCGGCCTTATGCCGTCTTTTGAGAAAGCGCAACTATATCTCTTACCTCTAGAATGGGTTTTTCATAGCCTATGAGCGCAGCATTGATCATGGCAAGTCCAAGTTCTTTCAAGGTGGATGCCATTCCCGGCGCAAGCGGTCTAATGATGTAATAGAGCCATCCGAAGTATTTATAGTAGCTCAAGGTGTTTTTGAGGCCTGGGGTGGGGTGCAGCATGCCAGGTCTGAAAGCGTAGACTTTTTTAAAGGGCAACTTCATAAGGTCGTTCTCTGTTTTGCCCTTTACCCTTGCCCACATACTTTTGCCCTGCTCGGTACTGTCGGTACCTGCACCAGAAATATAAGAAAAGACCATCTCTGGATTGTATTTGCTCAAAGTAGTAGCTACATGTAGCGTAAGCGTATGGCTGAGTTTGAAGTACTCAGGTTCTTTCATGCCTATGGAGGATACCCCTAAACAGAAAAAGCAGGCATTATAGCCACTCAGTTGTCCCTCTATGGCCGATAAGTCGAAGAAATCACTATGAATAATTTCTTTGATTTTAGGGTGGGACATGCCAGAAGGCTTGCGACTCAGGATCAAAATAGAGGCCACCGCATCGTGGTGGATACACTCATGCAATACGCCTTCGCCTACCATGCCCGTAACGCCCGTGATGATTACATTTAGTTTCATTGTTTCTTTTTTACTAAGATATAGAATCTTGTGGGCATAAAAAAGAGGTTCTGGGCTGCAGAGTTGCCGCCGACATAGCTTGCACAAGCTTTCCTAAAGTTTTAAACTAACCTACGATGAAAAACAGATCAAACTCCTCGAAGCACAAAACCAATTTCTCAAAGAGCAGAACCAGTTCTTTCACGAAAGACTCAGGCACAGGGAAGGGAATTGAGCGCAATACATCATTCAAAACATATCAAAAAAGCCTCGTGTGAACGGGGCTTTTGGGTTTGATAGGTGATTTCTTCGCTTCGAGTGAGGGTATCAATAGGTTTTACTAATTGAAAGAATTATTTTGTTTTTAAGTACTTTTGCCCTGTAGTACGTATAGTTCAGTTCCTTAGAGGGTATTGGTTTTTCGTATGATATTGTAGGTTATCTATGGCTATTTATATTGAACTACTATCAGTTTTTAGCTTGCCAAGAGACTTGCTTCATACCAAGAACAACCAAGAAGTGGTTGAATGTGAATAGCACACAGTGAAACTCGGGTATGAGAACGTACGGTAAATTTGGGTCCCAGAGTGGGCTCAATTATACCTGATGTGTTGAATCGACTGTTGTATGGCAAAGATCAATTTGTAGAAATCGGAGGAAACTCTATAGGACAGAAGCTAGTTGGAGATCAAGGTTATAGGAAATGAAGTTATGAGTGTACCAAGAAAACATCATTATGTGCCAAGAGTTCATATAAGTCGTTTTAAAACGGAAAATGGATATAATCTATATCTTAAAAAGAATGGATCGTTTACTCCTAGAAATCCACAACATGAAGAAAAAATATTTTTTGAAAAAGATTTGAATTCAACAATTAATTGGGATAATGGAGAAATAGATCATAAATCTATTGAAGATGAATTGGGGAAAAAGTGGGATGATAAGTTTAATAAGCATTTTAAAATAATTATTGAATGGATTATTGAATTTCTTGCAAATGATCAATTGGGGCCTTTGCCTGAACAAGAAACGATGAAGTTTTTTTTTGAATATGGGTTGGTGGCATATTTTAGAAAGGCAAAGACTACAAAAGAGTTTAATAATGGAGTATTTGATATGATAAATGATGTGGAAGGCATTTCAAATGATATAATTGAAGAAGTACGTCAGCAATATCTGAAGATTGAAGATAATTTGCCTAAGCCTGACGATTTAATGAACGTCTTTAGGTTAGTGACTGAAGAGTCAAAAAAGTTGAAATTTCCAATGAGAACTCCTATAGGATTACCTTTTTTGGTTCCAGAAAAATGTTCGATGGACCTTGTCATAGCACAAGAGGGTTCTTTTATTCTTACCGATTATACATCAATGAACTTCAAGTCATCCAAAAAGACATATGTTTATTCTGTTGAATACAATATGATTGAATCGGTTTCGTTCCCATTGACACCTTATATTATGCTGAATATAAAAAATAATGACTTGTTACCCAATTCGAATTCTGGAATATATGGGTGGAAAAAGGAGAAGGTGATAGAGTATAATAAAGCTTCTTTTAACATTGCTGAAAATCAAATTATAACTATTGATAGGGATATGGTCGAATTATTAGTTAAGCAATAGAAGGCGATTCATTGCCTATAAGATTTGTTTATTCACCAATTCGAATAATTATCCAACCACTCCATCTCCAAATCAAAAAGCCACCTCTATAGAAATTCCCCAATTATTTATCCTGAAAGATCGGGTGGACTCCCCAATGTTGCTTTTGTTTTAATCGAATTAGGTGTTTACTTGTTGTAAGTTAAAAATCATTTATTAAAATATTTTTACCAAAAAACTTGACATGTATTTGTTCGATTGCTAAATTTGATTCATTATTAACTTACTAATAATCGGAATACACAATGAAGCATTATTCACCACCGTCGGCGCCAGCGCCGCATCCTAGAGATCGATATGATCATGTATATCAAACTCCTTTTACTATGTTTATAGATGTAGATCCTCCACTTCGCTAAAGGCGAAATCCCATTAATTTCTGTTCCTGCGCGCTAAACCCCGCCCCTTACCCTTTGGGAGGCTTGTTCTTGCTGTAGTCCTGTGCTTTGTACGTGACTAGGGCTTTGGAACTCGTGTAGTCTTGTGCTTTCTTCATGACTTATGCTTCTGGTTTCAAGACTTTTGGCTTGGAAGTTACGAGTTCTGGTGTGGAAGTTGTGACTTCTGGGTCGTAGGTCATGACTTCTTGGTTGCGGGTCATGACTTCTGGTGTGAAAGTCGTGACTTTTGGGTCGTAGGTCATGACTTCTGGTGTGGAAGTCGTGACTTCTGAGTCGTGGGTCATGACTTCTAGTGTGGAAGTCGTGACTTTTGGGTTGTGGGTCATGACTTCTAGTGTGGAAGTCGTGACTTTTGGGTCGTGGGTCATGACTTCTGGTGTGAAAGTCATGACTTTTGGGTCGTACTTCGTGACTTTTGGGGTAAAAGTCATGACTTTCGGATTGTGTGTTGTGATTTTTATGTTGAAAGTCCTGTCTTTTATATTGTGTTTTATATGTGTAATAAATAATGTTTAATTTTAATTAAAGTAAATCATGCCAAACAGAGGTTCATTTCCTGCCAAGGAGGCAGAAAGAAATTCGTATTATCAGAATTGTGTAACACATCTCGGGCTTCCAGAAAACGCCAAGAGACTTGTGGTGTCTGATGCCAACATGGGTATTTTAAATACTCGATTCGGGGCTTGGAACAAGTTTTATGCGGCTGCTCAAAATCCAGACTTGGCTACCAAGACGGTGAAGGACAGTAAGGTGCGCGCTGATGAGGATATGCAGGATATCCTTAAGACGATCTTCGGTGATATTCCTCAGAGTGCGCTGACTACTCAAGACCGCACGGTTTTGAGGCTTTCGGAGCCTTCATCGTCACGTACCCCTGCGCCACAGCCTACCACCAAACCTCAAGGCAGGGTGGATGCGAGCAAGCGTTTGGAGCATACGGTCCATTTCTTTGACGAAAACACGCCCAACAGTCGTGCCAAGCCTGATGGGGTGCGTGGTTGCCAGATCTGGTGCAAGGTCGGCAGTCCTGCCGCCGATCCTGCAGAGCTCAGTTATTTGGCTACAGACACGGCTTCGCCTTATGTGGTGCATTTCAACGGTGCCGATGCGGGCAAGGTGGTCTACTACTGGCTGCGCTGGGAAAACACCCGTGGCGAGGTAGGCCCATGGAGTGATGTGATCATGGCTACGGTATCGGCGTAGTTAGAGTTTAGAGTTTAGAGTCGAGAGTTTAGAGGTCAGACGTTAGAGTTTGGAGTGTGTAGAAGTCTAGCGTCTGATCTCTAATGTCTAATATCTGACATCTGGCATCTCAAGTCTAATTTGTTGCTTAATGTGTTTAAAATTGCATCATCATCGTTGGGTTGTGGTATGTGTAATGGTCCTTGTTGTATTATTATATAGAGTGATAAGTTTTCGTAAAATGATGTATTTGTTGTTTGTTATGATACGATTATGGTTTTGTTATTTATTAATAATTTGATTAACAGTTATTTCTATTTAATAAATCGTCTATATTTTTTTATTCCTTTATATTTATTTTTTTTATATATGTAATAAAATGTATTGTAGTTGTTTTTAATGTATTACTCTAATATTTAAAATAAGTTATAATAATATTTTTTAATACATTTTATTTTTACTATTTTAGTATCTGTAATTTAGATAAAGCTGAGGCGTTGCGAACTACCTTTTTAGTTACATTTAGATAAAGTGTGGCGAATATATATAAACTGACGGAATTTAGAGACCCAAGAACAGAGACAGAAGTATAGCGGTAATGCACGTTCTTGATTTTTAACAGTTCCATTTTTTTTGTTGTTCTATTTTTTAACGTTTTCCTATGCGTGGAATTAGTTTGCCTTTCGTGGGGTACATTTCTGTGTACACTATGGCTATGGTTGCTTTTTTAGGATGTACCCAAGTGGGTAACAATCAAAAAAAAGAAAAAGATTTAGATCTTTCCGTGAAACTGAGCCCAGAGTCGGTTGTTTTGCCAGACTCCCTTACTGTTGAGTCCTATCTGAATTGGGTAAAGGATCCTCATAACGGTCATGTTTTTGCGAAAAACGTGAAAGATCAAGAGTGCAGCGTTTTTTATCGGCCTACCATGTACGATGTATTGACGTCATTGCGCTCGTCGGAATATCAAGCACAAAAGATCAAGGAACTCTATGCTTTAAAAGCAGAAGATCTCATGTTGTGCTTAGACATTACCCCCAAAATCACCTCTACCAAACAGCTTGTAAGTACCGTAGGTAATACGGGTGGCCTCGAGTATGAAAACTACGATCCCTTATTCATAGCCGGGAAAGATACTTTACATAAATCATTCATTCATTTGGAGTATGGATTGAGCGGTCAGAAACGCTACTATTTGATTTATAAAAGACCTCAAAAGTGGGACGAGAATGGTTTTGTACATGCAGAGTTGCTCTGGAATACTCCAGAAGCCAATGTAAAGGCCTATTTTTTAAAAAAGATACTAGATTATTCACCTAAAATTAAGTACAATGAAAATTTTTAGATCGGGAGCCATACGTCATGGCGTCGCTCCATTGTGGTTGTTGAGTTACTGCTGCTCAATTTTATTGCCCTTACAAACGTTTGCCCTTACATCTGGTCCTTCACAGCCAGAGATGCAGTCATTTACGCCAGCCACCACTAGTGATATGGTTGATTTGTTTACGGGAGACTTTAAGTATAATATACCTTTGATGGATGTGGGAGGTTATCCCTTGAATTTGGCCTATAGCGCCAACATTACACCAGAGGAAGAAGCCAGCTGGGTAGGGTTGGGCTGGTCGCTCAATACTGGGGCGGTCACCCGCAACCTGAGGGGGCTACCCGATGATTTCAGTGGGGATAAAGTGGCTAAACATTATAGCGTCAAACCCAATCAAACATTTGGAGTAGGGGTGTCTGTGAAGCCAGAGATTTTCGGCTTTGACTTGGGAGAAGCGTCTCGCTTCCAAATTGGTTTGGGCAAAGGTGCCTTTTATAATACCTATACTGGCTTTGGGACAGAGACTTCCATCTCGGCAGGCCTTACTGCAGGGCAAAAATCCAAGGGTTCTCCCAACTTTAAATTAGGCATCAATGCCAGTGCCAATTCAGAGAAAGGGCTTGATGTAAGCCTACAATCATGTTTTGAGTGGAAATCATTCGAATCAGAGAGGTCATCCATTATGGGGGCTAAACTGGGATTGAGCTACAACAGCCGTGCAGGTTTGAAGCAATTTAGCTTTTCGCAGAAAATAGGTACTCATATGTACAACTCCATGTCGAGCAATACACGCATTACCTTTGGTACACCAACCTATACGCCACAAATCAGTATGCCTATGCGTAACATAAGTGGCAGTGGTGCCATAGATTTTGGTACCGCTGCGTATGGTGTAGATATTATGTGGGGTGCTAAAGGGTACTACTCGGAGCAGCGCCTGGAAGATACCATAAGAAAGCTCGATGCATACGGGTATTTGTATGCACATAAAGCTGGTGGGGCTAATACACTGTATGACATCAATAGGGAAAAAGATGGTTCTTATACGCAAGACATGAAGAATCTTCCCCTTACCAATTTTACTTATGATGTGTTTAATGTAGATGCACATGGTTGTAATGGATCTTTTCGTGCCCATAGAGGAGATGTTGGGATTGTAAGTGATCCGATTACGCATAGTCCCAGTTATGCCATAGACATCACAGGGCCGGAAATTGCCTTAGGGGTATCGGTACATGGAGGGATTGACATCAAAGGGAGTGCAGACCACAATGAGTCAGGACGTTGGAATACGGCTATTGATGCGGATTATAAATTTAGGGCAGAGACCTCAGGTTCGGCTTTTGAGCCTTATTACTTTAAGAACACCGCAGAGTTGGTTGTGGATCCTGAGTATTCTTGGTTTGGCAATGACTTGGGCGGATTTCAGGCAACCAGTTTGCAGATTGCCAAAAGTGAAGCCATAACTCCGACAGCGAGTTTGGATGAGGGTGAACCCTATGTGGGTGTGAACATTAAGAACAAGGTGGATGTGGTATTGCCCAACAGCCATAGCAATAAACGAAATAAGAGAGCCATTAGAGGGGATCTTTTCTACTTTTTAAATGCCAAAGAGGCATCCAAGGCTGGGGTTTTGGAAGAGATCCCTGCGTATGACAGAAATGCTTTTGGTGTAGCTTCGCACCACACACTTACGTCTCGGACACAGAAGCCAGAACATCACATCTCTGAAGTCTCAGTAGTGAAGAAGGATGGCAAAAAGTATGTGTTTGGGGTGCCGGTGTACAATAATAAACATGAAGAGCTTACATTTAATGTCAGTGGTAACAGCGCTGATGAGACCAATGGCATAGTCTCATACACTCCAGGGCGAGATGAGACAGCAAAAAATAACAAGGGCATAGATCATTTTTATAGTAAAACATCCACTCCTGCCTATGCTCATTCTTTTTTACTTTCCGCAGTACTTTCCTCTGATTACAAAGATGTTGATGAGGTCGAGGGCCCTAGCGATGGAGACTTGGGAGCTTATGTAAAAATCAATCATACAAAAGCTATAAATGCATACAAGTGGAGGACACCTTATGGTGAGAAAAAAGCATCCTTTAATAATTTTCTTAAAAACGATCCTAATGATGATAAGGGGAGCATCATCTATGGCGAAAAAGAAATATGGTATACACACTCCATAGAGACAGCTACGCAAATTGCCGAGTTTTATATAGCCAAGAGATTAGACGGATATGATGTTGCCAACGAGACGGGAGGTATGGGCGACCATAGTCTATATAAGCTCGACTCTATCAAGCTTTACGATAAAGCCAACAGGCTCAAAGACCAAGCAGCTGTAGCCATAAAGACGGTACACTTTGTATACGATTACAGTCTATGTCACAATACTCCTAATAGTAAGTATGATGCTGACCATAATCCCAACAAAGGTAAGCTTACTTTGAAAAGACTGTACTTTACCTATGATAGATCAAAAAAGGGCGCGTTCAATCCTTACATATTTAGTTACAGCTTGGAAAGAAACTATGATTACGCCCTTAGTAGTAATGACAGATGGGGTAATTACAAAGAAAATAAAGCAATGCTTACCAATGCTGATTTCCCTTATGTGATCCAAGACACTACTTTGGCCAATCAATACTCAGCAGCATGGACAATGGAGCAGATACAGCTGCCTACCGGTGGGGTCATTAAAGTACAATATGAAGCGGATGATTATGCTTATGTGCAGGACAAACGAGCCATGCAAATGTTTAAGGTCCTTGCGGCGGCTCATACGCATGATGGCACGAGGTCCCAACAGTTGTACGGAAGCAATGGTCTCAACAGTTATCTGTTTTTTGAAGTGCCTAACACCCAGTTGTATAAAGATCGCCTTAACAGTTCCATAGATACCCCCGCAGGGCAAGAGCAGCTCAAAAACCTGTTTTTTGGTGAGGATACTTTGGTGTATTTTAACTTCAGCGTGAATGTGAAAAAGGGAGAACCAGAAGCCAAAGAATCAGTGCCAGGGTACTTTACTTTTAAAAAGGAAAACTGTGGTTTCAAAAGAGAGAATGGCCAAATCATTGGATATGTGAAAATGAACGAAGTGGGCCTCACAGAAGAGACAGGTAATAATGCTACTCCGATTACCAAAGCCGCAGTACAATTTGCAAGGATATATATGCCAAGGGAAGTCTATGATCAGCCAGAAATAGGACAGAATGACTTTTTGGCGGTAGTTAAGCAGCTCTTTGGGTTTGCAGATTTAGAAAATACAGCTAATACCATCAATACTACAGTAAATGGAGAAAACCAATTGATGGTAAATGGACAAGCAGGTTGTTTTTTTGACGGTACTGGACATTCATTTATAAGGTTATATAATCCCATAAGTAAAAAAATAGGAGGAGGACATAGGGTCAAGCGTATCACGCTCGATGATAGCTGGGCAGGGATGACTGAGAATGAGGAATCATTTGCCTACGGTCAAGAGTATGAGTACACTACCTGGGCTGCTGATAATCAAACTGTAATCAGTAGTGGGGTTGCTGCGTATGAGCCTTTTGTGGGAGGGGAAGAAAATCCGTTCCGCCAACCAGTATTTTATAAAATCGATAAAGTACTAGCCCCGTCAGAAACCTATTATCACGAAGAACCCTTTGGGGAGAGTTTTTTCCCAGCGCCTTCTGTTGGTTATTCAAAGGTCACTGTGCGTCCGTTGCAGTATGCCAACGTAAAATCCAATGCCACAGGCTATATTGTTAATGAGTTCTATACGGCAAAAGATTTTCCGGTCTTTACTCAAAAAACACCTATTTCTCAAATTAGGTTAAGCCCGGGGTCTTTTTCCATTTCCTTCTTAAAGATTTCGGCAGATGATATCATGACCGTGTCGCAAGGCTATTATGTGGAGACCAATGATATGCATGGAAAAACAAAAGGGGTATATATGTATGCTCAGGGCAGTAAAGCATACGTGTCTGCCACGGAATATAAATATCGGCAAAAGCAAACAAAAATACCACTGCAGATAGGCGCTCAAACAGTTGACTATACCTTTAATCGGTTGGACAATGAAGTGGTTACTTTGAATAAGACGCCTCAGGCAGGATCACACAGGTACACAAAACAGCTCATGGGTGTAGACTATGACATGGTGTATGACTTTAGGAGCAATGTAAGCGATCTTACTTCTGCTGGGGCACTGATCAACTTGGATTGTTTCATCATCATTTTTCCAATTCTTATTCCCGCAGTATACCCAAGTTTTGATCATGAGCATACGGAGTTTAACTCGGCAGTTGCCACTAAGGTAATACGCAGGTCGGGAATCATAGAAAGCATCACTCAGAACGAACAAGGCTCGGTCACTACGGTAAACAACGAAATCTTCGATCCCCATACTGGCGAGGCATTGCTGTCTCGACTGCAGAATCAGTACGATGACTCATATTTTAACTTTTCTTATCCAGCTTATTGGGCTTATGATGGGATGGAGGCTTCTTATCAAAATATTGGGAGGGTTTATGAAGGGATAGATATGACTCCTAGCTTGTCGCGTGACGTGTTTAATGAAGGAGATGAACTACTGCTCGGGTCTGGTGATGATTTGAAGAGGGCTACAGTCGTGGAATACGGCATGGGATCTTATATAAAAGCCGTTTATGACGACGAGAATAATGAGGTAACAGGTGAAATTGCCTATGTGAAAGTTATTGGTTCTGGCAAAAAGAACCAGCTAGATCTGAAGATGGGTCAAGTGACGACTATGTCTATACCACAAATAAACGGTGAACAGATTGCCTTTGAAAATGTCCTGAATGTAGGAAGCCTTACCTATGCAAATAACTGGTCACGCGAATGTATGTGCGATATGACCGTAGGTAAAAATCCGTTACTACGCACATTGCATTTGGCATATTATCCAGAAGCAACTTATGTATACGTTACCGAACGTACACAAAGTAGTCTCAACCAAAATCTGGATCTCTCCAAGGATGGCATCTATCAGGATTTCGCTCCTTTCTGGTTGTACAATACCACCAAAAAACGTTGGGACCCGGTTAACTATAATTATAAATGGAACTTTACCTCTTCTGTAAATATGCGCAATGGGCATGGGGAAGCACTGCAAACCGTTGATTTTTTAGGACGTGCCTCTTCATCACTATATGGATATGGACAGACTTTGCCTACTGCAATAGCCACCAATACACCTTTGGCTGGTATGGCATTTGACAATTTCGAGGCCTATGAAGTCGAGAATTGCGAAGACAACCATTTCAACTTTAAAAAAGCAATCAATAGTAGCCCTAGCCCAACAGCCACTCCTGGTTCCTATGGGACAATTTATCAGTACACATCGCGTAGTTCGGGTCCTAGCATTACTAATGCAACTTCCCATTCTGGCAAGTACAGTATTGTGGTACCTAGTGGATCCACGGCAGCTTTGACCAAGCAGATTACCACATGTCCAATGAAGCCTGTTAAAACCATACCTGAAGTAGTAGTCAAATGACCCAAAAGTTTAACGAAAATAGAAGCCATATGAAAAAATTTAGAAATAAGGTTTTGTTTTTACTGTGTTGCATGATGGGTATTTCGTTGCATGCCGCAGACATTGTAGTAAGTACAGCCAGTGGCCTCGATGCTGCCATAGATCAAGCAAATGCCACGACTGCAGTGGATAGGATTGTGCTGCGTATTCCAAGCTTTAGCTATGGACGTATTCTGGTGGCTTCGCGCAATATCACACAACCTCTCATCATAGATGGAAGTGAGCTGGTGAATTATAAAAAGTACTTCCCTGTAGCACAATTGCTGCTGCTCCAAAGAGATACCTCCAAGAGTTTGACGCTGAAGGGGATTTTATATAACACAGGTTATATCTCATCCAATGACAACAAGAACGTGATCAGGAACAACATGACTTTTGTGGATTGCAATATTTTTAATATCGGTACCTATGAAGACGATATGTCCATCTTGATTAAAAGTGTCAATAAGGTAAACTTTAAAGGTTGTGTTTTTAGCTATCACCTATATAAGAATAAGACTTTTTCGAGAAGTTATACCCATGATCGAATTTCGATTTATAAGTCTTCAAATATTGTATTTGGAGGGACTGGTCAAAATGAGGCCAATGTGGTGGTAGGTTTTTGGAAGAAAGGGGTGTTTTTGTATAGATGCAGGAATGTGCAATTTAATGCAAACTATATTGGAGTGTTGCCAGCCGCACTTTCGGCATTTCCCATACAAGATCAGCCTACGGGGGTTGGCCACAGTTATAACAAGATGAACGGGATGGACGGTATCTTTCTGTCCAGATGCAACCAGATTATCGTAGGTGGGAGTGGTACTAATGAATCCACTGTGATCGGTAACATGTATACCAATGGAATTTACCTAATCAACTCCACCAACATTACCATACGCAACAACAAGATAGGGGTACATGATAATGGCAGCACCAGAGTAGCTAATATGAATGGCATTGTTACCGCTGGGACTTTGCATAAATACTATGGAGGGGCATCTACAGAATTATTGAGTTATATCGGTGGGGTACAGGATACAGATCCCAGTCTTTATAGCTCTAGGTGCAATAATATTAGGATTTTAAATAATGTCATATCGGGTAACAGAGTGAACGGTATTCAACTTGGAAGCACGGATTCGGTAGTGATTTCCGGGAATAGAATAGGAACTGATCATACGGGTACACTCAATGTAGGTAATGGATGGGACTATGATAGACAGGCCAATATGGGAGACGGGATCAACCTGTTTGATTGTACCAGAATCTATATTGGGGCTGACGTAGTAGAATCTGGAGTGAACATCACCTATGCTGCTAATTATATCGGATTTAACAGAACAGGCATAAGCCTCAGAAGGACGCAAAGGGTAAAGATAGAAAGGAATATGGTAGGTGTGAATTCTTATGGTAATGTAGCCATTTCCAATAAAGTTCATGGGATCGCCATAGGAGACAGCTGCCGTTATATAACTGTTGGGCCACAAACCCACGATGGTAACTATGCAAGTACCAAACGCAATAGGATAGGGGGCAATGCGGGAGATGGTGTTTACATAGAAGGTGGTTCCTCTGAGCTAAACTGGGTGTCCTATAACATCTTTGGTCAAGATGGCATAGCAAATGGTGCTAACAAAGGTTATGGTGTGCGGATAAATAAATCTTTTAACAATTTGATAGGAAATGATGGGAGTGACGAGGCACTTACAGCCAATATATTTACCGCCAATTTGAAGGGTCATGTAAAGCTCGAAAACACCAGGAATAACTTCATAGCTATGAATATCTATAAAGCCCCCGTCACCGATGCAGTGGATAAGCCCATAAATTTGTCCTTAAGCACCACTGCCAAAAGTAACTATAGCAGCGTAGCTCCTACGATTACTTCAATCACAAAAGGATCTGATGGGAGTACTTTGGTAGTCAAAGGCACGACAGTATTATCTAGTGAACATGTACAACTATATAGTCATTCATCGACTGGAGGAAAGGAATATTTCCAACGGGCTATTTCGTCTGGTGGAGAATGGACCATTACACTTACTTCTGCACAGAAGGGTATTGCGTCCATCCTGGGTGGAGGTGTAGAAGGTACTTTTGTAGCATTGGCTTCGTGTAGCAATAATTGTCAAGGAGCCTACAATGCTAACGCTAACCTTAGTCATAATACCTCAGAGTTTGGTCTTCCATTTCCCATCAAGTTTGATACTTATGATTGTGAGGGTTGTATAGAATCATTTGCCCCCACGCGTAGCACGCGCTATGTATTAGGTGCTTGGGTAAGCGAGGATGTCGCCGGTGGAAATGCGGTCGATACTTATGAAAAAGCAGGCATACAGATAGGGTTCAATGGTAATACCCTACAGAAGAAGACCTATAGAGCCAAAGGCAAGATCATAGATGGTTGGCAACAGATAGAAGAGGAGTTTGAGGTTCCTCAGGATGCTGGCAATATCACCATTACATTAGTTAATGATGGCGCTGCCAATGTGTATTACGATGACATTAGAATCCATCCCTTAGAAGGGGAAATGAAGTCCTTTGTCTATGATCCCCTCACTCAAAAACTAGTAGCCGAATTGGATGAAAACAATTATGCGACCTTTTATGAATATGACAAGGAAGGTATCCTTGTTCGTGTGAAGAAGGAGACAGAACGAGGTGTATATACCATTAAGGAAAGCAGAACACACCAAGCTGAAAAATAAAATAGGGACATACTAAAATACTTGGAAATGAAAAATACAAGAAAGATTTATAGGCTAATTTTTTGGTTGTCTTGTGTGCTATATCTGCACGGATGGGGCAAGGTTGAACATGCCAAAGATAGCTTGGTAGCAGGTGCCATAGTTGCTGGGCAGTCCAAAACTGTTTCCGATAGATTCTATTCGGAATATGGAGGCGCATATAACTATACTAACTATAAAGTAAATAGTCGGGTATCTTTGATGATAGACCCTAAAAAGACAGCAGGTATTGCGGTAGGCACCCCTACCCAAGTACCTGTTACAATAGATTACTATATATGGGAATCGGGAGCCATGCAAGCTCGGCAGCAGGTCGCTATGTTGTCTGTAACCTATGCAGCCGTAGGAAGCTATACGCAAGCTAGCTATGTGGATTTGGGGGCGGCTTACCAAGTCAAAGTTACTTTAGGGGCTGTGAGTGGAGTGAATGCTGCCAGTAAATTGGTGTTAGAGATAGTGGC
Organism: uncultured Cytophagales bacterium; assembly: GCA_945957555.1. GTDB lineage: Bacteria > Bacteroidota > Bacteroidia > Cytophagales > UBA9547 > CAMFLX01. The sequence continues at coordinate 15,409 of CAMFLX010000046.1, forward strand.
AGAACGTTATTATCAGCCTAGCGGAACTGTAAGCGGTTTAACTGTCACTGCTCCTGACGTAATGAATAACCAATTGGGAGTATCTTGGACTGTTTTGCCTAATGTGGAATACTATGAGTTGGAATGGGCTCCTGTGGAAAGCCATTTGAGTGTTGATCAAAATCATAAACCTGTAGAAACCACAGACCTCAGCAAAATACCATTGGGTACAAATTATTTAAAAAACAATAGCTCCAGAATTAGTACCGAGAAGTCCCAATACGATATTCCTTTGGTATATGAAAAGGGATATTTGATCTGTAGAGTTAGGGCTGTTTATTATGCGATAGTTGGTGGAAATAAAGTAGAGCGTTATACAGCGTGGACCGCAAGCGATGATAAACAGGTGCTTAGTGACATCGCTGCAGCACATAGAATAAAAATTCCTGGATTTGAAGATAAAAAGAACTGGCAGTATATGGTCAGTTATGCGGAAGGGGGTAAAAACAAAGCAGCTGTTTCATTTGCAGATGGTACTTTACGCAAGCGTCAAGAAGCCATTAGGCTCAATACTGAAAAAAAGACCTTGGTGGGTGATATCATCTATGACCATCAAGGTAGGCCTGTAATTAACACACTTCCCGTGCCAACACTCTCTTCGTCTTTAAAATATAGGGAGAGGTTTTCACAGAATGGGGATGAAGACGCTTACAATAGAAGCAACTTTGACTTGGATCAAAGTCCTAATGATTGTACCAGCCCTACTGATGCCATGAAAAGCACGCAATCTGGTGCTGCCCAGTATTATTCTTCCAACAACCCTTTTGGGGAAAGCCAAGTAGGTGGGGAAGCAGATAAAATCATCAATCGCAATGCAATTCCAAATGCGGGTGGTTATCCCTTTTCTCAAACTACTTACATGCCCGATCCTACTAACAGGGTGGCCGCTGTGACCACTCCTGGTGCTTCTATGAAACTGGGGAGCGGTCATGAAACACAAATGTTCTATGGTACACCTACCCAAGAAGAGTTGTATCGACTCTTTGGGAATGATGTTGGCAATGCCATGCATTATCAAAAAAATCTGGTGCGTGATCCCAATGGTCAATACACAGTATCTTATATAGATATGCAGGGCAGAACGATAGCCACCTCACTGGCTGGAGAAGGGCCAAGTCAGCTCAAAAAACTGAATAGCAACGTTGCGCAGGAAACGATTACCTCCGATTTGTTGGGGGATCAATCAGACAAAAGTCCCAATAAAAAAACACCGGATGGCAAAGGGTATGAGTTTTCCAAATCTTTGGCCATCATAGGGGGTAACAAATACAAATTAGACTACAAGGTTACTTCAGGTTTCTATAGGCCAACAGTATGTCCTGACATCTGTTATGGCTGCGTGGTGGACATAGAGACTTCTTTTAAGGAAAAACCTTGTGCCAACAACCTCTCCAAGGTCCCTTCTTTTTCCTTTAGGAAGCAAACGAGCGGTTGTAATGCCGTAGATAGCAACGCCAATATGTTTGACGGTACCATACAGGAGGGAGGTACATACCTTTTGTCTAAAAAGCTCAAGATTAATGAAGTAAAACTGGAGCAGTATACAAAGGACTATTTGAGTAAACCTTGTGTCAAGAAATTAAAGGATTTTATAGATGATGAAATGGCCAAAGCAGACCCTAATTGGTGTGGTCTTAGTTGTGAGCAATGTAAGGATAAATTTACCCAAGAGGTGGGGACTTATGCGCAGTGGGCGGCTAGGCATAACCCGACTCCTTTGGAAGAAGAATACAATAGGCTTAGGGACCAAGCATGTGTGGAATACTGCGATACGAAGTGGAATGAATGTAGCATGGCTCTAGAGCTGATGCTTAAAGATATGTCTCCAATGGGGCAATATGGTGAAATCTATGAGAAATCTTTTAAAACGGGTACAGGAGATGGTGCCATTGCTATAACAGATGGTATGGTAGAAGTGAGCACGGGAACTCAAGTGCCCAGCTTAACTACCGGTGCTAATGGAGGAAATGACGAAACTACGGATTTTGATTTTGGAAAGTTCAATCCCCAGGTACATAGACTTTCGATCTATAAAACTGTAAATTATCTCCCTCGTAGGGAGATTCCAGGAAAGGGGGTGGTTGCTCCCTCGTGGCGTAAACCGTACTTAATGGTTTATGGGGTAGCTTTACCTTTATACCTCAATGAAGACAGTACGAGGTCCATCATACCTGTCAAAGAACGGGTTAATGGGTCTGGCATTGTAGAGTATAGCCCAGAGGTATTGGATCCTTCCAAAATTGTACGGGAAGCTAATAGAGCTCCCTACATCTATCCTGAAAACCTCAAGTTGGTGTCAGACTTTACGACCAAATATTGGAAAGATAGTTGGGCTCGCTCTTTGGTGGTTTATCACCCAGAATATCCATATTATCAAGCTTGTATTGAAAATATGGCCAGTGTAAAGTTTGATCAGAAATGGAACAATACTTACAACTTACAAACTGCGGAGGACAACCAGCTGATGAATAGGGCTGTGGAAAAATTCAACCCAGTAGCTCTGGATCCTTATTTCAACAGTGGTAGGAAAATAGACTCTCTTATCATGACATGGAGGCTCAAAAAGTTCCAGAAGGGCTCCTCTGGGCAAATACTGGATATCTGGACCTTGACCAACAAAGCTGTCAATTGTCCTACCAGCAAAAGTTGCGCCTTGGGTTGTTCTGATACGAAGATAGATTCAGACAAAGAGTGGCAGACGTTTAAAACACTATATGCATCTCTCAAACAAGAGATTGTACGCAGAAACTCGCAAAGGAAGGCAATTCGTGAAATTTACTATAATGGATGTATCGGCAACGCCAACTATGATCCTACAGCATATGGTTTCTCAGATCTAGTCGAAAAAGAAATATCAGTAACCAGATACAGGACATGTCAAAATTGGTGGGATCCATTGATCAACTGTCAGCCAGGCCCCTACACTTATTCTTACGAACAGCCCTATGTGGCAGTAGCCGATCCTGCGCAATATTGTAGTTATTATTTCGATCAGTGGTATGCCAAAAAGACAAAGCGTTTTTGGCAGGAACCGGCCTTGGGTGGTAGTCTTGGCACAAGTAGTGAAGGCAAGTGTTTTGATACTGTGCGTGTGAATGCCATTGAAATTGAATATGTGCCTGTGCGCTGTGCAGACGACGTACAAGCCTTTGAAGAAGAGCTCAGAGCTGAAAATACAAGAAAGGTATATGATGAATGTGGGGTATGTCCTTTGGTTTGGGATTTGGAGCACTTTTTGGGTGATATGGCTCGAAAAAATAAACTGGCACTAGCAAGTGCTGACTTAAGTTGCCCACCTGCTCAGGGGGTAACTTCGTTTACACCTTTGTTGGAAAGGGCCTATGTAAGTGGAAATGCTACACTTTCTTCAAACAGAATTCAGTATACAAGTGTCCTTTCTTCAGATGGCAAATCTTTGAGTATAAAATTGTTGGAAGAGGGTGGAGGAGTGCCTGCTTCACCACACATAATACTCACTATACCTACAAGTAGTCCATATAATTTTTCTCAGATCACAGATCTCTGTTGTATGGAAATAGTAGCAACTTCGAGTCCCGCTCTTGCAGGTAAACTTTTTAAATTCAATGGTAAAGTTAAGGTAGGTTTCGCTACCATCAAGGTGCCTATAAGCGGTATGAGTTCAGTAGCGCTGGATCCATGTGAGATTCCCATGCGTTGTTTGCCCTCTAATAAGTCTATACAAGTACTCAAGTTGCTCAATGCACTTAGGACTCATTCTCCAGATAAGCCTAATCATTTAGTAAATGCCAATGCCGTAGAACTGATAGGACAAGGAATGTACAATGCTTCCATTAGACAACTGGAAAACAAAGATGCTTTTGAAAATGGAGAACCAGAACAAGGCTACGAAATACCAAACGCGGATCTGAGTTATAAATGGTCTTCTAGCATCGTTGCGGGAAAACTTGTGGGTACGATTGCTTATGAAGTAAAACAAAATGGACAAACCGTTACAGGATCTAGGCTCATAGAGCTGATCCCTCCTAGTGGAACTACTGTAGATTTTACCAAAATAGTCAACTTTAGCAATATCAAGATGAAGAAATGCACGACAGAGGGTTGTGTGAGTACTACCTTCACCATAGACGTCCAGTTTAGGAATACCAATACAGGAGAGATGAGTACAGTTACCTTGGATGGTAATAGCTCTTATGTGATGGGACAATGCAAAGCTGCTGTAAAGTTTGGAAGTTCTAAGAAATAAAGAAATCATCAAATCTCAAGGGTTATGAAATTTTTTAAAGATATACCGCATCATTTTTCAAAAGTATTTGTCTTAATATGGACTTTTACGGCAGTTTGGGGATACGCTCAAGCGCCCTGTACAACAGTCATTAGCACTACTGACGTTACCTGTCCTGGGGGCAAGGACGGTACTGTGCAGATTACTACCTATGGCCCTGATGGACAGGAGCAAACAGGTTTCTGTAGGGCGCCAATGCCCTCTCCGTATACCTGTGCCAATATTGGTTGTACTCGTACCGTTACGACTAATACGGCATTTGAGGTGAGTGAAGAAGAGATAGTATGTGTACAGGTGGCCAACTTTAATCAGAACATCACATTTAACGGTGGCGGTCATATAGTGTTCTGTGTCACAGCAGCGCCACAAAACATCAACTTTAATGGCAATATCCTTTCCTGTAAGATCACTGTACTGTCGGGAGCCAATGTAAACTTTAATACGCTCAATAATATTGCGAATTCTGAAATGTACAACTATGGTACCATTACTTTTAATGCCACAGGATATAATGGGCGTTTGGAAAACTTTGGTACTATAATCGTCAACAGCACTGCTAATATCAACGCTACTCAGGGATATTTGATTAATAATGGGATTGTGCAGATCCAAGGCAGTTTTAATATTTACAATAATGTGGACAATTATGGTACCATGACAGTAGCACAAGATTTGAATGTGAATACCAATAGTGGCTTTAGAAACTTTTGTACCCTTAATGTTACTGGGAATATTACGATTTCTCCTTCCAATAACCCCTTGATACCAGATGCTGTTAGCAATTATGGAAAGATTACGGTGGGTCAACAAACTATAGTAAACGGCAGTGCTAAAATTAGCATGCAAAAGGGGAGCTATTGGGATACCAAGAGCCTGATGCTCAATGGTACTATACAGGGGCCATCAAGTCCTTCATGCGCCAAGTTCAATGTACAAGCTAATGGCCAAATTACAGTAAATGCCGATGGGGTGATTTCCGACATAGGATTATGTTACCCAGGCAGTGTGACCAAAAGTGGTCCAGTACCTGCTGCAGTATGTACTTGTACCATTAGTGATCCTCCTACTATTACATGGATCAGCACACCTAATATAGGTGTTATTGTAGATCGATATAAAACCATAGGTTTGGCCGCAGGTACCTACAATCTTCAGATAAAAATTCCAGGATGTAACAGCAATAACCCTTATAGCAAGAGCTTTACCATCAATCAGCCAGCACCTATACTCATCACGGAATCATCGGTCAATACGCTTTATACAGTAACGGCAACGGGAGGCACAGCCCCCCTTACATATACATGGTCTGACGGTACCGTAGGCAATACTCACATACTTTTGGTAGGACAGTCTCTTGACGTTACCGTTACAGATAGTAGAGGGTGTAGCAAGACCAAAACCATTACCAATACAAATACAAACGGGTGTAACCTAGTACTTACCCCTACATCGGTAGCTTGTGGTTCTAATCCGACCGGTCGAATTGATGTAGCTGTTACGGGTGCAAGTAGTTATACATTATATATGAACGATCAAGTAGTGACGAGTCCTATTACTGGGTTAGCTCCAGGTAATTATACCGTATACTTGCAAGCTGCCAATTGTAACAGGGCCAGTCAAACCACCGTGCAGCTGGCTACTACAGCGCTAAAAGCGGATGTAATACCTATAGGGGACCAAGCTTTGGCAACAGGTACAGGAGGTACGCAGCCCTATTCATATCTATGGTCTGATGGTAATGTGAATTCCTTAAGAACACTAGCTATAGGACAAACCTATACGGTGAAGGTTACCGATGCTGCAGGTTGTAGCGACTCCAAGTCCATCACTAAACTTACACCAAGTTGTCTAAACCTATGGGTGCTCAAAGAAGAAGTAGCTTGTGGCGGTAATGCAGTGCCTAGTGCAGAAGTATTTGTAAGTGGTGGTAGTGGCAGCTATAACTACAAATGGTCCTATAATAATGCTAATACAGCCAAGGTGACTGGTTTGCCACCTGGTGACTATACGGTCGTAGTTACGGATAATGAGAACCCTGATTGTGTTTCGGGCTTACCTGTACATATAGAGTATATCGGCAGCTCAATAAAGGTAACTCATAGCATTGTTGGGCAAACAGCCTCCTTGGCTGTAAGTGGAGGCAATGCTCCTTATACCTATACTTGGGAGCATGGGCCCGCCTCCCAGAAAATCAATCTTCCTGAATTTGGTATATACACTGTTATAGTAACGGACCAATCTGGATGTACAGGTAAGGATACCTTAGACTATAGCAAATCATGTTTGGGCTTCAAAGCTGAGGCATTGATAGAAGACAGCAAAGCCAGCATAGAAGTAACAGGGGGACAATTGCCGTATACCTACTTGTGGAGTCCCAATGCGGGAGAGACGAGAAGCGAAGTTCCGAATCTGCCTAACGGTACCTATAAAGTGGCTGTCATAGATGCAAGTACAAGCAAATGCAGAGACTCTGTTATCTTTACAATATCCAGTTGTGGTCGTACAGTGTCTCATGTGGTCACGGCTTCATGTGCAGATAATAATCTCTGTAATGGTTCTGCTGTGGTTAACGTTACTCCTAATACAGGAATAACTTATCTGTGGTCCAATGGACAAACAGGGCCTAGCGCTTCACAGCTTTGTGCGGGTACCCAATGGGTGAAAATTAAGGTTCCTTCTTGTGGAACATTGTACAGGTCTATACAAATACCTGTAAAAACGGCTGGATGCGATAAGGACCAATGTAACTTTAACTTGGCACTGAACAAGGCACAGCATTTTTCTTGTTTTGATGCCCATGACGCGTACATTGATATTAGTGTAACAGGTACTCCTAAGCGTCCCTTGGATTTTAAATGGACTTACCCCAATCAAACAATAAGAGATGCGGTCTCTGAAGACTTGCTCACCATACCTACATCAGGTACCTATACTTTAACAGCTACAGATGGTGTTTGTATAAGGGATATCTCTGTGTCTATTACTGGCCCAACTGCTAGTTTGAGCACCCAAGCAACCGCTACTTCTGTCTCATGTTATGGAGGTAGTGATGGAAACGTACAGGTAACTTATGCAGGGGGTATGGGTACTGCTCAAATTAGCTGGCGAGATGGTGTAGTGGCAGGGTTCTTTAGGGGAGGATTAAGCCCGGGTACCTATGGGTATACCCTTACCGATGCCAATGGTTGTCAAGTTTCTGGAAGCACTAGGGTTGAGGAACCTCAAAGTGATGCGCCTAAAATTCATCCAAGTTCACGGTTCATCTGTCTTGATGCAGTACCTGCAAGTGCAGTAGTACTTACTGCAACTACTGTGTCTGGTTACGGACCTTATGTATGGACTCGCCAAGGTGATCCCACTTTTAATGCTATGGGAAATACCATTACTGTAAGCCAGCCAGGAATATATAAGCTTACCGTAGGTAAGGTGGGTTGTGCGAGCCTTATCAGTAATATCCGGATTACTGGCGACAGCTGTGAAAAACCTACCACACTATGTAATCCTATCATTATCAATGATGTTACCATGCCCGAAGTAGACAAATGTGCCCAACGCTTAGATGTAGTTTATACAAATGCTGTAAATCGATATAATGCTTATATCGAGTATGAAAAAGTCCAATTCAAAGAACAATATATAGCCAAATGTTTGTCTTCTCTCAATGAAAAGCTTACCATGCAATATGACAACAAGGAGTATCATTATACCTTATATTATCATGATCAAGCAGGTAACCTCACTCGTACGGTGCCTCCCGCAGGAGTAGTTCCTCTGACCCCAGCGGAGATCAATATAGTAAAGAGTGACAAGGCTTCAGGAGTGAAGACGCTATTCACAAAACATACCTTAGCTTCAACGTACCAGTTTAACACCTTTAATGCCCAGATTAAGGCAGATATACCAGACCATGAGCGCCAGCCTGTTTGGGAGCTAGAGTCTGTAACATCATTACCCGACAATGCAAATGTAGAAGCCACACATATCACACGAGATGATAAAGGCTTTTTAATTAGTAATGAAAACAACATAGGCTATATCTATACTGCAGGGGTCAACAATGTCTGGCAGAAACTAGACTCTATAGGTCTTCCTGATCTGTATGATGTCCAATGGCTGGATAATAATAGAGCCGTTGCGGTAGGTAACGAAGGTCTTTTCTTGGAAACTTCTGATGGGGGTGTTACTTGGAAGTATAGAGGCCTTCCAGGGGCAAGATCATATCGGAAGATTGCCTCAGCAGGAAATACCTTATATGTGTTTGATACACAGGGTAATTTTAATACGCTTACCCATACAGGTGGACAATGGGAGCTTGGTACAACCTTAGGAGTAGCCTTAGCTACAAGTTCTGGAGGTGCGGGATTGCGTGATGTTCATGCAACCAGTGCCAGCAGGCTATATGCTATTACCAACAGTACTGGAGGACCCTCAAGAATTTTCTACAGTACCAATAGTGGCAGTTCATGGACTGAAATCACCAATAATGTGACGATGCCAGCGACTTCTTCCTTAGCGGTGAGCAGTGGACAAGTCGCCACTACAGCACTTATAGGATCAAACCATTACTTGCAAGTATCCAATGATGCTGGTAATCAATGGCAGTTTATGACCTCTGATGCTACTTTGTCCAGCACATTACCTAGCAAAATGGCCTTCGAGGGAAGCAGCATGGTAAGTGTGTTGTCGGGGGGGCAACTCTATCGTTATAAAACAGGTGATGCTTATAACATCACTGCCCCTTCAAATCCATTTACCTCTGGGACTGTGGCTGATATCGCCTCTCGTGGCAGCAAATTTATTGCGTTAAGTACACAAGGCCAAGTTCGTATCGGTACTTCTGGTGGTAGCTTAAGCGCGGCAGTGTCAGTATCCAGCAGTCTTGGCAGTCCATCTGGTGTTAACTTTTATTCGGAAACAGTAGGAGCTGTATACGGCAATGGTCTATACATAACTACCAACGGTGGTACGAACTGGTCGGCAGATCTTAGAGCTAATACAAATATTGGCAGTACCACCACCAAAATCACCTCAAATATCAGTTTTGCGCATTTTTCAAATGCGAACCAAGGAATAGTACTTACCGGCAACTTATTATACTATAGACAACTTTCTGGTAGCAATTATATATGGTCACAAGTACGTTCCGATGTTAAATATGTAGCCTTTGATCCTACTACAGCAAGTATTGGATGTTTGGTAACGACCTCAGGTGCCATTTTTACTTCTAGCAATGGAGGACAGAGTTGGAGCAGTACGTCATTGACGGTGCCAAGTGCCTTAAATACTCAGATACGACAACTGGCTTTTGCGGACAGCAAAGTGTATCTAACACTTCCTTCTGGAATTTTGGTGGGCAATCTCTCCAACAACACTTGGCTCAGCACTACTGGGCGCATCAACTTACCGCAGCTTAATGCCATAGATGTACTCAACCCTAGTGGTAGTACTTATATCGGCTATGCTGTAGGCGGCATTGGGACGGCACTGAAGACAACTGATGGTGCCAATTGGCAATGGGTACCTAGCCGTATGAGTCAATCCCTTAACGATGTAACGCAAAATACTGGGCAAGTATTTGTGTTAGATGCACAGGGGGCTGTGTGGAGAGGTACTTCAAGTACTGCACCTAGTGTTATGGGGACAGGCACATTAGGCTCTGGCGCGGAAATAACAGTGAATGGCAATAACTTAGCCGCTCTTGGTACCTTAGGTAGCTCAAGTTCCTCGCTTAGCGCAGGTACAGCATCTTCACTTACATTTACAGCAAGTCCAGATCCTTCAGGAGCTTTTAGAGCAGTTTCTATAAACACAGAAGGCAGGATTCTTATGGCAGGAAAGCATTTATATATAGCTACAGTGGCCAACACCACAGTGCCAGCACTAAGAAATGTGCATAAGTTTGAACTCTTACAAGATGCCAGTTTAGAGTCCAATGGAAATAAAGCCTTTATAGTAGGCCATAAAGGTACGGTACTCGCTTCCAGTGACACAGGAGCCACTTGGCGCTCCCAAACCATCAGTACAACAGCCTCCCCATTGCCAGATCTGCTAGCGGTAGCTTCTGAAAATGATAATGCAGTAGCCGTAGGCAAAAATGGGTTCATTATAGAAACTGGTTCTGGCGACGTTTGGCAAACACGTACTGTTTCTGGACTTACCCAATCCTTAAATGCAGTAGCCATACGTAATGGGAATGTCTTAGCTGTAGGCGACAATGGGACTCTTGCTCGTAAGCTAGGTTCAGGTACTTGGGAGAGCCCCACAACTACTGGTATACCTACCGTAGCCTTACATTCAGTGACTTTCGCGGATCAAGCCCTTGCTTTTATTGGGGGGGCAAATGGCACCTTGCTCAGATGTGCTAACGTCACTGCAAGTACGCTTGCTTGGACTAAACTTGAAAAGACAGCCGGGGTTAACTGGACCAGTGCCCTCATAAAAGCCTTATATTTTAAAGATAGGCTTACGGGCTATGCCTTCTGTGATAATGGTACAGTACTCAAAACCACTGATGGCGGCGACTACTGGGAGCTCAGTTCAGATAAGAGCCTTGAAACAACTGAAAGCATCAATGCTGTAAGTACGGTTGCAGGTACAGATGAATTAACCGTCTCAGGTAACGGTGGTACCAGCTGGAAGCTTAAAGATCAAAGCGATCTGTTTACCACACGCCATTGGTACGATGAAATGGGCAGGTTACTCATTTCTCAAAACGCAAAACAGTTTGATACGCAATCTTTCAGTTACAACGTGTATGACGGACAAAACAGGATCATTGAAGTTGGGGAAATCAAACTAAATGATGCTGCGATAAGGACTATGAATGGCTACACCAACCACAGTCAATTGATGCCTAATTCACTATACTCTCGTTTCTGGTTGTATTCTGGTACCAAGTCACAAATTACCAAAACTTACTACAGTAAGTCAGTCATCTCACGTAGCGACTTCCCTCAGGAAAATCTTCGCAAGCGTATCGGATCGATTACTTATCAAGATGAAGCTGGTACTGGTTATGATCATGCGACACATTATAGCTATGATCCTCATGGTAATGTCAGTAGAGTTTTGCAAGACAATCCTCATTTGCCAGAGCGTCGCTATGCTTTGATCGAGTATGAATATGACTTAGTAGCAGGCAAAGTCAATCAGCTAGCCTACCAAAAAGGTAAGGCGGACGCTTTCTACCACAGATATCAATATGATGCAGACAACCGCATTATTTCAGTGGAAACATCTACTGATGGCCTCAAGTGGAAGAGTGATGCCAAATACACTTACCATGCACATGGACCATTGGCTCGCACGATCTTAGGCGACGACACTGTACAAACGATGAACTACGCCTATACCCTCCAAGGTTGGGTCAAAGCCATGAATGCAGGCCAGTTCAGCTATAGTCTAGGTTATCATACCGACGACTATAGTGCCATTGGAGCGATTTCGCACCTTCCGTCACCTGTAGCGAAGCCTTTGTACAATGGGAATATAGCTACCATGAGCAGCAAAACCTTAGTGCCTTCTTGGAGCAACTTTAACAATGCCGTGGTACAGCAGTTTGACTATGACCAGTTGCATAGGCTTACCACGACCACAGTACAAGGAGCCAATAAAAACTACAAGACAGCCTATAGTTACGATGCCAACGGTAATATACTGACCTTGGGAAGGTACAATGAGGTAGGTACACAGTTTGATACCCTCACCTATAGGTATGAAAATAAGGCCAATAATTTGGCTATAGCACCTTATCAGCGCAATACCAACAAACTGCGCTGGGTGGACGATGCCGCAGGTGCCTCTGTACACGATGCAGATATAGACGACCAAGCGGTGGAGAACTACAGCTACGATGCCTTAGGAAATCTCGTTGCGGACAAGCAGGAAAACATAGCCAAGATCGAGTGGAATGTTTATGGCAAGATCCAGAAGATCACCTGCACTCCTGGGCAGTCAGATCCTGATATGGAATTCCGCTATGATGCTTTGGGGCATAGAACAGAGAAGATCGTCAAAGGGAAAATGGATGGGTTATTGTTACCTACTTCTGAATGGACGCATACTTACTATGTGCGGGATGTGCAAGGTTATGTACTGAGCACTTACAGTAGAGTTGGAGAAAGAGAAAACAATAAGCCCCTGCTCCTGAAAGAACAGCATCTGTATGGTGCTATGCGTTTGGGTATGTACAAGCCCGATCTCAATCTTGCAACAACGAGTACCTTCGTGAAGCAGCAAAAGCTCGGTGTTAAGGAGTATGAATTGGGAGATCACTTAAACAACGTACGTTTGGTCTTAAGCGATCGTCGCACTGCACCAAACCAAGGAGAAGTCCTCTCTGCCAATGACTATTATGCTTTTGGAATGATGATGCCCATGCGTAAGTTTAATTCTAATGCATATCGTTATGGATATAATGGTATGGAAATGGATAACGAAGTACGACAAGGAGATGGAAACAGTTATACAACTGAATTTAGACAATATGATGCACGACTTGGAAAGTGGTTGAGTATGGATC
>CAMFLX010000047.1 GCA_945957555.1 uncultured Cytophagales bacterium
ATTACTTGACATTGCATTTATTTGCGCACGAGAATCCTTCACTGTCAAGTACAGTTCTTTCGAAGCCAAATCCAAAGATGTAAATATGTGATCTAATTTCTTATCATCAACTCTGTTCAAAATAGTTTTCACTTTGGCAAGTGATGTATCTACATTCGAAATCAATGGAGAAAATTTCTCTTTGGCAGAGGATATCAATCCAGGTTCCACGTTACCCAACAGAGTATCTCCATCGGTCAACACTCTTTTACCATCTTTCATCAGCAGCTCGATGGCTTTACCGTCCAACAAACCCAACTCTACAATATCAGCCACACAGTTTTCTGTAATCTTATAGTGCTTGTCGATCTGTACAACTACAAGCGTTTTATAGCCCTGATCTGGCAAAGAAACCATTCGTTCAACCCGACCAACATTAAGGCCCTTGATCATAACGGGAGTGGAGACCTTTATCCCCCCAACATTTTCATAGATCACATTGTATCGTTTGATCGTGGAAAAAAAGTCTGTTCCCTTGAGAAAATTAAAACCAGTGTAGAGCATCACACCCGAGACAATAGCCAACGCACCCACTTTTACTTCCTTTGATATAGTCACTTCTTAGTATTTTTAATCTTTCAAATATAAAATAAAATTGCAAATATCAGAAATAAGCATGCTCATTAGGCTGAGTTATACCTACCCCTGCATAAAATTTACATATAAAAAATTTAAGGAAATTATACTGATTAAAGTTTCAAACGCAAAGGGACCATGGGAGATTGTACAAAACCATGTCTTTTATAAAAGGTTAGTACTTTTTGATCATCATGGTCTGTTAATAAAGTGATCCTTTTAAGTCCTTGTTCTTCACAATGCTCTATGGCTTGATTGACAAGGCTCGAACCTATTCCTACGCTCCTATATTCTGGATTAACGACCAAGTCCTCCATAATGGCCACCTTACTACCTTCAGCAGTACTAATAGTATACAAAATATTGACCATCCCAACCACTTTGCCTCCATGTTCCGCAACAATGATTTCTCCCATGGTTGGATTCTGAATGATCAAAGTAAGCCCGACTGTCTGCTTATCATAATCAGGACTAAACTCAACTTCCTGTGTGAATAGTATTTTTAAGAATTCTACAAGATGCGGCACATCTTCTAAGACAGCTATTCTAAAAAAGATTTTTTCCATTTGTTTATAAATGAGAGGTGAAAACTCAACTCAATACAAAGGTGAGGAAAATTTGAAGAAAAACCCTTACATTTCAGTATTAATTCCCGATACAGAGTATTTATACTGATAAAAATGAATGAATTAAGTAATGTATAGAAGCTTCAAAAAAAGAGAATTTTCGGTAAAGACTTTTGTCAGTCTTCAGCTTTTGATATATGAATATTAAATTTCGCTGAATGTACATATTTAAATGTCCAATAAATAATATTTAAAAACACACCTAATAATAAGGTCATACCCCAAGTCTGAGGATAAGACTCTGGTTCATAAAACCTAACTAAGATGTCGTCTAAAAGCGCAATCGGATGTGTGAGAGCATCCCAGCTATTCCAACGTAGCACCCTCCCAATGTAAATACCAAATGCAACCACAAAGAACAATGCAGATGACATTCGCGAAATAGATTTAATGGTAAAATATCGCTGCAGAACTCTCTCTATGTGCCAAAGGCTAAATAGGCCATATAAAAGACCAGTCCATGCATAAGAAAGTATCAATATTAAATCATACCACCTTGGTATACCTCTATGAGCCTTAATGTGAATCAAATCTGTTAGGATATACGGGGCATTTGGGAAAAAGAGAAGCCACAATAGAATTGAAACAATCACTAATACTCTATTTTCCCTGAATTTAGGCTTCATAACTAGTAACATAGAAATCCCCCATGGTAGCATGGCCAACAAAAGATTCCAGTTCAAGAAAAAGAAAGTCCTACTGTGGGTGTAACTACACCTGAAAACTGACAAAACAACACAAAACGCAGTAAGCGTACTCAAGAACTGTATTTCTTTATTGGTTAAATAACTCCTCATCAATCTGATCATTGCCAATCTATTTTAGGTAAAAATATAACAAGAGCACAAACAAATGCCATTAAAGCACTTACCAAAACTGCTGCCGCAGACAAATCCTTTATTTTCTTTATCACCGCGTCCAACTCGGGCTGTACATAATCTGAAATGTTTTCAATAGCCGAATTTATCAGTTCAAACGCAAACACCATACCAATTGAAATAACGATTATGCACCACTCCGTATTAGAAATGCCAAAGAAAACACCTGCACTACACGCCACTACTATTGCTATCAAGTGTATTCTAGCATTATGCTCTTCACCAAGGAGAATCCTTAGGCCGTTAAACGCATATTTGAAGCTTTCTATTCTCTTGAAAATTGAAAATTTTTCACGCCCCATCTTCCAAATAAAACTTGATGTAGTTTTTAACGAAAATCCTTATAATTATGTTATTATTTTATGAATCAAAACAAGTTCATTTGTTGGCTGTAAGGGTTTTGCACAAACTTACTCTTATCCAATTCAGGAAATATACGTCCCATAAAATACTTTTTTTTAGATACAATAAACAGATTACGAATACTTTCGGCTATTCTACCTTCTCCTACCATACGAGCACCAGATCGATGGTCAAACAAATTACCAGAATGAGCCTCTTTTACCTGACTCAACACCTTCTCCGCTCGATCTGGATACGCCTTATACACCCAATCTGTAAAAATCTCACCTATACTGCCATTGAGTCTCACAAAAGTATAAGCAGCAGTTAAAGCTCCTGCCTCCGACACAGCTTTCATTACAGCAGGGATTTCGTGGTCATTGATGGAAGGCATAATAGGGGCAATCAATACGTTTACTGGGATCCCTGCCTCACTCAGTATTTTCACGACTTCAATACGACGCCTGTAGGTTGCAGTTCGAGGTTCCATAAGTAACCTCAAGTCTTCGTTTAATGAGGTAATACTGACATTTACATGTACGAGACCAAGTTTGGCCATTTCCTCTAGCAGGTCTAGATCTCGTAAAATCAAAGCATTCTTGGTAATCAAACTCACCGGATGCCTATACCTCAATAACGTTTCAAGTACAGCTCTGGTAAGTTTGTATTCACGCTCTAAAGGTTGATAACAATCTGTGTTACCCGATAGCATAATAGGTAAAGGTTCATGACCCTTTTTCTGAAAAGCTTTCTCCAGCAATTCTACTACGTTCATCTTTATCATGATCTTGCTTTCAAAATCCAATCCTGCACTATAGCCAAGATATTCATGTGTCTCTCGTGCATAGCAATAGATACAACCATGCTCGCAACCCTGATATGCATTCATAGAATACGAATGATACAAATCATTACTTTCAACTTTGTTGAGAATCGATTTGGGAAATACATGAATGAACTGCGTTTGCTTATGAGGTAAGTATGGCTCATCGAGCCCCTCTATATGCTCAAAGACCATCTTGTTTTTATCAAAACGATTCAAACTATTAAATTGGGCACCCCTGCCTTTTATCCATTCCTCTTCCATAAAACTTGGCTTATATAAACATCAACCCTTTAGGAAATATAGTCCAAGTTAATCTATTTAGCGTTTCGCAAGACAGGTGTGGATAAATAAAAAAGGCTGACTTATCAGTCAGCCTTTGTGATAATAGGAACGGGTTAAGCAATATTTTCTATTTACTTAATGATTGGTTCCATAATGGGTGTATCTTGCTTTGTCGTTTTCATCTCTTTTAGCTTTTATATTGTTTTTCAGTTTCTTATTTTTAAATTCATTTCTCTGGGCATTATACGGGCCTTTTAAATGATTGGAACTGTTTCCATGTCAAGATTGATTATTGATTTATACACAGGTTTACGGCATTTGCCACAAAAGAGTTACAAAAAAGTAAAAAATAACTTGCAATACTTGAATAAAATTCGTAATGATTATTTAACAATGGCAACCTGCCCTCTGAACTGTTTGCTGTTTCCCAAAAAATCCTCTACTTCTGCCATATATGTATAAGTCCCATTAGGTTGATTATCGCCATGCCAAGGTATTGACAATTCTGTCGTAGTAAAAACAAGCTCTCCCCAGATATTATAAACCCCCATCTTGAATTTCTTTACGAATCTTGTTTTAGGTACAAATGAATCGTTTAAGCCATCCTCATTAGGGCTAAAAGCTGTGGGGAAATAAACTTTCATCTCCTGTTCAAGCTTTACGGTATTAGATTGTACCAAATTACCATCAGAGGAGGTTCCAACAACTTTATATATTTTGATTTGGTTTATGGTGTCGCTTTCTGTGGTCAAAAATTCAGTGGAAGACCCATTATAGATGAGTTTATTGTTTTCAAATAATTGGTAAGAAATTCCTGGAAACGCTGGAGTGTGAGTACTCCACATGGCTCCATACAAACCACGCCCCAAAGGATTTACATTCAAAATAATAGGACAAATCTTTGATACAGGCTCAGAAACTTTATCACAGGAATCAATATATTTTAAAGAATAACAATCTGGAGTATAATTATCCGTCTCAAAAGAATTATCTCTCCCCAAATAGACCACCTGACCGTTATTTGAAGATGAAAGTCTAGCCTCTTTAAAAGAACTTGATGAGGGTATTCCCCAACTTATCATTAAACGATTATTATCGTTAAAAGTAGCCTTAATATTTTCAGCTTTCTCGGGAACAAAGTCTGAAGCCGCAACCACACATTTTTCAGTAGTATAAAAAGTACTGTCTTTTAGGCTAGTTTCCAACTTATAACAATATGATTTGCCGCATTTCACATCAAAGTCTTCATAGGTCTGACCCAAAGTTATGATTTTTTTTACAACCAATTGCCCATCATCTCGGTAGACATAATAATGCTTCAGATCAGAAGTGGGATACGCTGGCCAGTTCAAAACAACACTATTATCTTTTAGCACAACTGACATGGTCTTTAGGGTAAGAGTCATACTTTTAGATACTATTCCACAAGCACTAGTCGCTTCAAAATAGTATGAGCTATCTGCAACATTATTCAAAAAAAACTCACTAATACCACTTTGTCCTTCAAAACTATGCACAAGATTCCCTCCACCACTATAAAACGAGTACGATAGATTCGCATTGGTATTAATACTAAACTCATATTTATCGGGAGAACGACTAAAGTTCAATACTGAAAAAAAATTTTCAAATGCCAAACTGTTCACTGGGTTTATTGAAGCTGAAGCTGAGGTTGGACATACCCCAGAAAGAAAACGCCCAGTTACGGAAACAATACGTGAACTTAAGTCTAAATAGGTATGTAAATTGTTACTATTTGGAGTCGTTAACAAACTATCTCCATCCCCAAAATAGATTACATATTCTGGGAATTGTTGATCAGTGATTTTTATATTCACTTGTCTATTATCACAAAGCAAAACTTTAAATTCCGGAGCGACTGACCTAATTACCTTTATATAATTGGGCCTACTTAGGATATTATCTCCATTGCCCGTATTACCCTGAATGAGTTGCGTCACAGAATAAACCCCTGGCTCTGTAAATGTATAAGTATTCGTACGTAAATATACGCTATTGCCAAACTTGTATTGTATCCCATTACCACCATTGGTACACTCGTCCATAGTAACAGTATAAGGCACACAACCCAGTGTATCCTTAGTTGTAAAGCAAGCCTTAGCGCCATTTACAGATCTGGGAAATAGCAAAAACAGAAACGCTAAAAAAAACAAAAACTGGTATTGCATCAACACTCTAAAACAAGCCCCAGTCTTTATTTTATTTTTCATATACTTATTGAGTCTTTAGTTGAGCTATTAAATCATTAACTGTTATTGATATCTGTGAACCTTCAATCATATTTTTGCATGTCAAAGTTTGTGAAGCGACTTCTTCGGAACCAATTAGCACTACAAAAGGAATCTTTTTATTGTTTGCGTACGTCATTTGTTTTTTAATCTTTGACTGCTCAGGATAAAGTTCAGCACTAATATCGGCATTTCTAAGCTTTTGTAACACTTTAAGCGCATATTTTTCAGATTCTGAATCGAAACACGCCAACATAACGGAAACAGAGGCTTCAATATTGTCTTTAAAGAGATTTAATTCTTCCAAAACATCGTATATCCTATCCACACCAAATGAGAATCCCACGCCTGGTACATCTGGCATCCCAAACACGTCAGTAAGGTTGTCATAACGACCTCCCCCACTAATACTGCCCATATTGGCATTATTTACTTTTACTTCAAAAATACAACCGGTATAATAACTCAAGCCTCTAGCAAGTGTTGTATCCAAATGGATTTTAGCATTTCTGATGTTAAAATTCTCCAAGTAGGCAAATACTTCCTCAACTTCTGTAAGCCCCTTAAGCCCTACTTCACTACTGTGTAAAAGTTTCTTGAGCTGTTGTATAATTTCCTGATTGGAACCTGATACATTCATAAAATCCACCAACTTCACAATGGAATCTCTTGAAATGCCTCTTTCTTGAAGTTCCTTATTTACGGCCTCTTGCCCTATTTTATCTAATTTATCTATTGCAACACAAATGGTCGATTCTTTACCTTTTTCACCAACTGCCTCAGCCATTCCAGAAAGTATTTTCCTGTTATTGATCTTAATGGTAAAATCATCAAGCCCCAGCTTGGTTAGTACCTCGTCTATCATAAGTACAATCTCGGCCTCACAGAGCAACGAATTTGTCCCTACTACATCCGCATCACATTGGTAAAACTCACGATAACGCCCCCTAGCTGGACGATCTCCCCTCCAAACAGGTTGAATTTGATACCTTTTGAATGGGAACGTGATTTCGTGACGATTCATAACCACAAATCTTGCAAAAGGCACTGTGAGGTCATATCTTAAACCTTTTTCAGAAATAGAACCCAAAACTTTTTTACTGTCTTTTGTTGCCAAGAACTCTTCAGGTGCATCCTTTAAATAATCTCCAGAATTCAATATCTTAAAAAGCAACTGGTCCCCCTCATCGCCATATTTCCCCGTAAGGGTTGAAAGGTTCTCCATTGCTGGAGTTTCTATAGGTTGATAGCCAAATTTTTTAAATACAGACTTAATCGTGTCAAATATGTAGTTTCTTCTTGCCATTACCAACGGCCCAAAATCCCTAGTACCTCTTGCTAAACTTGGTTTACTCATGTTGTTCTTTAAAATACGGCACAAATTTAAAAAAATATTCAGGCATAGTTTCTTTTTTTAACATTAAACTACTAACTTCGCAATCCATTTTCAAAATAACACAGTCATGGGCGTTACAAGATTAAAAAGAAAAGAAAGAAAGAATAAAACTGTTTCAAGATTGAGAACACAAGCTTTGAAATTGGTTACTGCAGTTCCTGTTATCAAAGCAACGGATCTAGAAGAACTAAGAAAGGCTACTGAAGCTCAGGCTTAATCAGTACTTTAAGAAATACATAAGAAAGCCGATGAAGATCGGCTTTTTGTGTTATGGATATTTAAAGCATGACCGACCTAGATGATAAGCCTGATCCCAGTATCTTCAATTACAATTTTTTTGTTTTTATAAAGATCCCCCACTGCTTTTTTGTAATTTTTCTTGCTCAATCCATAAATATTATAGATTTCTTCAGCTGGACTTTTGTCTGTTGTAGCAACAAATCCTCCCTTGTCCTGAAGCACCTCAAAAACTATATCGCTATTATCTTTAAGTTTAGTATGACCTGGCTTGTGCACGTATAGGTCAATTTTACCATCCTCCCTTACTTTTTTGATATATCCTTTAATATCTTCTCCAATGGCTAATCTAGTAAACACTTCATTTTCATAGATCGTCCCCAAAAACTTATTATTAATAATGGCTTTATAACCCAAATCAGTTTTTTGCCAAATCAACAGCTCAACCTCTTCCCCAAACTCAAATTCTGGCTGGGAAACATCCAAATATCTATCAATTTTTGCAGAAGCAATAACTCTATTAGTTTGCTCATCCAAGAGTATGTAAACCACATATCCATGCCCCTCGCGCATCTTCATATTTTGTTCACTAAAAGGCACAAAAAGATCCTTGACCAAGCCCCAGTCTAAAAAAGCTCCATATTGTGTAACTTGAACAGCTTGTAGATAAGCAAACATTCCAACCTGTGCATAGGGCCTTTCAGAAGTAGCTATTAAACGATCCTCAGAATCGGTATATACAAAAACATCCAAAACATCCCCTTCCTTACAGCCTTTAGGAACATATTTCTGAGGCATCAAAACCTCCCCACCATTACCATCATCAAGGTATACCCCAAATTCGACTTTCCGAAGTATCTGAAGGCTGTTATACTTACCTATTTCCATTCCCAAAGATAGTTAATTGCCGTATGTGAACTTATTTTTCGATTAAATAATGTCAAAGAAATAGAGCCATGCACCTAAAACAGAAATAGACAAGCCAAGAAATCCTCCTGCCCACACTTGAGCTGGAGTATGGCGACCTAAGTACAGGCGAGCAGAGAATAAAGCTCCAACCAAAATTATAAACACCAAAAAGGGGTAGTATAAATATTCTATTGGCATAAATACTTGCATAAATCCCCAAAATCCCAGCACACCTGATATCGCTGTAGCGTGGGCACTTATTTTCCAATAAAAACTAATGACCCCATTGATAATCAAAGTGATGGTCATAAAAAAGAGAGGCACCACAATAATCCCTTCCAAATGATTAACATATCTTAGCATTAGATACGTGATCAAATAAGTACTTGTAACCACTATATTGGGGAGCAATCTATCTTCTCTGGCCACAAGATTCACATCAGAGATCATTCCATATTTATATAAAACAAAGATAGAGGCTGCCGGTAACAAACAAGTGGCGACTAGCATCATCCCCAAAAAATAAAACAACCAAGGATATTGGACTTGAGGCTGAAAATAAAAACCAAGTATAAGATAATATACTAACGTAGGCATGAAGAAGGGATGCAAGACCCCTGAAATAATATGAGATAGAAATCGTGCCAAATGCTAGTTGCTATAATTGTCTAAAAGTTCTTTGGCACTCGCCAAAGCCATGGCTGAAGGACTAGCCCCACCTATCATTTCCGCCAAATGCTGTATACGATCTTGGGTATTTAGTTCACGCAAATTACTGGTAGTAAAACCAGCAGTATCGTCTTTGTATACAAAAAGATGCTTTTGACCAAAGGCTGCCATCTGTGGCAAATGAGTGATCGTAATAACTTGATGCTTTTGCGCCATAGTTTTAATCATTTGCGCCATTTTCAAAGCCACATCTCCTGATACGCCCGTATCTATCTCGTCAAAGATAACTGTAGGTAGTGCTTTTTTACCAGCCAAAATATATTTAATACAAAGCATCAATCTCGAAAACTCACCACCGGAAGCTATATTTTTGAGTTTTTGAGCTTTCACTCCTTTGTTCGCCGAAAACAGAATATCAAACTGGTCGATACCATGCTTATTAGGCTCTATTAATAAGTGTTCCACCACTATTTCAGCATTACTGATAGAAATATTCTTCAGAAGTCCTTCTAGCAAACTACTCAGCTCTTGAACTCTTGACAAACGGCTCTCTGAAAGTTTGCGAGCTAAGTCCATTAGAACCTCATATTCATACTTAACTTCCTTTTGGAGAAGAACGATCCTGTCTTCCATATTAGAAAACAGCGAAAGCCTACTAGTTAGGTCTTTCTCAATATTTAAGAGTTCAACCACAGAAGATACTCGATGCTTAGTCTGCAGACCATAGATCAAGTCCAAACGTTGTCTGATCAGCTCAGCCTTCTCATCATCCAAATGTATCAACTCTTCTTTGGATTCCAATTCAGAAAAAACATCCCTCAATTCTTCATAGCAAGACGCTATTCTTCCCTTTAGCACCTTTATGTCTTCATCGAAGTTCGAGATTTTGTCCAGACTGGAGGAAGCTGATTTCAAATTTACCAAAACACCATATTGCGTGTCGTCAAGCTGTTGTTTCACAACATTGAGTTTAAGCTTAATCTCTTCTGCGTGTTCTATACGTTGAAGATCGGCCTTCAATTGCTCCTCTTCCCCCTCTTGAAGCTTTGCTACAGAAAGTTCATTTAACAAAAAAGTCTCGAAGTCGTTATTCTTAAGGTTTGAATTATTTTGGTTTTCCAAGGTCGCAAGTTCCTTTTTCAAACCAATATATTTATGATAAACTCTCTGATATTCCAACTTCAAAACTTTGTTTTCCGAAAATACATCTATAACATCTAGTTGATAATTTTGATTCTCCAGCAAAAGTGTATCATGCTGAGAATGAATATCCAACAGTCTATTAGAAATCAAAGATAGTACTTCTAGAGTAACAGGGGTATCGTTCACAAAAGCACGAGATCGACCACTTGGGGAAACTTCTCGACGAATCACACATTCCGTTTCATAAGGCAAATCATTATCAAGAAAGACTTGCTCTAAATCCAATAACTCTATGTTAAAATCTGCTTCTATTAAGCATTTCTCTTCTGTATTTAACAGGGCCTTGGTATCTGCGCGTTCACCCTTTAACAGCCCCATCGCTCCCAATATAATGGACTTACCAGCGCCAGTTTCTCCAGTTATGATATTGAGACTGGAATGAAATCGTACCTCAAGCTTCTTAATGAGCGCGTAGTTTTGTATAAAAAGACGTGTAAGCAAATTATTAGTGGATCAAAAGCTCAAATTTAATGCAATAATACATATATACAAAGCAAGAAACCTTAGGATTTACCAAGATCACGCATTATTAACCATTGACAATAATTCAACTGTATTAAAGCAATAAAAACAACTGGTTTTCAACGATTTCAAAAGGTATAATAGCCAAAGACTCCCGACGTCCCTCGACTTCATTTCCAGTATGCAACGAATATCTATGACCATGTTCTTTACATACCACTTCGCCAAATGAATTACATATACCACTCTGAGAAAAAGGAACACTTAAATGTGGGCATGAATCTTTAAAAAAACAGAGCTGACCTTCTACTTTCACAAGACATATTTTGCCAATGGCCGTATCTACCATAAAAAGTGCGTTAGACTTAAGTCGGTCTACTGTCGCAGTATAATCTTCAAACACTAAAATCCTATTCCGCATCACTGATATCTCTAAAGGAATACATATCTTCTGTTCCCTCTATCAAAAACACTCTCTTGGTATTATCCTGTTGCATAAATGTAAGCACACAAGATCCCTGGTCATTCCAATCGCATAACACAGTTGACCTATCAAGATTACGGCTATAATACTCTATACCTTTTGTCACTTTTTTACCAAATACGTCCAAAGTAATATTCACATTCCAAGGATCAACAAGATTGGGTTTCTCTCCCGAAACATAAACAATAAGATTTTTATCTTGAGAGGCAAATGTAAGCATCTCCGACTTTTCACTAGCACAAGAAGTAAGCATCGAGAAAATTCCCAAAAGAATGAATCTGTATTTTTTAATTTTTAAAAACATATTAGAGCCGTTTAGAAGTAATTGCAAAACCATTCTACCCAAAATAGGGAATACAAAACTGTATAAAAGTTATTATAGGCATCGAATTTATATTAATTATTCTTAGAATAATCAAATTTAGTACTATTTATAACGACTCTTCTCTTCTAATTCGCAAAAAACCTCACAACCTAATCTCCTTACGTGCAAACGAATAAATCCTATCTCCTACTCTATCAAGAGCATCTATAAGACCTTGGCTTCCATAATCCACTACGTAGTTCTTTTCTCTTTCAGTAATAGGTACCAACCAAAAGAGATTAACCTTAGACCCATATATTTCCGGGAGATCAAACTTGGGCAAAACATCTAGCTTTGAGGTAAGAACTACGGCATCAAACTTAGTATTATCAAACACATCACAATAGATAGTGTGCCCTTCCCCCAACCATGTGATTTGTCCCCATGGCAAATCAGCCTGTTTGCGAATCCACCTCACCATGTGTTCCACTTCTGTATCTTTTAAGTCTGCCGTGGTTATGAATCCCAACTCTATTCTGTTCATCATATTGGGTTCATCGGTATACATCTCGACCATAGGTTGTGATCTTAATGAAACACCTACCGTAACGAATATGTTTTTACCCGACTGTTTCTTATAATAAAGCCCTTTAGGGGGCCATTCTTCTCCATCAATAGGATAGTACTTGTCGATTTCACCAAATTGAGCTTCATAACAGCCTAAAAGTTGTGGTTGCCACAAATGCCAAGGGCTTTCTTCTTGATTCCACGACTCCCAAAATGTCCGCGATTTGTGAATGCGTTCAAGCATACCGTTATCAGTCCCCAGTTCCCATGCAAAATCACCATGCCCTACACAATCCCTAGCATAGCCATGAAAGCCCCCTTGACCGCCCCAAGATGGAATCACCGCAATTATTTCATTGTTTTCCAATAAGGCTACCCCCTCGCCTTCTTCAAGCCAGACCAATTCTAAGTTGGCTACATCTAAAGCTTCTTGTCCCTCAGGAAATTTACAGTTTGATTTGGCCAACATGGGAGCAATTCCATTTTCTAAAAGATCAAGTTCTACTTCATCAGGAGCTTGTTTAAGATTACGAATCCAGCACGATTTAACCCCAAAACTTGAGTCCTCAGATCCACATATATATAAGTAAGCCACCCTGTTATCCTGCTCCACTAAAGCTACCAACGGACAACTGGGACTGCTTTCCTCAATTAAAGTCTTCGCCTTTTGGATCTCAGGCTCTTTCTTAGAAAATAATTTTTTCAAAAAATTCATCCCTATTTAATCTGAATAACGTTGACCAATATAATTCATCACGGACAAGTTACATTTTTTACAACAAAAATGCAATGCATCACAAAAGCGCATCGGCACTTCTAGTAAAAATGATTTCCTTGTCCTTAAAATGGACGGATCATGTATAAAACAAAAAAGCCCTAAAAGGGCTCTTAATTTATGCAAGTGTTGGTATTGCTAAAACTTAACACCTAAATCTAGGTTAATAGCTCCTGTATTAATTCTTGCTTCCTTATACAGTTTACCATTAGATCCATCTAGACTTAAATTTATGGCATTGATCAACCCTCTGTTATAACTAAATCCACCAAACAAATGTGTTGATTCTCCTACCCTGATCTCAGTACCTACCCCAAAATTAAGTCCAATATCGAACAAATTAAAAGCTGACTTCTTTTTTTCATCTGCATATTTCACAATATCAACAGTATAATTCCCCGAATTGGCTATATATTTTTGGTTACCTGAAGATGACTTCTCCGAAATTTTTAACGCTAAATTGGGCGCGAACAAAAAATAAATTTTAAACCTATCCGCAAACTCATTGGTAAAAAATTTGAGCCCAACAGGAAGCTGTACATATTGCAAGTTATAAGAAGATGTCGTTTGGTCAAATTTCAACCCTATACGTTTTGGAGTATATTCTAGGCCGATATTAAGTGCTGCATTATCAGTAAGGCTGATATCAGCAAACATTCCTCCAACAAATCTCATTCCTGCGGCATTAGATTTCCACACAGAATCTGCATGAACGGAAGTTAATGATACGTTAGGAGAGAATTTCAATCCGAATTTAACTTGGGAAAATATAGAAGTGGACAACAGGATGCAGAGTGTAAAAATTATTTTTCTCATAAAAAGCTATATTTTTGTACCAAATATATAAAAAATAAATTTGTATGAAAAAACTGTTATGCATTTTGGCTGCTCTATCACTTGTATCCTGCACGAACAAAGATACTATTGACGATATTAACACTGAAGGCATTAAAGTAAATGTACAAATTGAAAGACTTGAGAGAACCATTTTTAAAGATAAATCGGCAGAGAACATCTCCAAATTTGTTGATCAAAACAAAACCATTGCAAGTTTTTTCTTCAAAAGTCCTTTAAACACTCCCGAAGACCAACGAATACTTGTACAACATATTCAATCGCTTGTGAACAACCCATCGCTCGACTCTATATACAGAACCTCTGAAAAAGAGTTTGGAGAAATGGAAGACATTAGGCTTCAATTTGAGGAGGGGTTCAAACATATTAAGTATTACTACCCTAAATTTAAAGAGCCACAAATCAAAACCATTATTACTGGTTTTAGTAACGACAAATTACTGAGCGACACCTGTATGGTAATTGGTCTTGATTTCTTTTTGGGAAACAAAATCAACTATGCCCCCCCTGTGTTTGAATACCTTAAAAACAGATTGCAAAAGCCTTATTTTGTTCACAACATTATGTTAGGTATTTCCTCTAAGTACATAGAAATAGACCCTAAAGATGAAACATTACTTGCCAATATGATTGGTTGGGGGAAGGCTCTTTATTTTACAAAAAAAATAATGCCATCTCTGCCTGATACCATCATTTTAGGATATTCTAGCAAACAATTAAAAGGTGCCGAAGCACATGAAGCTGAGATTTTTAACCATTTTATTAAAGGCAATCTACTCTATAACACCAGCCATATGAATGAGAAATATGTGAATGAAAGACCTTACACCGCTGAAATCGGCTCAGAATGTCCTCCAAGAATAGGAAGATGGTTAGGCTATTTATTTGTAAGCAAATACATGGAAAATAACCCTAAATTAAGCTTGCCTGATCTTATGAAAGAAAAAGATGCAAAAAAAATATTTACGCAGTCAAAGTATAAACCGAAGAAATAACGGTATCTATATGGTGGGTGCCGTCAAAAAGCTTGATAAAGTTTTTTGAGATCTCAGTCCTACTAAAATAACTTTCGGCAAGCTTACGTGCGTTTGATTGGTATTCAAACAATAGATTCTTATCATTTATAAATCGCTCCAAATGCTCCACAAAACCTTTGGCATCATCTGGATCAAAATAAAAGCCACAATGCTTTTCTTCTATGACATCTTTGATCCATCCCATGGTGTTGATTGCGATGAGCTTGCCAGCAGCTATTCCATCAAAAAACTTGTTAGGACTATTAGTCTCCAAAACTTTTGCTTTGGCAAAAGAAATCAATGATACGTCACTCACATTAAGAATCTCTTTGATCCCAAACTTATCCACTTGACCAAGGTAAATCACATTATTTAACTGATAGAACTGAATTTGATGTAACAAAGAAGACACCTCACCTCCATCTCCAGCTACCAAAAAATGAACTTGTGGCAAAGTTACCTTGCAATGTTTAGCTATAGCCACTAGACTTTGCAAATAATTCACTTTCCCTAATGCCCCTGTGTAAGCGACTACAAATTTCCCCTCAACTTGATATTTCTTTATTAAATGTTTCTCCTTATTGCTAAAGTTGAAAAAATCACAATCGGACATATTAGGTAGCAGGGAGGCATACTTCCCTGGCACCTTATCTTCAATTCCATCCCTCATACCAGGCGACAAAGCAATTAGTCTCGTTGCATTTTGATAGATTTCTTTTTCAAAACGGTACAACAAGCCTTTTAAAAACCGATTCCTAATGTAACCCAGTTGAATAGGGGCCTCTGGCCATAAGTCCCTAACTTCGAAATAATAGGGAATTTTGTATTTATTTTTTAATCGAAGTGCGATCCATCCTATAGATAAAGGTGTGGAGGTAGCGTAGCATAATTCAACCCCTTTGAGCGATTTAGACTTACTATATGCAATAAACATAAACCTAACAAATGCATATAATCTACCAATGACACCAAGTTTGTTATGGTAGTACACTGGTAAATAATGGACATTGATCCCATCTATAGTTTCAAAATGATACCTTTTTTGATTATGTGAAGTAATCATTTCAACATCATGACCTTTATCTACCAAAGCCTTGGCAAGATAATATGACCTTACCGCCCCACCCTGCTTTGGAGTTTTAAAGTATTGATGTAAATATAGAATCTTCATTTGACAACGATAAGCTGATGATTAAAATCACTAACCCTTAATTTAAATTAACAAAAGGATCATTATTACAATTATTTCTTGGGTTAATACTATTAATGCACCCAAAGGTAATGTATGATTCATTAAAAACTATCTCGGAAAAGAATTTAATGTTTTTTGAGCCCTGCTCTTTTCGCCAGCAGAGCCATATATAAGCACTTCCTCCAAAATAGGCCGCAATTCGTTACTTAGTTCTGGATAAATAAGTGAGGCATTATACAAAACAGTCATGCTGAATGCTCTTACTGCTATGGGCTCCTTCGTATCTTGTAAAAACTTAAAGCAAGTATCTATAAGAAAGCTTAGTGTTTCATCACTTAAAGATCTTAAATCTACAAACTGCATAAGCCGAACTACATTCCTCTTAACAGAAGAATGTATCAATTCTTTGTTTAACGAAAAAACAATTTGATCTGCATACTGTAACAACCTCTTTGGAAATAATTCAAAAAAATGGTTTATTATGTTAGAAGATCGCTGTTGTAGTCTTGAATCATCCCCAAGAAAAAACTTTACAAGCAAATCAAGCTTTGATTGGTCTAAAGCACAATCATGGGCAATCATAACCCAATCTACTTTGTGAGCAGCCTTCAATATTATCGCCCTGAATTTATCTTCCATAAGATGAATAAACAAAAAAACCATGCTTCGCATGGTTTTTCCTAAACACAATATATTAATTCAATAACCTATTTTGCTATTTCTATACCGTTGATATCCACAGACCTCAACATATTTTTGTATATTTTATCTGCTTGATCAGCAACTTCTTCAAACTCAATCTTACAAGTAGCGGAAGTAAAGTCTACCTTCTTATATTCCAAGCTATTGATCGTTAAGCCCCTCTTCCTGAACTGCATCATAATGCGATCAATGGTTTCGGGTGTATGGTTACACTTTATGAGCCAATAATTTTTCTGCATTTTTTTCCTTTAAGTTATTTTTTACACCTAATTCCATTGGATAGTATATCGTATCGCTCAAGCTTGCACCAGGAGGCACCATTGGGAGTACATTATCCTCTTTAAGCACTTTTGCATGTAGCAAAAACGGACCCGGGGTTTTATATGCCAATTCTATAGCATCCCTTAACTCTTCCACATTAGTCGCTCTGGCACTTGCTACACCATATGCTTCAGCAAGTTTCACATAGTCTGGGTTCAAAATATCAACACCCGAATAGTTCTTCTTATAAAACTGCTCTTGCCACTGACGTACCATGCCAAGATAGTTGTTATCCAATAATAAAATCTTGACAGGCCACTGCTCCTGTACGCATGTGATCAACTCTTGCAAGTTCATCTGAAAAGACCCGTCTCCAGTAATACACCAAACGGCCTTATCTGGAGCCGCAGATTGCGCACCCATGGCTGCTGGAAAACCAAAACCCATAGATCCTAACCCGCCTGAAGTCAAGAAATGATTAGGCTTCATCTTATTAAGATATTGACCAGACCACATTTGATGTTGCCCCACATCAGTTGCAACAATCATATCATCAGGAGACAACTTTTCAAGCACCTCTATAGCTGTGATCATCGTGAACACATCATAGTCTGGCTCTTTAATCGGATATTGCTTTCTCAACTCATCAAGCTGAGCCACCCACTTTTGCCTATCTTTTTTATTTTCTTCATTGAGTGATAAAGGCAACTTTTGCAAAGCCAATTTCAAATCCGAGTGGATAAATACTCTTGTCTTTACGTTTTTATTGCACTCACTATCATCTATATCAATATGAACAATCTTTGCATTTGGAGCAAAATCATTCAATCTTCCAGTAATCCTATCGTCGAATCTAATACCTAAAGCAATGATTAAATCTGCCTCCTGCACGGCCAAGTTTGCATATTTCATACCATGCATACCCAACCATGAATAATACAATGGGTTATCCGTATCCAATACACCCATACCCAGTATTGTAGATACAGCCGGTATACCTTCACTATTCACAAAATTGCGTACTTCTTCATATGCATCAGAGAGCAAAGCACCATGGCCCGCAATAACCAAAGGTTTCTTAGCCTCACCAATCACTTTGCTAGCTTCTGCAAGTTCTGCATCATTAGTTTGGTATAACCTTGTGTATTTAGGTCTTATAAAATTATCTTCCCAATTATCTTCTAAGTCGATGAATTCAAGTTGAACGCTCCTCGGAATATCTACTAAAACAGGCCCAGGACGGCCATTTACAGCTGTTTCGTACGCATGTTTAAAAATACTTTGTGCATCTTCAAGGTTTTTGATCAAATAGCACTTCTTTGTGATTGGCAGACAAATACCTGTAATATCTGTCTCTTGAAACGCATCTGTTCCTATCAAATTAAGATTTACTTGGCCAGTTATAGCGATCATAGGCACGCTATCAGCATAAGCATCAGCTATCCCAGTGACTAAGTTGGTAGCACCAGGACCAGACGTTGCCAAACAAAAACCTGGAGTGCCCTTTACTCGAGCATATCCATTCGCAGCAAAAGCAGCAGCCTGTTCATGCCTTACCAATATATAGTCAATATTACTAAAAGCTAATGCATCATAGATTGGCAAAACTGCTCCACCTGGATAGGCAAACAGCTCTTTACAGCCAATCAATTCCATTAATCTTACTAAGTAATCTGCTCCTCTTAATTTTATCATAACCTAAGAATCTGAAACAATTATGTGACAAAATTATGGACTAAACATCTCCATTATTTATGCCTCCACAACCTGAAATGTTTGTTTTTACGAATCCTAAGATTAAATAGTATAAAACAAAAAACTTATAATCAGATATTTACACATATAAAATACATGCATCCTACGCACATATATTAGACTAAAACTTTTCTTCTATTAGTAAAAATTTCAGACACCAAAAATATTGCCTGCCTCAAAGAATTTTCATCCGCAAGTCCTTTGCCTGCAATGTCATAAGCAGTACCATGATCTGGCGAAGTTCTTACAATCGGCATTCCTGCCGAAAAATTCACTCCTGAATCAAATGCAAGCGACTTAAACGGGATTAGGCCTTGATCGTGATACATGGCCAATACTCCATCAAATTTTTGATCCAATTTATTCCCAAAAAATGCGTCCGCAGGATAAGGACCAAACACGTATTCTCCTTTTTTCTTGAACTCTTCTACGACAGGAATAATGATGTCTTTTTCTTCAGAACCAAGCAAACCTTCTTCTCCTGCATGAGGATTAAGCCCTAAAAGTGCAATTCTCGGCTTATTTTTAGCAAAATCCTTCCTTAAGGACTGTAAAAAAATAGAAAGTTTTGACGTGATGAGCTCCTTAGTAAGCGACTGTGGCACCTTACTTAAAGGTATATGGCCAGTAACCACGGCAACTCTCAACTCCTCACTCACCATAAGCATGAGATTATCTTTACCTTGAGAAAAATGATGTGCGAAATATTCAGTGTGGCCTGGAAAATTAAATTCCTCATTCTGAATATTTTTCTTGTTAATTGGACATGTTACAATGGCGTCAATCCAACCTTTTTTCAAATCCTCAGTTGCCAGTTTCAAAGCAGCAAAGGCACATTGCCCTGCTATATCAGTAGATTTACCTGGTTCTATCTGATGATCCTCCTCCCAACAGTTGATCAAGTTTACCTTTTTACTGTTGTGTTGGTCTGCGGACTTAATATAAAAAAATTGCAAATTTTGATTATCCTCAGCATTAAGCAACTTCCTGTATTTCTGCAAAATTTTGTTGGAACCATAAATGATGGGTGTACAAAACTTTAAAATGGCAAGGTCACTGAATACTTTCAATATAATCTCTGGGCCAACTCCATTAAAATCACCTATAGTTATGCCTATTGTAGGTCTATGTTCCATTATTACTTGTTTAAAACGACTTCAAATATTTTCTATTTATTTGTAAATAACAAATTTATCTTCCTAATGCACTTCATTTTATCAATATTTCGATAAGAAATCATAAAGCAATCTTACTCCGTAACCTGTTGCATTTTTGCTCCTATAGTTATCGTTAGCCTTTATAAAGGCTGGACCTGCAATATCTAAATGAATCCATGGCTTCGTAGTAAAGTACTTCAAAAACGCTGCTGCCGTAATGCTACCAGCACCATTACCCCCACCAATATTTTTGATATCAGCGATATCGCTGACTATTTCCTTTTCATATTCTTCCCACAGAGGAAATTCCACGACCCTTTCATATGTATCAAATGCTGCCGTCACTAATTTGGATTTGACCTCAGGAGATGCATTACCAACAAGCACAGATGCCTCCTTCCCTATCGCAGCAATAGCCGCCCCTGTCAATGTTGCCAAATCAACTATTAACTCAGGATCAAACTTCTCTGAGTAAGCCAATGCATCACCAAGAATCACCCTACCCTCTGCATCCGTATTCAAAATTTCTACGGTAGTCCCATTGTACATGGTAATAACATCACTTGGTACAATAGCATTACCATCGGGTCTATTTTCTGTAGCGGGTACAAAAACCATAAGGTGCAAAGGCACGTCATTCTTAGCCAATGCAACTACAGCCGAAACCACGGCTGCGGCTCCAGCCATATCACACTTCATAATATCCATACTTCCAGCGGTTTCTTTCAACGAAAGCCCCCCTGTATCAAATACTACACCTTTACCAACCAGCGCCACTGGCTTTGCATTCTTGGCTCTAGGGTGCTTATACTCGATGATTGTAAATGTGGGAGGATTAGGAGCTCCTTTGTTGATAGCCAAGAGCCCACCCATTTTTAGCGACTCTATCTTCTGCTTGTTCATCACCTCGACCTTTATGTGGCTTAACCCATCACAAACAGAAGTAATTTCATCCGAAAAACGTTCGGCCGTAAGATGCAGCACGGGCTCATTAACCCAATTTCTACATAAAAACACTGCATCCAGAAGGCTTTTTAGCTCTTTTACTTTCTTTGCACCCAATTGATCTAAATACACGTGAAAATGTACCTCAGGTTGCTTCTCAGACTTATATTTCAAAAACTGGTAGGATGACAAAACAAACCCTTCTGCAAAATCATGAACAGCCTCTTCATCAGAACCATACACCGCTATCTCCTCAATCTTTTCGGAAGCGACACAAGAATACACTTCATACCCCCTTGTTCTGAAATATTCCTTGGCCTTATAGTGCTCCAAAGCTCTTTTATCTGGCAAAACGAACGTAGCATTGAGGTCCTCAATAAAAACTACCGACTTCCCTTGGTTAACTTTCTTAATAAGTAAATCTAAATATTTCTTATCTCTAAGTGGTCCAACTTTATCCTCAACCGATTTGAGGATGTAAACTGTAAATATCTTGGTGTTTTTAAGTTCTGAGATGGGATATAAACTAAAAGATGTCATTTTTTCAAAGTTTCCGACCGCAATTTAGTCATAAATTACGTTTTTGAAATACTTAAAAACATAACAAGCACTTAACATTGGGATAACACTGAGGATGTTACTTTGTAAAGTCAAGTAGAACTTATGTTAAAAAGAACACTTATAGCATTAATAGCACTTTCAACCATTGCATTTTCCAATAACGGCAAAGAAAATGGAGCTATGACTGGCACTCAAACAACTTTAAGCACTCCAAAAGAACCCGCTTTCATACAACTAGATGTAAAAAAATCAAAAAAGTATGAAATATATACCACTGAGGGATCATTTATTACCGATGGTATACTTGATTTTAATTCAAGGGCTAATGTGAGCACATTGCAACCAGGCACTTACTTGATCGTGGTAGGCAAGAAGGCTTTTCAGTTCATTATCAATTAACTCCAAGGGTTTGTCTTAGACTTTTCAAGATATTTGTGTAATATAAATACGCATCGTAAGGGCTCCTATAGGGACTGAAATAATTATGAACCTCGCCGTCAGTATAGGATTTTGTACTCATATAATAAAAATGATCTGAGGTCTGCAGTTTTCGCCACAAATCAATCGTTTGTCCGTTTTTAGATGCAAAAACTGGTTCTTTCAAATCGTAGATAAGCCTCGATGCATCTTGCTGCAAACCATTACCTAACCAAGCGCTCAAATCCTTCTCTGTATCGGCCCACGAACTCGCCCCTGACACTTTAACATTCTGAACTTTAGGGGCACTACCTAATGTTTCTTCTATCTTTTTAAATCTAAAAGGCGTATTGGCTATTATAAAAGCTGGCAACTTCCTTAAAAAATCAAAGATGTGCGTATCGGCCCAATGATGCTCACCAAAAGTCTCGTAATCCATATAAAGATTAATACAATCTCTTTGCTGCTCTCTTAACATTAAATCTGCGAACTTTTCTACGGTAAGTGGGAATAACGGACTTTTGATATCAGAAAACCGATAGGCTATTTCGTCACTCAATTCAAAATTCCGCGCCAAAACCTCCACTTGATATCCTTCTGGAACAATTACGCCATTAGGGCTACAGTCTCCCAACAGCCCCTTAGAACCTTCTGCCAAAAGTCCAACATATTTATTGGCTTGA
Organism: uncultured Cytophagales bacterium; assembly: GCA_945957555.1. Taxonomy (GTDB): domain Bacteria; phylum Bacteroidota; class Bacteroidia; order Cytophagales; family UBA9547; genus CAMFLX01. The sequence continues at coordinate 22,369 of CAMFLX010000047.1, forward strand.
CAATACATCAAAACGTCTTCATTGAGAATCAATTCTGTATTTCTAAATACACTAGGAACATAATTAAACAGCTTAGCGACTAGTTCCTTATGCAAGTCTACCTGCTGCCCAAACTCTACCAAGTCGTAGACGCTTGCTAGGGAATGATAATAGGTCTCAGAAAGTACTTCTACACAACCCGTATCAACTAGTTTTTGAAAACTCGCCAAAACATCAGGCCTCATCTTCTGTATTTGCTCCAAGAAAACGCCCGAAAAAGAGAAAGTACATTTAAAATCACCCTTGAATTGGGTAATCAAATCCAACAATAGCTGATTAGTTGGCAGATAACACTTCTCACTAACCTTATTAATAACTGATTCATTAAGAGTATTATTGAAATAATCAACAGAAGTCCCAATATCAAAAAAGGTAAATTCATTCAACCGATAGGGTTGGTGCACTTGAAAATATAAATGAATGGCCGACATTACTTATAACCTAAAACATTTTGCAGAACTAATGTCGAGTTCCGCTTCAATAAGCTTTTCATTTTTAAGAATCTTATTTCTTAGGGCAGACAGCAGCCATTTCCTTTTAAGCACCGTATCACGACTTTCGTCTTTTCTAATGAACAGCTTAGCAAAGGTTATCGGAGATTTTTTCTCGAAGGCCTTAGAGAGTTTTATATAAAAAACCATTAGTGTATTATCTGTTCTTGCCAAAACCTTTTGCAAGTCTTCAATACTCACCAATGATGAGACACAAAGCACGCCTCCCTTTTTCTTGCCAACATAAGCGTCCAGCGCTTGATCTATTTGCCATGTACTTAGACTTATATTATAGAGAATTATGTCTGCGTTGGCCATCATGGCATGATCTACCACCTGATCAGGCTGATGCCTAACCACAAATCCATTACTTTTTGCTGTTTCATAAACAATCCGTAATCGATCTTTATAGTTGTTCAACAAATAGGTACTAAACACTGATTTGTCAAACTCAGGAACCGTAGAATGAAACGAAGTAAATAACTCTATTTCAGAAGCATGTGGATCAACAATCTCTGGTACACGAACAACCAATTCTCTGCTCTTCGCAAATATTTTCCAAACAATCCTCCTAATGTCATCACCTGATTCGAAATTTTTATAATTGAAGAGTTCTCCCTGAACCTTTTGCGGGTTCTCGATTTTCACCGTTTGCTCTGTTGTCTTGTTTGGGAGTATCTTAATATCTTTAAATACGGACATTGGAGGTACTGTGTAAACCTGTTTTTCGTAACTTAGATTATAAGGCAATGAAAACAACCTAAACATGTCTTCAAAAAATACTGTAATCCTATATATATCATACTTTTTCCGATCACTGAGGTACACGCCCTCAGCGGAATAAATCCCGCTTCTTAGTATCTTACTTTTTGCATATTGATTTTTATACAGCTGAAGCTCATCTGTCACAGAAAAGTCACTAAAGACCAACCTTGCCTTGACCACTCCCAAAAGAGGTCTAATTAAGCTATTAAAGGCAAGGCTGAAAGGCACTTTTCCTGCTTCAGCCTGAAAACCATCTACTCCGAAGGTAACTTTTGCAAATCCTGACTTTGAGTTGCTCTTAATAAGATAGAGGTAACCCCAAGACAGTAACAATGTAAACAACGAAATAGAAACGATGATCAAGGCAAATACCCAAAACAGCCTAAATAATAATTCAAAAAGCAACTTATGCGACTCTAACAAATCGGGCAAGAAATAATTTGTCTTGGTCCAATAGTAACCTAAAGCTAGTATGAATGAAACTACAAAAAAATTAAGTTTAAATGGGAAATAACTGAGCCAATATGCAAGTTTGCGAAAGATCATTTGAACGAAACGAATAGGTCTTTTAATCCTAGAGCCTAATATCTCTTTAAAATTAAAAAGAATTTCAATTATATTCATAATTAATCACGAAAAAGGGCTGTACTCTTTACGAGCCAGCCCTTTTTGAAACTTTAAAAACAACTAGGCGTAACTACACTACCACGTTTACAATCCTTTTGGGAACGATAATGACCTTTTTTGGGGCCTTACCTTCTAAGTATTTCTGTACAGTCTCATCCGCAATAACAGCCGCTTCTATACTTTTCACATCTTCGGTAGCTGCGAAGCTCATCTTGTGGCGGGTCTTTCCATTGATAGAAATCGGGTATTCAAAACTATCCTCCACCAGGTATTCCTCTTTGTACATCGGGAATGTGGCAAAAGAGATACTTGACGAATGTCCCAAAGTAGACCAGAGTTCTTCACAGATATGAGGTGCATAAGGTGCCACCATTACCAAAAGGTCTTCAAGAATTTGTTTTTTGTTGCATTTAAGCGCTCCCAACTCATTTACACAAATCATAAACGTGCTCACGTTGGTATTGAACGAATAACGTTCTATGTCTTCTTCTACTCTTTTGATGGTCTTGTGCAAAACTTTGAGTTCTTCTTTACTTGGCGCTTCCCCAACTACCAAGTATGAGCCTTTGTCGTCGTAAAACAGTCTCCAAAGTTTGCGAAGAAAACGAGCCACACCATCTATGCTATTGGTATTCCATGGCTTGAACTGCTCCAAAGGGCCCAAAAACATCTCATATAGACGGAGCGTATCCGCACCATAGTGAGCCACTATATCGTCTGGATTAACAACATTGAGCTTAGACTTCGACATTTTCTCAACCACTGCCTCACAATGAATAATCCTGTTTCCGTTTTCATCTATTGAAAATTCAAACTTGGCATCATGTAGGTCTTGACGAGATTTAATCACGTTTTCGATTGAAATATTATCTTTACTATCAACCAAGTTTACATCTACATACAGCTGAATAAAATCTTCATTCGGCTTTAAATTATTCTCCTTAGCGTACTCTTTCAGTTGGTTTTTGCAAATGATCACATTGGCATTTTTCTCTTTGTAAACCAAGTTGGAGCGGCCTTGGACCATCCCTTGGTTGATCATTTTCTTGAAGGGTTCTTTCTTTGTGATCAAACCATAATCAAAAAGGAACTTGTTCCAAAACCTAGAATACAGCAAGTGACCTGTAGCATGCTCCGAACCTCCGATGTAAAGATCCACATCATTCCAGTACTTTTCTGCATCGGGGCTCACGAATCGATCTTGATTCGTGGGATCCATATAGCGAAGGAAATACCAGCTAGAACCTGCCCAGCCTGGCATGGTGCTTAATTCGTAACTATATTCACCTTTGTATTTCCAGTTTTTAGCTCTTCCTAGAGGAGGTTCACCTGTTTCGGTAGGCTTGTATTCTTGTATTTCTGGCAACACAAGTGGCGATTCGCTTTCTGCCAATGGATAAGGCAAGCCATCTTTAAAATAAACAGGTACGGGTTCCCCCCAATAACGCTGACGACTAAAGATCGCGTCACGCATCTTAAAGTTTACTTTGATCTTACCCCAACCGTTTTCTTCGGTGTGTTTCATAGCAGCCTTGATGGCATCTTTCACCATCATGCCATTTAGGAACCCAGAATTGATCATCGTTCCCGCTTTAGGGTCGAAGTCTTCTTTAGAAATATCAGAACCTGGCCCCTCTTGCACTGCGATAATTGGCAAATGAAAATGTTTGGCAAATCCGTAGTCTCTAGTATCTGAACTAGGCACGGCCATCACCGCACCGGTACCGTAGCCCCAAAGCACATAGTCAGCGATCCAAACAGGAATTGGCTGATTGGTAAATGGATTCGTGACATAAGCACCTGTAAATTCTCCAGAAATCGTCTTCACATCACTCATGCGGTCACGTTCCGAACGATTTTTGGCATGGTGTACGTATTTCTTTACTTTTTCCTCTTGCTCAGGCGTTGTGATCTTGTCGATCAAAGGATGCTCAGGCGCCAAGGACAAATAAGTCACCCCAAAGATAGTATCGATACGTGTAGTAAATACTTTGATTTTCTCTTCAGAACCGACAATTTGAAAATCCAACTCTGTACCTAGCGACTTGCCAATCCAGTTGCGTTGCATTTCTTTTACAGGCTCTGGCCAATCTACCAAGTCTAGGTCATTTAACAAACGATCTGCATAAGCCGTGATGCGAAGACACCACTGGGCCATCTCTTTACGCTCCACAGGATAGCCCCCACGCTCCGATACACCGTCTTTCACTTCTTCATTCGACAATACCGAGCCTAAGCCAGGGCACCAGTTGACCATCATAAAGGTTATAAATGCCAACCGATATTCTAACAGGATCTCTTGTTGTTGCTTTTCAGAATAAGCATTCCAGTCTGTGGCTGAAAAAATATCTGCATAATCCGTAGAAGCTTGTACGTTTTTGTTACCCTCTATCTTAAAGGTCTCAATGAGATTCTCAATAGGTTCGGCCTTGTCAGAAACCTTGTTGTACCAAGAGCCGAATAGTTTCAAGAAGATCCACTGTGTCCACTTGTAGTAGTCAGCATCGCAAGTTCTTACTTCTTTGCTCCAGTCGAAGGAGAAGCCTATGTTATCAAGCTGTTCTCTATATCTTTTGAGATTTTTTTCCGTTGTGATTGCAGGGTGCTGCCCTGTTTGAATCGCATATTGCTCTGCTGGCAAACCGAAAGCATCGTAACCCATAGGATGCAACACGTTGTATCCTTTTGATCTCTTGTATCTAGCGATTATATCTGAAGCAATGTAGCCCAGCGGATGCCCCACATGCAGGCCCGCCCCTGATGGGTATGGAAACATGTCAAGTACATAATACTTTGGTTTTTCAGGTTTTACATCAGCTTTAAAAATCTGTTTTTCGGCCCAATACTTTTGCCATTTCTTTTCTATCTGCGAAAAATTGTACTCCATTGTTTTTTGAGTTTGGAGTTCAGAGTTTAGAGTTTAGAGAAATTCAGATATCCACTCCACTCTTTACCCTCAACTGTTAACTTTTTAAGGTCTGCAAAGATAAGAAAATATTGTATTCTAAATAGAGACAGGACTAGAATCCTGCTTTTCAAGGCATTGAAACTGACTGATGGGTTATAATGTGATGAAGCTCCAACTATTTAGCCCAAAAGGCATCATACATCCAAACCAAATCCCTCCAACTTGCTTTTCCCCTCAGATTTCAGTGGCTTGCATGATGATTTACTAAGCTTGCAGGATGTAAAGTCTACTCATAAAGGGATCAATATCGTCGTTCATGGGTTTGTGGCATGAAAACTCGTAATCCACTTATTTTTACTATATTTGCAGTCCAAAAATCAGAAATTACCATTTCATGAGCTTTATTTCAGAAATCGAAAAAAGAAAAACCTTCGCCATCATCAGTCACCCAGATGCCGGCAAGACGACCCTCACCGAGAAATTCCTACTCTTTGGCGGGGCCATCCAAACCGCTGGGGCAGTGAAATCTAATAAAATCACAAAGAGTGCCACTTCCGATTTCATGGAGATCGAAAAACAAAGGGGTATTTCGGTTGCGACCTCAGTGATGG
>CAMFLX010000048.1 GCA_945957555.1 uncultured Cytophagales bacterium
CTTCCTAAAGACATGTAATCTGCCTTTAACCATTCATCAATTTTTATTAAGGCTTCTTCCGATGAATCTGCTGGCACAAAGTTGCATAAAAGGTAAAAATCTGAACCATCAAAATTCATGGAATTTAATACTTTATTTAACATATCTGCCTTCAACTCCACTATCCAGATCTGTTTGTAGGTCCAAAATTCATACTTTTTGTTTTTAACAAAGGATTTTACCGCATCTATTCCAAATTCTATCCAACTTTCTACAAATTCAGGAGGTACTTCAAATCTTTTAGGCACTTCTCCTACCGCATGTGCATAATAATACCGTTGAATTCCCATTAAGTAATGACCATTATTTTCCACAAGTTCAAAGTGCCCCTCCTCAAACAGAACTAACCTCCCCACTTCACTTGACAATATTCTATCTTTCAACCAATGAAAGTATATTTGATTATCGAAAAATTTTAATATCCTAACTTCATCAAAATATTCTATAATTCTTTCTTCAAAACGATAATTGGGATACTCTTCTTTCAAAAGCTGTATGAATTGAGCTTGCCCCTCCAGCCTTACTATATTTATAATTCCATAGTAATTTTGCTGTAGCTCTTCTATGGATGGATGCCCCATTTCCAGCAAAACCATAAAACTGGTCTTGATGTATGTAAAACCTTCATCCCTCAATGTCAATTCCATTTCCATCATATATCGTTACTATTGTTTCCCAAGAAATATATGCACACCACTGATACTGCTCCAAAAACTATGAATCCTGTACGTAGGCATCGTTGACGGTGTATTTACGAATTAGCTTGACACGCCTGTCTGTCTTTATGTGGTTTTCGTACCTATAAAACTCATATTGTTTTTTGTCCATCATGTATTCATACCAGTCTGTACCAGTTTGTTGGAATTAACTTACCATTGCCCATGCTGTTTTTTGGGACAAAAAAATAATCATAGTACTCACCTAATGGATTAATGTTTTTCATGCACTTTTATGATCCCTAAAGATACGCATTTACCAATTTTATTACGAGATTTAACATAATCTAGGCTTTTAGAAGTGACCTAAAATACATCGATTAAGACAATATACCTTGCTTTGAAAAATATAGATTCAAATTTGGTGGTCCCCAGATTTAGAGGAAAAGTGATTGATGAAGACAAATAACTCGGTAAGTCTAGTAAAAAGAGCAATTGATGTATTTAACCTGAGTAAGATTCAAAAGAAAAAGGGAGCAAAGCTCCCTTTTTCTTTTGAATTGGTAATTATGGTACACCTCATCCTTTCTCCAGAATGAGTTACATCTAATAATTTATGTATCAATTGGATAGGATCGTTTTCACGATGTAACCTACTCTTTTACTATTTTCTCTGAATATTTACCAGTTTCTGTTTCTATGGTAATAGTATAGACACCAGTAGGCAAGGAAGAGGTATTGATGTTATTACCTGATACCGCTAATTCATTCATGCCACCTGAAATAGAAAAAGCATACGCCTTCATTATTTTCCCTACACCTACATTTACATGAAGGCCTTCAGAAGAAGAGATGCTAGTTGGGTACATGATGGTGGTAAGCTCTACTGTAGGATCTTCTTCAGAGGTAGTAGACTCTCTCATAAATCCGATGGCTTGCCAAAAGGGCATTCTGTAGGCAGCACCATAAGAGCCTGATACACCTACGTTACTGTTGTTTGTAAAACGAGCTCCAGCCAACACATTGTCGCTATCGATAGCCACGCTTCCACCAAGTCCTTCAGTAGCCACACCAGACACTGTAGGCGTATTCATACGGCCTTTGTATACATAACCATCCGTGAAAAAGAAAACGTTTCCTTTATAGGGTCCAGCTGGTGGAGGATTCGTTGGAGGATTATAAGGGTGGAAACTGCGGTAGGCACCCACTAAAGCTCTATTGTACTGGATCGCTACTGACTCACCAAAGTATCCTGAAAAAACTGATGTCGGATGTAGTAAAGTGTGTGTCAAAGTAAGAGCACCTGTAGTATTGTTGATAGAAAAAATCGCTGCCTTCATGGCACTCGGATCGCCCACGATCAGATTACCATCTGTTATGTCTACATCCCATCCAAACTGCGTAGTGCTTCCCCAAGTGCTTATATTAGGAGTATATTCTGCTACCTGAGACCATACAGAGTTGTTGTTCTTGAACAAGAATATCTTGTTAACACCTGGTGCACCCACTACTATAAAATTGCCCTTGATAGCAACTGAGTAACCAAAGTTGGCACCGTTAACCAAACTAGATGGCTGTATTTTCTGAATACGATTCCAAGTAGTATTGGCTGAATTTTGAGACCAAATCTCAATATAGCCTTTTCCGCCAGCTGTCTGATTGGCTCCAACTACCAGCCATGTTCCATCTATGTCTATTGACTCCCCAAATTGGTCATTATGAGTTGGTGTTTGTGCAGTAAGGGTAATATTGAAATTGTTTACATAGTTTCCGTTCACCGTTTTAGAAAGCATAATAGCTCCATGATTACTGGTGCTGGTGTTGCTAGGGGTAGCATCATAAAACGGAGCTCCAGCTACCAACCAATTTGAGTTCATCGCCAAAGAGTGTCCAAATCGAGTACCTGCCGGGCCAACTGCCCTAAACTGGAATTGATTGTTTTTGTAAAACTGAAATGAATTGTACCCCAGCGTACCCACCGCCGAGTGACCATTAAACTCACATGTAGAATAGCCATACTCATTATGGCCATCATTGACATGCGGAAACTGTAAATACGTTGCTGTAGACTGAGCAAGTGCAGAACCAACACTGCCCATAAAGGCAACACTGGTTAATACGTTTTTAAAATTGAATTTCATTATTTATGAATTTAGAAAGTATAAAAAGTTAACGAATGTATGGGATTTGAATTGCTTATTATCTGCTATTGAGCTAACGGTAATGGATGAGGCATGAAATGCAGCAACGAATTAGTTAACGGAAGAAGTTTATCCCAATCATGGATAACTCTAGACTTTTTTAATCTTTATGATCCTTAAAATAATTACTTTCTGCTTCTCATCATAGGATCGATACCGATGAATAAATAAGAAAATAGCACGTAATATATTGTTTTATTTTCACTATATAATGACTGAAGCGGTCTGTATGCTTGACTGTATACTCTTTGGTCATGGATATGAAATTTATTGGATATAATGAAAAAAATTTATTTACAAGTAGCATTCTTTTGCCTGATGGCATTTAATGCAGTCGCCCAGACTACCGTTATTAAAGGTCTTACGGTAGTGGTTGAGTTCCAGGGACTCCCATTTAACCATTCACTTGACTCTGTGGCAAACATGTTCAACCAACCAGGATTTACAGGTTGGGGGCACATGGGTTCGGTAAGGGATTATTTTCTTGTACAGTCGGATGGCAAGGTAGATGTTAGTAGCATGGTGATCAAAGTGGTGTTACCGCATGATCCGGATTATTATTATAAAGATCACATGGGTAATGATATAGTTGACATAGTGGCGGCTATAAATGCGGCATATCCTGCGGGATTTCAGAATCTATCTGTAGACGCCAATAATGCCTTGATTCATTTTTGTGTATTGACAAAAAATGGCGGAGGAGCAGGATCTTTTGGACCTCAAGGAGACGGTTTGCTTCAGATCAAAAATAATGGGCAAAATGTATTTGTACACAAAGGGAATCTTTCAAACTATAGATTGGATCAAACTCCTGAGAATAATACCATTTGTCACGAAATGGGCCATAATGTGTTCAATTGGTCAGATTACTATAGTACTCCTTGGAGTAACTTGGGCCACTATTGTACCATGGGAGGAGGAGGTATTAGCGAAGGTAGCTTTATTGCGCCTATGCCTGTATGTCCTCCGCTACGATTGAAAAACGGTTGGATAAGCAATATCATCAATGTAGGGACAAGTACCAGTAACCAAACGTATACGGCAGTGTCAAATAGCTACTCAACGATTTACAAGTATACAAATCCGAGCAATCCGAAAGAGTACATCCTTATACATCCTCAAAACTATAGTGGATATTACAGAGAAATTCCTGGTTCGGAAGTGGACAGAGGTTTGGCCTTATATTATGTAGACGAAGATGGTGGTATGGACAAAGCAGGCTTAGAGCCTGCTGGCTGGAAAATACGTCTCATCCAGGCCGATAACATAGATGAGATGCACATGGAGTATTTACATGCATTAGGTAGAGGTGCTGATGTGCGTGGAGACTACAATGACTTGTATGACAATGTGAAAAATTCGTTTCCTAACGGCACGCCATTTCGTTGGAAAGATGGCGGGGAATTTGGTTTGAATATTATCAATATCAGCGCTCCAGGGCCTAGCATGACTTTTACGGTAGTAGGTAGGCCAAGCACATTCATTACAACATCTGATAACAATGGTAAGACGAGTCCATGGGGCGTGTTTAGTGCAGCTAATGGAACATCACGAACCTTTACTTTTGTGCCTAATCCAGGTTATGAAATTAATCAAGTAAACGTAAATGGTGCGGCAACAACTGTGTCTAACAATAGCTTGACTTTATCTGCATCTGGCACTAAAAGAATACATGTTACCTATAAAAGAAAGACTACACTAGACCCACTGCCATCACCTTGGAATCACAGTGATATTGGTACAGCATCTCAAACAGGTGTTTCTGGTCATACTTCTGGGAAGTTTTTTGTAGAATCTTATGGCAGTGATATTTGGAATAATTCTGATGATTTCAGATTTGTATATCGTACTTTGACAGGTAATGGTAGCATTACGGCTAAAATAACCTATATGAACAAGTTTAATACTTGGGCTAAAGCCGGACTTATGATTCGTGAAAACCTGTCTCCAGGATCGGTACATTCCATGGTAGTAATGACACCTCAAAACGTGTATACCAGATCCCAAAAAAGATTAAGTACTAATGGAAGCTCAATAGATGTAGAAAAGCTGAACAGACTAGGGGATTATGTACTTTACAATTGGTTTAGAATCACACGTACTGGTAATTCCATAAAAAGCGAAATCTCATATAATAAGGTGGATTGGGTGGAGTTGGATCAAGAAACTATACCTATGGGCAACCAAGTCTATGTAGGTATGGTAGCAACAGGTGCAACTCCTGATGGCCCCTGCAAAGCTTGGTTTGATAGCGTAACCGTAACCTCTGTAAACATCCCACCAACGGTGAGCATTACGAGCCCTGTGAACAATGCCACATTCACGATACCGGCAAACATCACCATCAACGCCACTGCGGCCGATGCCGATGGAACTGTGAGTAACGTACAGTTTTATAACGGTAATACACTTTTGGGTACCGATGCCACCGCCCCTTATACTTATACTTGGACTGGTGTGGCTGCTGGTGCATACAGCATTACCGCAAGGGCTACCGACAATGCTGGTGCGATCATTACATCTACAGCGGTATCGATAACAATCACTTATAGTAATGTACCACCTACGGTAAATATTATTTCCCCTGTCAACAACACTACGTTTACTGCACCTGCGAGTATCACGATCAACGCTACAGCGGCAGATGCCAACGGTACGGTAAGCAATGTACAGTTCTACAACGGTACCACGCTCTTGGGCAGCGATGCTACTTCACCTTACTCTTATACTTGGTCTGGCGTCACCGCTGGGACGTACAGCATCACCGCCAAAGCTACTGACAATCTGGGTGCTGCGACGACCTCCTCAATTATTTATGTAACTGTTACCTCGGGAGGCGGCAACTGTGTGAACAAGCCCATTCCCAATGCAACCAAATGGGTAGTGAGGAACAACTGGAACGACCAAAACAGTGGATCTGGCGTAGCCAATACCACTGAGGCACTACAGGCTACGCACAGGGCATGGGGCAACTCCTACCTATGGGTAGTAGAGTCAGGAACACCTTACGCCGTAACTTCGGGCAAGACCTATATCATTAGCTTTGACTATAAGGATAACACCAACGTGGCCCTCAGCTCCATGCAGGTGGCCTTTGCATCGAACGTGGGCACAGGTGGCGACCCTACTTTGAAGTTCCCAGCAGTGACTGTGCCATCAGGTTACTCAAGTGCCGCCTATACCACCAAGTCGGTGAACATCGTTGCGACTTCGGTAGGTACGGCTTATTTGAGCTTTAAGCTCAACTGGGCGGGGCAACCCAATCAAGTCGTAGTAGACCTGTTCAAGAACATTTCCATCTGTGAGGTTGCTTCTGCAAGGTTGGATAATGCCCTAGAGGCCAACGAGGACATGATATATCCCAACCCTGCCAAAAACGAGGTAAATGTGAGGCTGGGCCTAGAGGAGCAGGCACAGATAGAACTGATGGACGCTAGGGGTACCGTACTTAGTTCCTTCAAGACATTGGCAAGGGAAAACATCCTGCCATTGGAGGGCTTCAGTGCTGGTTTATATTTGATTAGGATCAAAGAAGGTAGCCAAGAGAAGGTATACAGATTGATCAAGGAATAGTCGGCTATTCATGCTCACAAAAAAAGGGAGGCACTTTGCCTCCCTTTTTTTTGTTTTCGACCAAGAGTATCTTTAATATCATCTTATTATTGCCTGCTATTACGAGCGCTGGTCAACTTAACATAAAACCTTGGTACTATTCTTTGCCTTTCTTCTCCAGTTTATGACCCACTTCTATCAAGATCTTTTGATTATGATGTTTGGTGTTGTGGATGTTGCGAAGCAACTGATCGCGGTATTTGGAGTCTACGGAAAAGTTGGTATAAGTGAGGAAGCGCTCTATATTGTAGATCGCTTCTTCTTTTACGCCAGACTCAGTGCTTAGAAAACGCACAAAGGAGGCTTCGTTGAACCCTTGACGCATGCCCACATTGATATGCAACTCTACTTCTGTAGAAGGGCTCGTGTCTATGGCCACATCGAGTTTCAGCGCCTTGAACCTGATGCCTAGACTGGCTTCGAAATCTTCCACCTCATGTACTTCATCATCTTGCAAGAGGCAAATGGATTGCCCCTTTTTACCAGCTCGGGCCGTACGGCCACTTCTGTTTACAAACTGTGCATCGCTTTCGGGTAAGTGAAAATGGATCACGTAGTTGAGGTCTTGCACGTCCAGACCACGGGCTGCAATGTCAGTAGCTACGAGTAGTGGAATTCTTTTGGCTTTGAAGGCGGCCATGACCTTGTTGCGTTCAAACTGGTTCAGGTCGCCATACAAGGCTCCCGCAGCGATCTCTACGCCTACCAACTGTTGTTTGAGCAGCTTGGCAGCAGCCTGAGTTCTGCAAAAAATGATACCCCGCTCTTGGCTGTGCTTCTTTAAAAAAGCATGTAGAAACAGAAACTTGTAACCATACTGATAAGGAATATATAAGTGTTCAATGGCTTTGTTCACCAGCTCCTTAGGCTTGATCTGAATCTCTTTTACGTCTTTGCCCAAGTAGTCCGTCACCATCTGCTTGATGGCCGGTGGCAATGTGGATGTAAACAAGAACTTGCGCACATTGGGTTTGCAAAGTTTCAAGATCTTATCGATATCAGGCTTAAAGCCCATGTTGAGCATTTCGTCGGCTTCGTCAAGCACCAAGAATCTCAGGTGTGAAAGATCGATGACTTTTCTGCCCAGCAAGTCGAGCAAGCGACCTGGGGTAGCTACCAAAATATGCTTGGGAGCCTCCAGTTTCTTGATTTGATCTTCTATCTTGGTACCGCCATATACGGCTTCGGTCCTGATGCGGATGATGTACCTGGAAAACACGAACAGATCTTTGGCGATTTGTTGACTGAGCTCTCTGGTAGGTACGATGATGACCATCTGTAACTCTTGTAAGCTAGGTTCCAGCAACTGCAGCAGCGGTAGACCATAAGCGGCCGTCTTACCTGTACCCGTTTGGGAGATCCCCACCAAGTTTTGCGATTGGGTCAACACAAAAGGGATGACTTGTGTCTGAATCTCCGTAGGCTCAGCTATATTGTTTTCGTTGAGCGACTGAATAATGTTAGGAATGAGACCTAAGTCTGAGAAGTTTTTTGAATCTGTCATTGCGCCAAATATGAATGCGGGCCCCAAAGGTACGAATTAAGTGGTAATTAATTTTATTTCTACCTGAGCCCGGGATAACAGTCAAAGTTCCAGAGCAATTGGAATATTGATTTGAGATATTTTGATATTGCCGCTATTAATAACAACCGACATTAATTCGGTATAAAAATCTTCGGGAAACTATTATATTTGAACATGCTTTGATTTTCAGAAAGCTTATAAAGCAATTGTTTGATGGCCCTGTAACAAAATTCTAATGACACCTCAGTTGACACCCATGCAAATAAGAGATATTGCCGAGGAGCTAGATATGGGCAATCGTTGTTATTTTCATAAAACCACGCACAAACTCCTATTTATACCTGATTTCGACAACAATTTTTATGCTGAAAGAGAATTCTTTGAGGAGGAGCTCGACGAACTTGAAAACAATTTTGACGAGTACTTGGAAATCGAAAAACCAAATTCCAACGATAGTTTTGAAATAATGCTAAACTTCGTGGAGAGCTTGGAGGACAAAAACAATTTGAAGCAACAATTAGCAAACGTACTTCAAAAGAGTAAACCTTTCAGACAGTTTAAGTTCTTGATTGACAATTCTGGCCCTTACAGACAACAATGGTTCGATTTCAAAAGCCAACAACTTCAACTATGGGTCTTAGACAAATTTAATAAGGCAATCGATTTTGATAGACATTAAAACCAATATTACCCCCCTACTGCTACCAATGGTTTACTACTAGAGTTTTTTGTACCTTTAAAACAATCTAAAATTTAAACACAAAAACAGATGGCACTTAGCGAATACAAGAATAAGATCATTGGTGGAATAGTGGGAGCCATAGCATTTGGACTTGCATCATTTGCCGTAAAACATTATTTTTTCAAAAAGCCCACATTTGACAAGGTATTGGCGAATGCGGCTATCGACCTCAACAAAACCTGCCCAATCATGATCGATAATGAGACTAGGCTTGACAATGCCGTTGCGGTATCAAGTCACTATTTGCAATACAACTACACATTAGTCAATCTATCCGTCGAAGAAATAGATACGATCCAAGCCCACAAAATCATTGATTCTACGATCATCAACGACGTTAAGACAAAACCAGAACTACATATGTACAGGGATCATCAAGTCACGATGGCGTATTCCTATAAAGACAAAGATGGCAAGTACATGATGAGGCTAGATGTAACCCCAGAGTTGTATAAATAGTAATAATTGCGTTTACTAAATAACCTGAATTACTTCGGGATAAGCAATAGTTTTATGAGCCAACGCACTGTGGGCGGAAAAGCAGGAAAGGTGTGAAATCTAGCACTTTGGACAGGGCGGCGGGGCCTTGTGCGAAAAAAAGTGCTAGATTTGGTCTTTCCTGCCACCCTTTGTTTTGGTACTTTTATTTGGGTGAGCAAATAAAAGTACAATAATGATGCGTACTTAAAATGTATTTGAACAGATATTGTTAAATTAAAATGCTCATAAACAAAAGATATAAGTAATATCTATTTTTACTTATCCCGAATTGAGGTTAAATAGAAAATTTATGACAGTATTAAGAAGAAATATGGCTTCTCGTAAAAACATATGGGTGGACATGCGCCACATCATTTTGTATGGACTACTCTTGGCTATATTGGTATTTCTGTTGAAGTGGTTACAATGGAAGTTCTTAATAGCTGATAACGCTACCGATATTTATATTGGCCTTATAGCCGTCTTTTTTACCATACTCGGTGTTTGGATCGCCACTCAGCTCATCAAACCAAAAACTCAAACGCTAATTGTGGAAAAGGAAGTCTATGTGTCCTGTTCAGACGGGTTTACCATGAATGAAGCCGAGCTACATAAACTCAACTTGAGTAATCGAGAATATGATGTATTGCAACTATTGACAAAGGGCTACAGCAACGCTGAGATCGCTGACAATTTGTGTCTTTCCCTTAGTACTATTAAAACACATGTTTCCAATCTCCTTTCCAAAATGGACGTCAAAAGCAGGGCTCAAGCCATAGAAAAGGCTAAGCGGTTAAAAATCACCCCATAGGAGGCTCATACTTTGGTATGAATTGGTTTTAATTTTAATTTTCATACTTTAGTATGAATGCATTTTCGCCCAATCAGCTTAGTTTTGAGGGATCTTAAATCATAAAAAATGAAAAGAAACGTATTTATCTTCGGGCTCATCCTAGGTACAATCCTCTGTGTAAACCTTGTGTACATGGTTTACTTATGTTACTACAATCCAAACTTTGAAAGCAACGACGTTATAGGTTATGCAGCACTGGTCGTCATTTTCTCACTGACTTTCTTCGGAATCAGAAACTACCGCAACAATGAACTCAATGGCGCGATTTCTTTTGGAAATGCCTTCAAAACTGGAGCTCTTATCGTATTACTCGCCTCTACTATGTATGTAGTGGTTTGGTTGTTTTACTATTATCTATTCGTCCCCGATTTTATTGACAAATATATTCTGCATGTATTGAAAGAGGCGACACGCAATGGGGCTTCTGCTACCGACTTAGCAGCTAAAACCAAAGAAATGGATAGCTTTAAAGAAATGTATAAAAATCCTGTTTTTGTAATCCTAATCACATTTGCTGAAGTATTGCCTATTGGACTTGTGGTGGCATTGGTAAGTGCACTCATCCTAAAACGTAAACCTCAGCAAAACCAAACCCCATAACATGCCTGTAAGTATCTGACGTTATGTCATTAAATAGTTTTGGAACGGTTATGGTTAAGACCAAGCCATGAGCAAGAAAAAAGTAAGCATCAGCAGTGTCTTCAAAACTATCATCTGGCCTCGCAGGGGTATTCTCTCTATCGGCCTCCTACTCATTATCATCAGTAGGGCGGCATCTTTGGCACTACCTTGGTCCAGTAAATATTTGATAGACGAGGTCATCGTAAACAAGGATATGGACAAACTTAAGCTCTTGCTCTTGGCTGTAGGTGCGGCACTAGTGATACAGTCTGTCACCTCCTTCATTCTTACCAAACTTTTGAGTATAGAGGCACAATACCTTATCTCCAAGCTACGCACACAGATACAGAAGAAAATCCTTTCTCTGCCTGTGAGTTATTTTGACAACAACAAGTCTGGCGCTTTGGTATCGCGCATCATGAACGACGTAGAAGGCGTTCGCAACTTGATCGGTACGGGCTTGGTACAACTACTTGGAGGTACTTTAACGGCCGTTGTAGCCCTGGTATTGCTCATTAAGATCAGTTGGATCATGACACTGTGTGTATTGGTGCCTGTTGCTATTTTTGGGGTAGTGGCCTTAAAGGCCTTCGGATACATCCGTCCCATTTTTAAAGAAAGGAGCATCATCAATGCTGATGTAACAGGCAGATTGACTGAAACATTGAACGGCGTACGTGTGATCAAGGGATTCAATGCTGAAAAGCAAGAGAACAAAGTATTTGAAGAAGGTACAGAGCGCATATTTACCAATATCAAAAAAAGTCTCACTTCTACGGCCATCATTACCAGTTCCTCTACCCTACTGCTGGGTCTTGCCTCAGTGGGTATTATGGGCGTAGGTGGCTATCTCATTATGCAAGGTGCCATGTCTATGGGCGATTTCTTGGCCTTTACCCTGTATCTGGGTTTTATGATCGCCCCTATCGTGCAAATGAGTAACATCGGTAGTCAGCTTACAGAAGCTTTTGCAGGGCTCGACAGAATGGAAGAAATCATGAATATGACGCCTGAAAATGACGAAATCATTAGAAATCAAACTTTACCAGACCTGCGCGGAGAAGTTGTATTTGACAATGTGTCGTTTAGCTACGAAGAAGGGAAACAGGTACTACACCAAGTAAACTTTAGGGCACCAGCTGGCTCTGTAACAGCTTTGGTAGGAAGCTCAGGCTCTGGCAAATCAACAATCGCGGGTTTAGTGGCGACTTTTCTCAACCCTAGTGATGGCAAAATCACTGTAGATGGTGTGGATCTCTCTAAAATAAATCTCGATAGCTATAGACAGCACCTTGGGGTGGTCTTGCAAGACGACTTCCTGTTCCAAGGTACTATCAGAGAGAACATTCTTTTTCCAAGGCCTAATGCCACGGAGGAGGAGCTGGCTCATGCTGTTAAAGCTGCCTATGTAGACCAGTTCACAGACAAATTTGAACATGGGCTAGACACCATAATAGGCGAACGTGGGGTAAAACTCTCTGGTGGGCAACGCCAAAGGGTAACCATAGCTCGGGCTATATTAACCAATCCAAAGATTTTTATCTTGGATGAAGCCACTTCTAGTCTCGACACCGAAAGCGAATCTATGATCCAAAAAAGTTTAGGAGAATTACTCAAAGACAGGACCACTTTTGTAATTGCCCACAGGCTGAGTACGATCCGTCAGGCAGACCAGATCTTAGTGATCGAAGATGGTAACATTGTGGAGCGAGGCAATCATGACGAACTCATTCTTAAGAAAGGTAGGTATTATGACTTGTATACTTTCCAAAGCAGGATATAAATTATTAGTGCTAAGCAGTGTTGATGCCTAACAACAAAAGGCTTCCAAAAACAGGAAGCCTTTTTACATCTCATTCGATACTATTTAATTATCAACAACTTATCCACTATACTGTCGGGCACAAGCTGATACCTATGGAAGGTGATAGTTGCCGCTGCCCTACCTGATGATAAGGTACGCAGAGAAGTCACATAACCAAACAGCCCAGAAAGAGGCACTTCTGCAGTAAGCCATTGAACCCCAGTTTTCATTTCAAGCCCTTTGATAAGCCCCCTACGCCTGTTGAGATCACCAGTTATGGCCCCTGTATACTCATCAGGAGCAGTTATGGCAACAGACATGCAAGGCTCCATCAGCTTCGGACCTGCTTTTACAGCTGCCTCTTTGAATCCCAAATAAGCAGCATGCTCAAAATCAAGAGCATGAGAATCGTTCTCATGGACTGAACCATCAAACAGCCTCACTTTCATCGAGTCGACGGGATAACCCGCCAAAACCCCAGACTTCATAGCCCCTTCGAAACCTTTTTGAACAGAAGCGACAAATTCCTTTGGAATAGCCCCGCCTCTGATATCGTTTACAAACTGTAAACCTAATAGCCCATCTTCACAAGGCGAAAGCTCAAAATGAATGTCTGCAAAGTTACCAACCCCACCATTCTGCTTCTTGTAAACAGTCCGATGTAGCACAGACTTAGAGAATACCTCTCTGTAGGCTACCTGGGGCTGTCCTTTGTTAACTTCCACATGATATTCCGATGCCAACTTTTCCAGTACCACTTCCAAATGAAGCTCACCCATACCTTTCAAGATCGTTTGGCCCGATTGTACATCAACCTCCACGATCAAAGTTGGGTCTTCATCCATCAATTTAGCCAAACTCTCTGCCAATCGATCTGAGTCTTTTGACGATTTAGCCTCGATGGCATAGCCGATCACTGGTTTAGGGAAATTTATCGTTTCCAGAAATATAGGGTATTCTGGATCTGAAAGAGTATCACCCGTCTTCACATCCTTTAAGCCCACTACGGCACCTATATCACCAGCCGTAAGTGCATCTATTGACTCTGTTTTATCCGAGAATATTCTCAATAAACGACTCACTCTTATTTTTTTTCCTGTACGACTATTCCATAAGGTGTCACCAGCACAAAGTCTTCCGGCATAGATACGCACCATGACCAACTTTCCTACATATGCATCGCTCACGATCTTAAAAGCCAAAGCCAGCGCTGGTTCTTCTGTCGTAGCTATACGAATCATCACTTCTCCTGTATCAGGTGATAAGCCCTTGACTTCAACAAGATCTGAAGGTGCAGGTAGATATCGTACAACAGCATCCAGCATAGGCTGCACCCCTTTGTTTTTGTATGCAGCACCACACAATACTGGGATTACCTGACCTGTAAGCGTAGTAACCCTTAAAACTCTATAGATATCTTCTACTTTTATGGTTCCCGACAGAGCTGTATATTGCTCAAACAATGCTTCGTCAAACTGAGCCAACTCCTCTAGCAATACCTGTCTTGCCTGCTCAGCTTCAGCATACATTTCAGAAGGTATCTCAACCACTACGTAGTCTTTACCATCAGACTCATTCCAAATCATCGCCTGCCAAAGGATCAAATCTATAACACCCACAAACAAATCCTCTGAACCGATTGGCAATTGTACAGGTACTACATTGGCGCATAGTCGTAGACGAATCTCGTTAACCACGCGCACGAAATCAGCACCTTGCCTATCCATTTTGTTAATCATAACGATCCTTGGCACCTTGTAACGATTAGCCTGATGCCATACCGTTTCTGACTGTGGTTGTACACCTGATTTGGCACAAAAGACTGCCACTGCTCCATCTAACACCCGAAGCGAGCGTTCCACCTCTGCTGTAAAATCTACGTGACCTGGTGTATCAATCAAGTTGATCTGATAGGGTATTCCCTCTTGGTTCCAAAATGTGGTAATAGCTGCAGAAGAGATGGTAATGCCCCGTTTTGTCTCTTGGGGATCCGTATCCATTACCGTATTGCCTTCGTCCACACTACCAAGCTTATGTGTAATACCTGTGTAGTACAAAATACGCTCTGTAAGGGTGGTCTTGCCAGCATCAACATGAGCCATGATTCCTATATTTCTTAATTGTTGTAACGCTTTCATAAAATTATTCTTTTAAAAATGATAAATGTTGTAAATAAAAAGCCTCTCGTCATTGTGACGAGAGGCTCTAGGGTTTGCGCATAACACACGGCCCTAACCTTTTGTCACCGAATCCGATGCAAAGATTTTGATCATTGTTTTAATAATGAATTTTAACACTTTTTTCATGTTTGATAATCGTAATAATACCTAATGTTATGCGAACTGTTACTTGGGGAGGTAAACAAAAAGCCTCTCCGGATGGAGAGGCCTTGAAGATCTTATATTATGATTTCTTTGCTCTATATCCAGAAATAGTTTACCTCCCCGTCTGAAATAAAGACGATTTGGCTACTCGCTATTACTGCTCTTACAGCAGTTGTAGTAGTGATTCCTTTACGATATGTGAGACATTTAATCATTTCCGATTTTAAATCAGCAATCCAAAAGTACGGATAAGATTTCAAAACTGCAAATCTTGGACATACCAACAATACTCTTTCCTTTGTTACAAAGCACTAAGAACGCTAACGCTGCTGTTTATTATGCTACTGGCTTTAAGCTTTGCAGCAACTTCCCCTCTTTATTAAAACAATCTCCCTTTCCCTAGAATATCCTATATCTAAGCATGATATTCAAAGTGGTATATGAAAGATTGTATTGATTGAATGTCAAATTTTTATTGATCACAGGGTTGGACTCATCTAACAGAGAGTTATAGTTCAAGCAAAGGATCAAACCAATATGTTTTTTAAGTTTCACATCTGCGCCTAAACCAAATCCCCCACCCATCATTGGTTGCGATTGCAAGTAGAAATAAGGCATACTGATTTCTTCTTTAACAATGAGAGGATTTGTGATATCTGGCTTGCTATATCCAGTCTGCGGATAAGCAATATAAGTGTATGGGTCTTGCCTAAGATTCAAAAACGATACGCTTGCATTTACAGAAACAAAGGGAGAGATTCTTTTATCAAAAGGTAGTATATGGTATGTAAACGTCGGATTGATGGACGTAAAACTCATTGCATAATGATCTTGTGAAGTAGAGGTGGCCTCTACATTGGCTCCCATTCTGATGTGATCACTTAGATACATTGAAAAACCTAGCCCGATCAGTGGGCTGGATTTGAAATTGGCAAAGTAATTACGAGGTACCCCTCTAATGTCCTTCGCATCATCACTGGCATAACCAACTGCTCCAATATAGAACTGGTATTGATCTAGCTGTGCATTGCAGACACCAGCCACCAATACTGCTAATATAAAAAAATATTTCTTCATCATTATTGCTTCAAAACTAATGTATCGCACTTGGTAGTAGTTGGCATTTCAAACTTGGTCGTGCCTAGCTTTACCGTATTATTACTCCCAATAAACTGATATGAGTATGTCCCAGCAGGACGTAATACAGAAATCGTATTACTAAACGAACAGTAATCGTTGGTACCATTTGCCGAAAAGCCAAATCCTGTTATTTTGGGCTGTAATGTATCGGTGTTGTTCAGTACTACGGTAATTGGAAGGCTTAGACCTGGTGCTGTGGTAGCGGTTGCAAATACAGTGACGGGAACCATATTACACGATGATAGATTTCTAGTAATTTTAATCCCCACTTTTACTGTAATTGTATCCATCCAAGCGCAACCATAGGCTGTCTTACCTTGATAGGTATATAGCCCTGCTCTCAATTTTTTCTTCACCCCTTTAATATTATCTACAGCCACAATATCAGAGGTCCCGATCCTAATTCTGATAGGCTGCTTTGCTACATAAGTATCTGTAGGGCTGGGAACAAACTCCACAAAGCCATCCGCAGCAGAAATGAAAATCTGTGCCGTAGTTACAGTATTTGCCTTTAATGGATTTAAAAACTGATAGTCTTTATCGATATTACTCCATGCTATTGTATCAAGAGTACTTGGGATCGTACTTAAATCAACCATAATCGAATCATATTTACATAGTACATAATACCGAACATCACTGCTTACGTCGTCAAAATATACAAATCCATTAGCATCGGTTTCATCGTAGAAATCACCACTATCTATTTGGTACAAAGCCTTGGCATTTTTATACTTTACAGAATCTGTAAATAAGGCAAGTCGAGCCTTTTTCAATGGTTTTCCATCCTCTCTAAACACCTGTATGTTGAGTTTCGTGGGAGGATTGACAAACTCGGCCTTTTTGGTACAAGCCCAAACCAAGACTACTAATATTGAGGCAATAATACCTAGTTTTATTCTATAATGACTTTTCATTTACTAGTATTTTGGAATAATGCGATGATATGTTTTAAAACTGATTTAAACTCCCTTTTACCAAACAGAAAATATCTTAAACTTTGTCTTTTATTGATGCAGAATACCATAAATTGTGTACATAGCTGCTGACAATATGTTGTATAAACACAAACTTAACTAAAAAAACTATAAAAGAAAACCTGTACAGGACAGACACTTATATTTACATTTGAATTTTATCATAAAAAACAAAAAGTCTGAACAGATTCTTCAACTATTTATGTTTTCAAAACCAACCTCTTGTTTGAAGCAATGAAACATCTATTAAGGGCTCTATCACACTTCTAAAGTTATGTCTGGCCCTTTTGACGTTGCCTCCTCGCGATTTTATAATCAAGACGAAAACCCTACATTTATAATTCAAAATTTAACCACAATTGGCTAATACCCAAATTCAAATTCATATACTCGATCTGGTGTAATACAATAATCAAGTGGAACATCAAACTCATCTAAATCGTCTATTACTTCTACACTGGTAAAGAAACTAAGACCAACCTTAAGCACGTTAGATGGCAACTGGGCAAAATAACGATCATAAAAGCCACCACCATAACCAACTCTATAGCCTTTCACATCAAAAGCCAAGAGCGGTGTAATCACCAAATCAGGAACTTCATTGCTCAGTTTCTCATTCACAGGTTCTAATATTCCCAAAGAATTCACTCTTAACGACTCTCCTGGATTATATAAAACAGAGACCATGCTTCCTCCCTTCAGTACAGGTACCAAAATCTTTAAATCTGACTTCATAGCCCCTAACTTTGAGAGAATCGTAAAAGTATCCACTTCATTTTGAGCTGATATTGGCAAATATGAATGTACACACCTTATAGAGCTCAAGTGTAAATACTCAAAAAAATTATCTACAACTTTGGCATTAAGAGCATCATACGTTTCCTGCAAAAGCTCGGCCCTCTTTTGCCTAAATACTCCTCTTATTTCCTTCTTTGTCATAACTCGTAAACTTTTCCAGCCATTCACAAGGCCCAAAAACACTTAAAAAAACTAGGAAGGGCTCATAAAAAACCCTTATGCGTACCATGGCACCAAAATTGGGTACCGTCAATCCAACCAACAGCGCTCCAATCACTATAAAGCCCGAAACTAAAATAAGCTCCTTAGTAATATTACTTCCAAATAACAGCGACCTCGTAATTGTAATAATAGCACATGCACCTACCACCAGATTAGATAATGCCTCTACGGTACGAAAAAAGGATACATTTCCGATCTTCATAGGTTCAAAACAAGCCTTAAACACTATCAAATGAATGTTCTTTACCAAAGTCCACACATTTGCAGTAAGAGATCCAATTTGATTGTTAGAAAAAGCCTTCTCACTTGCATAATAAGTTACATCGCTACTGTATAATATATAGTCAAATATGATTTTTTGCTTTACGATCCCAAAGTACAAGACACAAACGAGCCCCACCAAACTCAAGAAAACAGTTATGGCCCAGCCATGATTTTCATACAAATAATGTACGCCTATAAAAGGCAATACAACCAAATAGTAAGGCTTACACTTGTACAAAAAGCATATGCAAAGCAATGCACAAACTAGCTTTATATATCCTTTCCCAGAACCATTTAAGTAAAGGCCCAATAAGGCAAATAATGCTGCTGTAGCGAAACTCTCTTTCAATAAACCCGATGTCCAAATTTGAATACCTGGCCAAATCATGAATGCCATAATGACCGAAAAACGAAATGTAGGATATCGCCTTACCAACTGATTTGCTAAATAATAGGTCGCCATAAAATTTATACCAGCACAGTAGATCGTGATCACCCAATAATTTTTACTCAAAACAATATATAATATTGAAATGAACTTACTCATAAAAAAGGCCCTGTCTAGTCCCCATGTGCAGAACATCTGCGCCTGTTGAGCATTCTCCAATTCATTAAAAAATAAAAGCTTGACATACTGAAGTGGATCATTCCAGAAATACTCACTCAATAGCAATCCTTCATGGTGATAACAATTTGAATCCCCAACTTCAGAATAATACTGATTGTAGAGAAATGCATACAATAAGCCATATATCAACTTTAACAATAGCAAGGGGTAATACCAAGTAATGAGTTCAGTCTTTACAAAAAAACTTCTTGAGATAAAGAATAGATAAAAGAGGATCAATATATTGAATACACCCATCATTAGGAACCAGTCTTTAAAATCTGAATTCCGACAGAACAATCTAAACATTTTTTCTGAAGACAAAAAGCATCTAGCCACTCTATGAGTGCTTGGGAATCATAGGAGTTTAATGGCATAAAATCCAACTCCGCCCAAACTTTAGTCTTATGGTTCACCTCAGGTTTAATCTGATGCAAAATCTGAATTGCCAAATCTATCTTTTCACTTTGATCCTTTTGGTATTTACCGAAGGAGATTAAGAGCGGAACGAGTGTATTAATGATTACTAAATCAATACTGCTTTTACCCATATAAGGGATCCCTGAATCCGCCTGCGTACCAAAAGTATAGTGATGAACCCAATAATCTGACTGTTTGCACTTTAGTTGGTGTGCCAATCGCTGATAGCTCAATGTATCATTGAACAATGAAAATAAATGAGGCTGCTGCAATACCAAATCAGCAAACTGAGCCAACCTAATCGTAGGGAAGTTGGCGGGTCTCAACCTCAAAAACTTCACAGGAATAGCAACTTCTGACAGATTATATTTAACCTTTAGAAACTCATACTCCTTTCTAAGTGCCACAAAATAAGTATCATCACTGGGTTCTTCTAGTAAACCTGCCACTCCAAACAGCAATGCTTCTATTTGCAATAACTTATCTCGATGCTTAAGAAGGATTTTAAAAGGCAGGTTTCTTGCTATGCATTCAAACGACTCTTCATTTACCTTAAATCCAAAGTTTTTCAAGATCAAGTGATAGGTTACCTGCTCCCAATCGCTATTGTAATCAATCAGCAGCTTCATGATCAGCAAGGTCTTTCTCGAAATACGCTGAAAAAAAACTTTCTCCAGCATTTCTGTCTTAAAGATAGAATTTACCTTACCAAATAGATTTTGGCAAGGAATGGTGTACTCACTCTTAACCAACAAGTTAAAATTATCAATGTATTTTTGGGGGACTCTGCCTTTAAGTTCTATAGTTGGAATTTCACTATTTGGGGCATCATCCACCCAAACCACATGCAAAATAACGTTGTCATAGTTTTTGTCCCCGTCATGTCCATGGCGTTTCCAATCAGAAGACTTGATGTGTATTTCTACACTACCAAACCATTTCAATTGATCTAGAACCAATTCTGCATTTAGGAAATCAGGCCCTGCATTGGAATTCGAAATCCCAGTTTTGAGGATGGAAACAGATAAGCCTTGGCTAGTTTTGAGGTATTGTTTATCAAAAAGTTGATACCTCCATATCTGCTGAAGAAAATATTCTTTAAAGTCAGACATAAGGGGATTTTATAAAAAAAAAATTAAAACTCCAATCTCCTAAATTTAGGAATGTGAGGCTTTTCGGTACGCTTACTGGTATAAGTAACCATAATCTCGTGACTACCTGAATTATATCGAGGCAGTCTAGATACCGAATAGTCATAGGCATAGCCAATCTTGATATTGTATTTAATGATATTAAGATTATCCAACTGAACACCTACAATCGCCCCGATGGCATCGCCAGTTCTATAGTTTAAGCCAAACCAATATTTTTTGGAAATATCCATTACGGCACTCAAATCTGCCATCACAGGAGCTTTGCTTGTATAGCGTACCATAAACGAGGGCTTTAATGTATATACAGGATCAATGACCCAGTTATAGCCTCCATTCAAATAAAAATGACGCCTTAAATTACTTTTATCCAAACCATCAGAATACCTAAACTTAGATTGATTTAAGTGAGTGATTGCAAGTCCAGAATAAAAATTACCGTAGGTATAATTAAATCCAAATGCAAAATCTGGAGTAACTGGAGTCCTTAAATTAGTATAAATATCCCCATCCGATTTATCCTTAGCATCCAAGTCAGATGTATTCAAAAAATACGATTTCAAACCCAACTGCAAGCCCATGGAGTATGTGAACTTATCACCTCTAATATGATATGCACCATTAAAGGCAGCATTTACACGACTTTCAAGCCCGATCTTATCATTCATTACAAAACTACCAAGCCCCATTTTGTGGTTTTTTAAACCCGCTTGTACGGTAAGTAGCTCGTTTACAGGCGCCCCAGGCATCCTTGCCGTCCATTGATTCCTATAAAACATAGCCAAATCCAAACCCTCGTTGATCCCCGTAGTTGCTGGGTTCACCATAAGCCTGTTGAACATATATTGTGTATAGTGAGGGTCAGCATCCTGCTGTCCATAAGTAAGACTACCTACAGACGCTAGGATCAATAAACTGAATATGTATCTAAAAAATCTCCTCATCTTATCTTACGATTAACACATTCCCTTTGAACTCATAAGACTTCTGATCCTCCTGATCGTCGACCTTAAAGATATAAAAGTAAGTTCCCGCAGGCAAACCGTCGCCATCCCAATCGTTATTGTAATTAAGCTTATGATACACCTTATTACCCCACCTGTTGAGAATGTATAATTCATTCACAGGATACGACCTTACGTTTTCTACGTAGAAGTATTCGTTTTTACCATCTCCATTAGGTGAAAACACATTATATATTTTTGGAGTGTTGGCAAACTTGAAGCAGAAGGTGTTAGAATATGAGTCAAAGTGCTTGGAGCTCGCATCTAAAGTATCATAAATCGCCTTAACCCTGAAACATTGATTCCTATTATCTTGCATCACATCATTGTACACAAATCCTGTGTCATAAGGCAAGGTTGGATATGTTGCAAATACCTGGAAGGTATCTTGGTCGCCCAACTTTCTCCATATTTCGTATTTCTGAGGCCTTATAGAGTCCTTAAACCAACCTACATATTTGTTAAACTTAAGACTAATCTGACCTTTGTTTTCATCGACAGTGGTTCCATTCAACAATATGGTTTTGTGGAAAGGACTATACACGGTATCACCACAATAGTTTTTCACGCCTACCTTATAGTACCATGCAGTCATTGAAGTACTAGGTGTAGGCATTTCTACAAAACTTGAATCACGGACCACCTTCCTTTTGGCAGCGATTTCCCATGGTGCTAACAAATCTGGGTTTCTAGCAATAAATACGGAATCGTATTGGGTATATGATGCAGAAGTTGTATAGCCAAGCTTAATGAAGTTCGGGTCCAAAGTTGAATCAGACACCGCAAAGACTTCTGCAGATACTGTATCATTATAGATAATAAACGAGGAGTCTGATGCACAATATTTCGATTGAGCACTTAGAGTAAGTGTATCAAAGCTTTGGGATTTAGCTACCCAGGTAATTTTCACCGTCTGGTTTGATGGTATTGAATCTTTAATGATACCAAACCCATTCCCTCCCCTAAACTTCCAAACATAATCAACACCTGCTTCAGCATTAGCTACCGAAAACTCGTTAAATACCCTAGTTTGCCTACAAATAATAGTATCCTTTTTATTCATCAAAGTAGGTACATTAGGTATTTTTCTAATATACACGGTATCAGTATAGGTACCCGATGGACATCCATTGTCCTTAGGAGTATGGCTTAAAAGATAAGTTCCTGCAGTAGAGAGCTTTGGAAGTATCGCTCCCGTTACGGTATCATAAGCTAAACCTGGTTTATCAGTTTTATATACACCAAATACACTATTGAAAATCGGTAAAAGAAAATCAACGTTTTGACACAAATTCTTATTGTCCAAAGTATAGGCAGCATCTTGTTCATCCACCACATTCAGGGCGGTATTTACCGTATCTGCGCAACCAAAGCTATTGCTAAGTTTGGCGGTGAATGGATAATTACCCACACCTGCAGCCAAAGGATACAGCTCTGCATTTCCTCCTCCCAAATCGGCAAATGAACCTACAGGCAATTTACTAAAATCATATACCACGGCTGGGTCGCTCGCTAAAATCGTAGCTAAAGGATTCGTATAACAGTAGCTTGGATCCAAACCACTGATCGTAAGATTTGGTGTTGGGTTCACGGTGACAGTTTTACTTGTTCCCGCAGTATTGGCACAGCCCAAAGCATTATTATCATTCACATAATCAATAGTAATGACTCCTGTACTTTTTAGAGCTGTCTTAAAAGTATAGCTATTTGAACTATAAGCCAATACGTCTTGCTTCACACCTTCCACATCAAGGCCAAAATCAAAATTTGGCGTACCTGTCAAGTTGATGGTTACATCTACCATATCACCCTGA
Source organism: uncultured Cytophagales bacterium (assembly GCA_945957555.1). Taxonomy (GTDB): domain Bacteria; phylum Bacteroidota; class Bacteroidia; order Cytophagales; family UBA9547; genus CAMFLX01. The sequence goes on from CAMFLX010000048.1 coordinate 23,255, forward strand.
CAGATCACATTAGGAGCTACAATCTGAGCCGTTGGACCAGGATTGACCAGAATACTGTCAACAGCATCATTAGAAAAACACACCCCATCAAAAACGGTATACTTAACCTTCTTCAAACCAGCTATGTCCCAAATCACTACAAATGTTCCATCATTGGTAGAGCCATCCACAAAAGAGGCATCGCCTGCGTCAATACTATAAGTATATGATGGATCAGGCGTATTCAAATTAAGTACAACCGTTGCATCACCAGTACATATAGTAGGATCTAATAAGAATGCTGCATCAGGGATCGGCCTTAGCACTATGTCGAGTGTTTTTGTACTAGTAGTACTACACAAGTTCGAATCCGTTACCGTCACTGATACTGTTGCGTCCCCGCTCAGTATAAACTTCACCGTATCTTTGGTGTCGACACTTGTCTTCGTAAACGTTGCACTAGGACTCAGTACATTTACAGCCGCAGTCCAAGGACTCCTACCTGACTGGTAATCAATATAAACTTCTGCGCTATCGTTTTTACAAATCTCTGTCTTACCCGAAAAATCGAATTTAGGAGATTGGTTTACGGTCACAGTCACCTCATTATTAGTCAATAAGGTAGCCTTACAAGCATTTTTATCAAGTACCGAAATCAATTGATAAGTCGTATTCGAGAGAGGGCTTACGTTTACCACATCTGTCAGTGTATTGCTTGTAAAAGGCCCGCCTGTTGCATTGGTAATATTGTATGTAAAAGGCGCATTGCCCACAAACGTTAGTTTCAATGGTGCGGTGTTACCTGAACATATAGCTGTATCTGCAACCATCGTAGCCGTTGGTGGTGTACTTATATGCACCGGCATGGCAGTAGAATCTGTGCAACCATTCTCTGTAATCGTCAATTTCACAAATTTATCACCTATGCTCGGATAGGTAATTTTGTAAGGACCTAAAATAGATCCAGAAACTACTGTTGCACCATCAAAAGCATGCCAGTCGAAAGTTGCAGCCCCAAAATTGGTTCCCGTATACACAACATCAAGCGTATCTCCAAAACAAGAACTATCCTTAACAGTAAATGTAGAGGTAGGTGCTGGTATGATGTTCACCTCCATGGAGTCTGTAAGCACATTAGTGGCACATGCCAAATCTGACAGGGAGGCCAACTTGTATATCGTTAAAGGCACTATAGTAGGCACTACTGTTACAGTCTCTATCAAATTGTTAGTAGTGGCCACAACACTGGTGTTGGTACCATCTGTATATTGGTATTTAAACGGAGGTAAACCTGTAAAACTAAGTTGCAATTTCACACTTTGTCTTTCACAAACAGTCGTATCGTTAGACACCACCTCTCCACTTGGTTTGTCTTTAATAATAATAGATTTGATCACTGGCAAGGAAGGACAACCTTGATCCAGTACGGTTAACCCAACGTTGTAAGTTCCCGCCACAGCCCAATTCACTTTATAAGGGCCTTTTCCAGAACCACTCGTTATATTACCCGTATCAAAATTCCAAGTATACGTGGCCGCATTAGTAGCCGTACCTGTAAAAGTTATATCAGCATCCAAGTTCAAACAAGCCGCTGCTGGTATGCTAAAGTCGGCGATAGGTGTTTTGATCACCGTCACGGTGGCACTTCCAGAAACTGTTGTACCTGTACAAAGTTTATCTTGCACCGAAACCAAAGTGTACGTGCTGGTTACAGTAGGTGAAACACTCACTAAGACAGACTTCGAATTCGTAGAATCCGTGAAATTCGTCGTACCGTCAGTATAGGTAAATTTAAAAGGCGCTTCTCCTGTAAAGTCTATTTTGATCGTGGTGCTTTGTCCCTCACAGACAGGCCCATCCTTAGACATGGTCGCTGTAGGCAATGGATTCACATTTACAATTACTTTCCCTATTCCAGAACCAGCACAACCATTCCCATCAATCACAGAATTGGGAAGTACTTGTATAGTAGATGTATCATTTAACAAGAGAGGAACGAATGCGACATTTATTGGGAGCGAAGGATAGTTGAAATTGTTGCCATTCTGGTCAAAAAGGGTTACTTGATAAGGCGTTTGTCCTGCTACCAAGCTGATCTTGATATTTGCAGCATCTCCCCTACATACGGTAATCGTATCTATACCAATATTCACCAAAGGTAACGCATTCACGGCAATGGTTTTCTTCGTTGTGTCAGATATACAGCCCGCAGATTCGTTCACTACCAACGACACCGTTTTATTGCCATTGCTTGGCCAGATCACTTTATATGGGCCACTTCCTGTACCGCTCAGCACGGTACCAGAGGCAAAGTCCCACTGATAGACTGCCGTGGGTGATGATGTAGCATTGTAGGTGATCGTTGCTGTATCATTTTGACACATTTTAGTAGCCAGTGTAAAATCACTGCTCGGTTTTGAAACCACCGTCACTTTGGCGATACCCGAAACATCCGTACTCACGCAAGTATTAACGTCAGTAACACTTACCAAGGTAAAATTGGTGACACCTGCACTTGGCATCACTACAGACACAGTGGTTGAATTGGTAGCCGAGTTACCCGTAAAGTTACTGGTACCATTTGAATACACGAATGTAAACGGAGCCGTACCTTTTGGAAAGGAGAACTGAAGTATTGCAGTTCCTCCTTGACATACACCTTGATCACCAGAAATCGTAGCCCTAGCCAAAGGTTTCACATCTATAGTTTTGCTCAGTGATACTGTTGGGCACGCCTGATCTGTCACATCCAACTTGATCGTTTGCGTACCTGTGGCAGTGTAAGTTACATTATGAGGTCCAACACCTGTAGTACTTGTAGGCGCGCCATTCACACCAAAATCCCAAGAGTAGGTCGCTAGTGCTGTAGCTGTTCCTTTAAATGAAACCTGAATTGGCGTATTTTCACAACTTACCGTTGGTGAGATATTAAAGTCAACTACAGGCATATTCACGACTGTTGCAGTCGCGGAACCCGATACTGTCCCCGTGCAAAACTTGTCAGACATGGAAACCAACGCATAAGTGGTTGTTACCGCAGGTTTAAGTCTCAATGTTAAAGAGGCCATGTTTGTAGTTCCTGTCACTGTTCCCCCAGTACTGAGCAGATAGGTATAGCTATAAGGCGCTACTCCTGTAAAATCAATTTTAATATCTGTAGAATCACCCGCACATACGGTCGTGTTTTGGGAGATAGTGGCCGTTGGCACAGGATTCACAGTAACTATTACGGTACCACTTCCTGTTCCTGAGCAATTGGCATCAGAGGTAGATTTCACTGTAAACGTGGAAGTAGTAGCAACATTGACCGTAGCATAAAATACAGTAGTATTAATATTGCTAAACGGATAATCCACGCCATTCTGATCCTGCAAAGTAATATTGTAAGGGCTCGCACCTGTAAATGTTACTTTAACCTTTCCACTATTCCCAGAACAAACAGTTGTATCATTACTAATCGTAGCCGTAGGTGGTAAACCTACTAAAATGTTTTTCTGAGTGGTAGGCGAAGGACACAAGGCCGACTCTGTCACCTGCAATGATATCGTTTTTGAACCAATACTAGGCCACGAAACCTGATAAGGACCACTCCCCGAACCACTCACAATCGTACCACCTCCAAAATTCCATGTATAGGTAGCTGTTGGCGAATTTGCCGAATTGTAAGTAATCGTAGTGGCATTATTTACACAAACACCCGCATTCAAACTAAAATCACTACTTGGTGTACTGATTACTTTTACCACTGCAGAATCACTCACATTGGTGCTGCTACAGTTATTAGCATCTTTTACATTGACCAATTTAAACTTGGTAGTACCCACAGTAGCCATAGCGACTGCCAAGGTACCCGGATTGGTATTCACCGTTCCCGTAAAATTGCTCGTACCATCAGTGTAGGTTACCGTAAACGGAGCTGTACCCGTGGCAAATGTAAAATTTAAAGTCGCATTGGCGTTTTGACAAACCGTTTGATCACCTGATATTTTAGCAGAAGGCAGTTCCTTGATATCAACCGTATGGCTTACCATTGGAGATACACAACCTTGGTCAGTCACTGTTAAAGTAATGGTCTTAATACCCGTAGTTCCATATCCAATCAAATAAGGGCCTTTACCTGTAGCACCGTTGGTATTGATGCCTCCACCAAAATTCCAAGCGTAGGTGGCCAATGCCGAAGAGGTTCCCGTATAAGTCACCGTAACAATATCTCCGATACAAGCCGTTCCCGAAGCTGGAACCGAAAAGGCAGCAGTAGGGATCGGAACCACTGTAACCACCGATGACCCAGAAACGGTACCCGAACACTTCGCACCAGAACTAGCAACAGAATTGTTCACAGAAACCAAGGTATAGGTAGTTGTACTTGCCGGACTTACAGGTAGCGTAATCGACGAGAGATTAGTAGTGCCACTTACTGTGCCTCCAGTAC